>NZ_JAXHCH010000001.1:370000-455325 GCF_042466415.1 Albirhodobacter sp. R86504 | reverse complement strand
CGCAAAAACTCGAAAAACCCAATAAATACTGACAAATATTAGGCAGGAATTTCAACCAAGCGCCGCATGATCGAGAGCGTTCGCGGGGCTCGCAGGCCGAATCTGGCGGATAATTTCACTTTTTGGCCCGACTCGGGGGTCCATTTGCGAGTCGTATCCCGATCGACGGGGCGACTCGCCCGCCCGATCACTCCGCAGCGCGCAAACTTCCGATCGACACCACGAGTGCCGCCGCCAAGGCCATAGCAGCGACAGGCACGCGAAACGAACCATTGTCCAGATCGCGCGCCAAAAGGAGCACGCCAGCCCGATCGCCTAACGGGCAATCCGGAGTATCCGTTATCAAGACGACCGGGACCCCCTTGGTATACGCAGCTTCGACGACCTCTGCCGTTTCGCGCGCGAATGGTGCAAAAGTTACCGCGATCACGACGTCGCCACTTTGAATTGCGGATGTATAGCCCGTCCCCAGCGTTCCGGCATGCGACATACAAGGGACATCCATCTGCTGGAGGGTATATCCCATATAGCTGACCACCGAATAGGCGCGGCGAATGCCGACGAGGTGGACCGTCCTTGCGTCAGCCGCAATCCGGGCCGCCCTATCAATATCCGCACCGGCCTCGCTCATCATGAGCAAATTGAGTGAGCCTTGCGCGGCGTCAACGAACCCCTCGAGCAACTGCGCCGCCCCCTGCCCGCCATCACGGCGCAGTGACGTCAGCCGCTCGGCGTAGGCGGGGCGGGGCGGCGTGAAATCGGCGCGGAATAGAGCCTGCATCTCGGAATAGCCGGAAAAGCCAAGCGCCTGACAAAATCGCATCACGGCAGAGGGCGCGACATCGGCAGCCGACGCGACCTCTGCGACGGTCAATACAGCCATCGAGCCGAGATTGGCGCGCAAACAGGCCGCGCATTGCCGTAGACGTTTGGGGAACGTGCCCTCAAACTGATCTAGCCGTTCGAGCAATTGCGGAATGCTGACTGGCGCTTGGGTAACTTCCTGATCCAGTTGCTCTACTCCCATCACATCTCTTGACAGCAAAGTGTAATCTCGCAAAAAGTAAAATGGAATAAATATTCTGCTGCGTTCCATTTTGGCGCGCAGTGCGGGATGAACGAGTTGGAGCGGTCGTCCCCTCAATATTTCTACCTTGGGAGGGGTCATGGAAAATATGCGGCCCAAAGCCAGTCGCGTGACAAGGGCTCGCTGCCTCGCTGCGCGCGCCGCATCCGCGCGACCTCGCATCACTCAGCATTTTTCGGAAGGAACGTCATGACACTGAATGTAGCCCTGTTTGGCGCGGGCCGGATTGGCAAAGTCCACGCCGCCTCGATCAAATCTGACCCCCGTGCGCAACTCGTCGCCGTCACCGATGTCATGGAGCAAGCCGCAGCAGAGCTTGCATCCGAACACGGTATCGCCGTGCGCAGCGCAGACGAGATCCTCAATGACCGCTCTATTGATGTGATCTTGATTGCCTCCTCCACAAACACCCACGCTGATCTGATTGAGCGCGGGATCGCTGCGGGGAAAGCCGTGTTCTGCGAGAAGCCGATCGACCTTGATCTTGAACGGGCCCGAAAAGTTGTCGCGTCCGTTTCGGCGGCGGGGAAACCGGTCATGATGGGCTTCAACCGGCGGTTCGATCCGAATTTTTCGACACTCAAAGCGGCCTATGATGCCGGAGATATCGGCAAGGGCGAACTTCTCGCGGTCACGTCCTACGATCCGGCCCCGCCTCCCGTGGGCTATATCAAAGTGTCCGGTGGATTGTTCCGCGACATGATGATCCATGATTTCGATATCTGCTGCTGGCTGTTTGGCATGCCCGAGACGCTCTCGGCGACGGGGTCCTGCCTCGTTGATCCCGCGATCGGGGAGGCGGGGGATATCGACACCGCGGTTGTTGTACTCACCTATGCTGACGGTCGCATTGCCACGATCCGCAATTCCCGCCGTGCGGTTTACGGGTATGATCAACGATTGGAGCTTCTGGGGGCCGATGGGCTTTTGTCTGTCGAGAACCAACTCGAGACGACTGTTCGCAAGGCGACCACCTCCGGCGTGACCAGCGCGAAACCGCAACTTTTCTTCCTTGAGCGGTACATGCGCGCCTATGAGATCGAATGGGGCGCTTTCCTCGATGCGCTCATCGCGGATGCCCCGATGCCCGCAACCGTTCAGGACGGGGTGAACGCGCTAGCCCTTGCAGAGGCGGCGAATATCTCGTTGAGAGAGGGCCGCCCCGTGACGATCACCGCTGAATTGACCGGCGTTGCCAAGTAAAGAGGCCATCTCGTGGCGGGCCATGCGAAGGGGGGCAAAACCTTTCTTTGCATGGCTTGCGCCCTACGTCGTCTCGCAAGGCGTAAATGCCCTTTGGCATTGCGTGATCACGCGAGACGGAGTTCAAACATGACCAAGATCCTCGGCCTCTCCGGCAGCTTACGGAAAGCCTCCTTCAATTCCGCGCTTCTACGCGCAGCAAGCAACCTCACCCCTTCCTCGGCGGAAATCGTCATCGGCTCACTCGATGCCGTCCCGCTTTATAACGGGGATGTCGAGGACGAGACCGGATTGCCCGACGCGGTTAAAACCCTGCAAACGCAACTGGCGGGCGCGGACGCCCTCTTGTTGGTGACGCCCGAATATAACAGCGGCATTCCGGGCGTGTTCAAGAACACACTCGATTGGATGTCGCGCGGGAACGGTGGGGCGCTGTTTAAAGGAAAGCCCACCGCAGTGATCGGCGCGTCACCAGGTGGCTTTGGAACGGTTCTCTCGCAAGGCCACTGGCTACCAACGCTCCGCGCTTTGGGCACGAGGCCTTGGTATGAGGGGCGACTTGCCGTTGCCCATGCTGACCAAAAGTTTGATGCGCAAGGGCAGTTAACGGACGCCAAGACCCGTGATGCCTTGCGCGATTATCTGGCCGGATTCGTGGCCACGCTCTAGGCCGAACCGCGCATTTATGATCGTTGCGCATTAAAAAGCCCGCGAGGAATAATTCCTCGCGGGCTTTTTCAGAGTGATTGGCGATCAAATCGCGCTGTCGACACCCGACGCATCGATGACGCGTGACGGAAGGCCAAGCTTGCCGAGCAACTCAAGGAACGGGCGGGGCGGCAATTCCTCGACGTTGCGCATGCCACCTGCATCCCAAAGCCCATCGGCCACCAGCATCGCCGCCGCAACAGGCGGAACGCCAGCGGTATAGGAGATGCCCTGCGACCCGACTTCAAGATACGCCTCTTTGTGATCGGCAACGTTATACACGAAGATCTCGACCTCTTTGCCGTCCTTCACGCCCCGCACGAAATCACCGATGCAGGTCTTCCCCGTATAATCGGGCGCAAGCGAAGATGGGTCTGGCAAGACCGCCTTAACCAGCTTGAGCGGGATAACCTCCAGCCCTTCGGCGGTTTTTACCGGTTGTTCCGACAGCAAGCCAAGGTTTTGCAAAACGGTGAACACGTTGATGTAATGCTCGCCAAACCCCATCCAGAACCGCACATCAGCGTCAGGATAATTCGCGGCCAAGGAGTGGACTTCGTCATGGCCCGACATGTAAGCGCGGCACGTGCCCACGACCGGCAGATCCCAATCCTTGCCAATCTCGAACATCTTATTCTCTTGCCACGCACCTTTCTGCCACGAATAAACCGTGCCGGTGAACTCGCGGAAGTTGATTTCCGGATCGAAGTTTGTCGCAAAATATCGGCCGTGCGAGCCAGCGTTGATATCCACGATATCGATCGATTTGACCTCATCGAGATACTCATCTGCCGCGAACCGCGCGTAAGCATTCACGACACCCGGATCAAAGCCTGCACCAAGGATCGCCGTAACGCCCTTTTGCGCGCAAAGATCGCGCTTTTTCCATTCGTAATTGCCATACCACGGCGGCGTTTCGCAAATTTTGGCGGGATCTTCATGAATGGCGGTATCAATGTAGGCGGCACCCGTCTCGATGCAGCCATCCATCACCGTCATATTCACAAAGGCCGAGCCGACGTTGATCACGATCTGCGCACCGGTCTCACGGATCAACGCCGCAACGGCAGCAGAATCCATCGCGTCCAAAGCATGAGCTTCGAATTTACCCGCAACCTTCAACGCACCCTTGGCATGAACGCCCTCGATAATCGCATCGCATTTTGCCTTCGTTCGCGAGGCAATATGCAGATCGCCCAGAACGTCATTGTTCTGCGCGCATTTATGGGCGACCACATTGGCCACGCCACCAGCACCGATGATGAGCACGTTACGTTTCACTTCGGCTGTCTCCTTTTCATGAGTCCAGGGAAGGGGGCCTTACGGCCCGGAAGCAAGGGCGAACCCTCAGGAAAGCGAGGCGGCGTAATCTGCGAAGATAAATTCGCGCACCAGCCTCTCGGTGCCATCCGCTTGGCGAATGACAATCGCAGGCATATTCAAGCCGTTAAACCAGTTCTTCTTCACCATAGTATAGCCTGCCGCGTCAGAAATCGAAACCCGATCCCCGATTTCCAGAGGTTTGGCGAAGGAAGCCTCGCCAAAAATATCTCCCGCAAGGCAGGTCTTTCCGGCGATTTCGTAGCGGTGATCGCCCTCTTGCGGCAGTTTTGCCGTCTCGCGGTAGATCAACAAATCCAACATATGCGCCTCTGTCGAGCTATCAACGATGGCGATTTTCTTGCCATTATCCAAAATATCCAGCACCGAGACTTCCAAGGTTGTCGTTTGAGTGATCGACGCCTCACCGGGCTCAAGATAAACTTGCACGCCCAAGCTTTCGGAAAACGCCTTCAAACGCGCGGCAAGACGGTCGATCGGATAGCCCTCGCCGGTGAAATGGATGCCACCCCCCAGTGAAACCCAGTCCAGCTTCCTCAAGAACGAACCAAATTCCGTTTCGATACGGGTGAGTTGCTCGTCGAACAGATCAAAATCGCGGTTCTCACAATTGTAGTGGATCATCACCCCCGAAATCATCGGCAAGGCTTCTTCCAGCCGCGCCATATCCCACTCGCCCAAACGCGAGAAAGGCCGCGCAGGGTCAGCAAGATCGAAACCCGATGTCGAAAAACGTGGGTTTAGCCGCAGACCGCGCTCGATATGTGCCGATTTTTCGGCGTAGCGCGTCAATTGCCCCAGCGAGTTGAAGATGATCTTGTCCGCGTAAGAGATCGCCTCATCGATTTCCGAATCCGACCAAGCGACCGAATAAGCATGCGTTTCCTTGCCAAACTTCTCACGTCCGAGACGCAATTCGAACAGCGAGGACGAGGTCGTCCCGTCCATATAATCGCGCATCGAATCGAACGCCGACCATGTTGCAAAACACTTCAACGCCATGAGGGCCTTCGCGCCCGAGGCTTCCCTGAGATAGGCGATCTTTTGCATGTTTTGCACAAGCTTCGCTTCGTCGATCAGATAGTAGGGTGTCTTGATCATGGCAGCCCCCAGTAATGCGGCGCAATGCAACGCGCCAAAGGTGAATTAATGCCGCGATATAGGGCCGAGCGGGCGAAGGGGCAAGAGCACGCCGCCGTCAGTCCACCCGAACCCTCTCGGGCGGCACGGCCAACGTATAACCCTTTCGTGCAATATTTTTGACAAGCAGTTCAGCAACGAGTTGATTCCCCATCGCGTCCCGCAACCGCTTGATACGCGTCGCCCCCGCGGCCTCGTCGCAATCCGATGGATGGCGCCCCGAAATCACCGCCTCCAGACCAGCCCCCGTCAGGATCTCGTCGTCCATCCGCGCCTCCGCCAGCGCCGCAAGTGTCTCAATCAAGGCTGGGGTCAGTGAGAACGCCATGTCATTAAGCATGACAGCATTTTCGGCACGCAAAATCCGCAAGCTCCGCACCTCTATGCCGCTACGCTGAATTTCGGACATGCGGCGGTTGAGGGCGATGATCATCACCAAAAAGACCAAAGCCGCGATCAACAGCGCCGTCGCGAACAGCAGTAAGATGAAGATGATAAGCCGGTAGGACGAAAGCACCTCAGAGAACGCCGTGCCCGATTGCGCCAAGACTTCGAGCAAGCGCAGTTCGCTCGGCCCCGTCAACGCATCATTGGCGATGAAAATCCGCTCAACCCGCGCGTTGAAGGTATTGGCATCCGGCAACGCAAAAAACAGCAGCGCCGCGGCAGTCACGAGCACGGCAACAATCGCGCCCATTCCGAAGACTACGGCGCGGTTCCCCACACGCAGGCTATCAGAAGCGGAGGAAGTTTTGTCCGGCACTGGCTTTCCTTGCATCGAGACCCTCTGGCCCGAAAATGGAGAGAATGTTGAGCAAGGTCCAGCCTTCGCGCGCTAGCCGTCCCGCGAGCACCGATTTCGCCTTAGCCGCATCACACGCGCCATCTGGCAGTTGCGCCACACCGTAATGGAGGCGCAACGGATTATCTTGCTTCGCTTTGTAATCGGCAAAACACGCCGCCTGCGCGGAGGCGGAAAAGCCACCAAACGCGAGGAGCGTCGTCAATATGAGGGGCGCGAACTGTTTCATTCGCCCAACCTGCCCCGCTCCTGTGCGTTATGCAATATCCCGCCCGCCAGCCGTCGATGTTATCCGATATCAAACACCCGTTTTTGCATAGCGCGCCTCCGCCGATGCAGTCTCAACCCATGGATACACGGGCCAAACCGGCCCCTGCACGGGAGAATACGATGACACCCAAACTCAGCCGCTTTTCCAAACGCGCAACCGCGACCTTGCTGGCCGGCGCGCTTGCCCTCGGCATGACGACCCCATCCTTCGCGGCATCCGATGGCCAAAAAGCTGTGAACACGATTCTTGGGCTCGCAGCGCTCGGTTTAATCATCCACGAAATCGACAAGAAGAACGACTCGAAGCGCAGCGCGCCCGCGCCACGCCGCGATGATCGTGGGCATGATGACGAGCGCCGTGATGGGCGCCGTGATGGATACCGCGACGGGCATCGTGATGATCCTCGGGAGCCGCGGCGCGATGCACGGCTTATCCGTGTACCGGCGGCATGCGTCATGTCTGTGCAGGGTCGCAACGGTCGCAGTCAGGCTGTCTCGCAAGATTGTCTGACGCGATCCCGTTTCGAGGGCCGCATGCCGCGCGCCTGCGCCTTTGATATCCGCACGAAACACGACGGCCGCCGCACGGTCTACGGCACCAGCTGCTTGGAACGCAACGGCTTCCATATAGGACGATAACACGTCCTGCCCCATGCGCGCGGCGACATCCGTCCGCCGCGCGCAATCACTCGCTCTGAACTCCACCTTGATTCGAACCTCTGAGTATCGCAGGAAGTGGCATGACAGAGAAAATGATCCCCGATTATAGCTTCGAATATGCCGCACAAGCGCGCGGCCTCACGCTCATTGCGGGGGTCGACGAGGTTGGCCGCGGCCCGCTGTGCGGCCCCGTGACAGCCGCCGCCGTGATCCTTGATCCGGCACGGATCCCCGAGGGCCTCAACGATTCAAAAAAACTTTCGGCCAAACGCCGCGCCGAGCTGGCGGCGCAGATCATGCAAACCGCTGATTTTTGCATCGCCCATGCAAGTGTCGAAGAAATTGACGAGATCAACATCTTGCAGGCGTCGCATCTTGCGATGTGCCGCGCAGTGGCCGGCCTTAGGCAACGGCCTGATCATGTCCTTGTTGATGGCAATCGCCTTCCGCGCGATCTCACCCTTTCGGCAGAGCCCATCGTGAAGGGTGATGCGCGGTCGGTTTCGATTTCTGCGGCCTCGATCCTCGCGAAAGAGGCACGTGATTTGCTAATGGTGGATTTAGCGCAACAATATCCAGGATATGGATGGGAAAGAAACGCCGGATACCCGACGCCAGACCACCTCGCCGCCCTGCTAAATCTTGGGGTTACACCGCACCATAGACGTTCGTTCAAGCCGGTACACAATATCTTGTATCAAGCAGTTTCTCGAAGTGATTGATTCAAAAAAGAAATTGACGCCGAATCCCGTCTGACTCATCATAGGCGCCATAGATCGACACAAGTCGACAGCGCCCATCGGGCGAAAAAACGAGGCAGAGATGAGCAAAACCAAAACAAAAGCGGCTCCCGTAGAGTTGCCGCTGAACGAGATTATTGGCGGCGATTGTATTGAGGTGATGAACAGTCTGCCCGAGAGCAGCATTGATCTGATCTTCGCAGACCCGCCCTACAACCTGCAATTGAAAGGCGAATTGCATCGCCCTGACAATTCCAAGGTTGATGCGGTCGACGATCACTGGGATCAATTTTCGTCCTTCGCGGCCTATGACAAGTTCACGCGCGAATGGCTCGCCGCCGCCCGCCGGATCTTGAAGCCGAACGGCGCGATCTGGGTCATCGGCAGCTATCACAACGTCTTCCGCATGGGCGCCGAGCTGCAAAACCAAGGCTACTGGATTCTCAACGACGTCGTCTGGCGCAAATCGAATCCGATGCCGAACTTCCGCGGCAAGCGCCTCACCAATGCTCATGAGACGATGATTTGGGCCTCGAAGGCAGAAGGCAGCAAATATACGTTCAACTACGAAGCGCTGAAATCACTCAACGAGGGCATCCAGATGCGCTCCGATTGGGTCTTGCCGATCTGCAATGGCGGCGAGCGCCTGAAGGATGACAACGGCGATAAAGCGCATCCGACGCAAAAACCTGAAAGCCTGCTGCACCGAGTCATTATCGGGTCGACCAATCCGGGCGATGTGATCCTTGATCCGTTCTTCGGGACTGGCACGACTGGCGCCGTGGCGAAAATGCTGGGCCGCGAATTTATCGGGATCGAGCGCGAAGCGGCCTACCGTGAAGTCGCCGAAAAGCGTATCGCGCGCGTCCGCAAATTCGATAAGGAAGCGCTGGAAATCACAGGCTCCAAACGCGCCGAGCCGCGTGTTCCGTTCGGCCAATTGGTTGAGCGCGGCATGCTACGTCCGGGCGAAGAGCTGTTTTCAGTTGGCAACCGCTACAAGGCGAAGGTGCGCGCAGATGGCACGCTCGTGGGCAATGATGTGAAAGGTTCGATCCATCAGGTTGGCGCACATCTTGAGGGCGCCCCCTCGTGCAATGGCTGGACCTACTGGCACTTCAAACGCGAAGGGAAGATGGTTCCCATCGATCTCTTGCGCCAGCAAATCCGCGCAGAGATGAACTGAGGGCTCTGCCTGCCTCAATCACCAGAATTTTTATACGGTTACCGCCAGTGCGCTGTGGACTTGCTCCACGCGCACGACCTTGCCCCGCCGTGAATTCGGCGGGGTCTTTTCCAAGGCTGCTAGCGCGGCAAACTCTCATACCAGTCCAATGCCGCGGTGGCCCAACCTTTCGGGATGGAGTGCCCGCCCGGATGCATCGCAAAACTTAGCTGCGCGTTCTGGGTGCATGTCGTCCAGTGGCGCATCTGAAAATCACCCGAAGACGAAAGCTCGTCGGGCCGCATCAAATCACAGCCATTCGTCTCACGCCAAATTTGCAGCGCTGCAAACACGTCGCCCTGTGCAAACTCCGATCGGATCACCCGCCCCTCAAGCGGAACCGTCATATCCGCCCAGCCATGCGTATGAAAAAGCTGCACCGGACCGGAACAAGCCGCTGGATGCGGCCGCCAGAAATTGCCCGCAACAGGTGCATAGGCCGTAAAAGCGTCGGGATGCGCGCATGCAAGATAGCTCACCATCGAGCCGCCCACAGAAAATCCCGCCAAAAGCATATCATCGCGCTTGAGATCAAATCTTGCTGCCGCATCATCGGCTACGGCTTCGATGAACTGCGCCTCGTCTCGCGCGCTGGGACGATCAGGGTGGAAACCCCAAGACCGCCCCGAACGCCCCTCAAGCGGCTGACCACTCGCGGCGATGACGGCATATCCGCGCGCAACGATGGCATCGATCATGCCCGCGTTGCGCAATGTCCCCTCACCAGAGCTTCCATGGCCGTGCAGAAACACAACCGCCGGATGCGGGCCATCCCCTTGTGGCAATGCAACATGATACTCGCCCTCAGTCACCTGACAGGCCTCGGACGCCTCACCGCACTGCGCATAGGCCATCTGTGCGCTCGACATGAACAGCGCCGGTATTAACCACCTCATTGAAGCCTCCCTCAACCGCGTGCCACTTTCCATGGCTGGGATTTGAAGAATGCTGCGAGTTTCGCAACCGCGATGATTGAGAGCGCCGCCAAGACATTGATGATCAACGCAGCCAACCAACCGCCGCCAGCGAGATTCAAGAACGCGCCGAACACCCGCGCAAGCACCATGGACGCCGCGAAGACCGCCAACGATTGCTGACCGACGCGGCAGATCAATGCGATCACCGCCCCTGATTTCCCGCCGCGCACCAAGCGCGCGCCCTTAACACCCGCCGCCACCCATGCAAGATAGGCGAGCGCCAGAAAATGGACGAAGCGTAAAATACCGAAGTTTGACTTGCTGATCAGAAACGCCCAATCGCGACGCCATTCACGGATAAACTCGGATTGACCGATGATTTTATACCAAGCGAACGGGATCGAGAGCACAACAACGACGATCGCGACCGCAATAAGCCAACGCCGCACAGGGGGCGCAGGGATCCAGCCGATCATCAGGCCAAAGCCGCTGAAAAAGATCAATTGCCATGCAAACGCATTGAAAAACCATTGCCGCGTCGAGGGCTTCTCGAACCATAATTCGGCGGGCAAGTTCAGCCCCGCCGTCGCAGCGAACCACAGCACAACGCTCGCAAAGATCGCCAATCTCGGATCGAATTTCGACAGCCCCATCATCACCGGAATAAGCGCCAAGATCACGATATACATCGGCAAGATGTCAAAATAGTTGGGAACATAGGTCAATGTCATCAAGCCGATGAGATTGGGGCCTGTCGAATTGATGAAATGCATAAGGTTCAAGGCGCTGACCTCGTCGCGCGCGAAAATCCCTGTCGCATTCAGCGCCAGCATCAGCGTCAGCGTGACGAAAAAGACTCCCAGATGGACCCAGTAGACCTGCCAGATCCGATGCGCGATCCGCAATGTCCCCATCATCCAGCCGGCGCGGCCAAAAAGCCCGCCAAACGCCAGCGCAGACGCCATACCCGAGCAGAAAACGAACATCTCGGTTGCATCCGAGAAGCCAAACCGCGCGGGAATCCATAGGGTCCACGGATTGTTGGTGATATGTGCGATGAGAATAATGAACATGCCGATCCCGCGGAAGAAATCGAGACGTGGATCGCGGAATTTCTTAGGCGAGAGAGGCGGCGTCGCGGAGCTTTGCTGGGTCGTCTGCATGTCAAACCGCCTGCGCGCGGGCCGCATCGATGAGGGACAGACGCGCGGCGCCATAGCCGTCCGAATATCCGCCGCGCCGATCCATCCGATCGCGCAGCATAGCTTCCGCCGCATCAAGCTGACCGCCGCGCAAGGCCGCCTCAATGGTCACACGGTCAAATACATCGCGCTGCGCGTGACTGCCGCCGACCGATTGAAGATCGCTCTGCCCTGCCTGCAAATGGCGCCAAGCGGTCGTGTACTCACCGTTGGCGAAGGCCTGAAGCCCCTGCGCAACTTGCACCCCGGGATGCGAGATGATGCGATCGGCCTCGTTCAAACTCGTTTTGGCGCTTTGCATCCGCGCAATCAGCCCTGCGGCCGCTGCATCGCGCGCGCCGCCACAGAGGGCCAACATGTAATGAAGATCCGCGAACGCAAGGCATCCGTCCTGCGCACGGCTCTCGGAGAGCTCCGAAAGCTCCTCCCAACGGTCCCCGACATCAATTCCGTCCAATTCCAATCGCGACAAAAGCGACGCGGCGTTAGAAATGTCACGGTAATCATCCGTCTTTTCGGCGCGTATATCAGCATCGTAAAGCGCAAGCGCCGCGTCATATTCACCCAAATCAAGATGCATCAAGGCGCGGTGCCACCAGACGTGATACCGGAAATTGTTGCAATGCGCCCAAGCCCCCTCCCGACCATCAAGGAACTGAAGCCCCTGTTGCGCGCGGCCCGTCATATCGAAGACATGCGCGACCGCATGCAAACCCCACGCATCATCCGGCGCAAGCGTAACGCCTTCCCGGCCCACAGTTTCAGCGCGCTTATATTCACCGGTTTCCTCCAATGTGAACGCATGACACCCCAGCAAATATCCCCGCAAAGGATGATCGTCCCACGCATCCATGACGCCCTCGACCGAGGCGCGCATCTCATTCGAGCGGCCCATGATAAAGTGAATCGCGTGGATCATCTTCATCATCAGCGCGTCGCGCGGATTGGCATTCAAAAGGATCTGCAGCCGCGCCGCAGCGCCGGACGGACGGCCTTGAAGCCAATCGCCAAGGGCGTAAACGAACGCCATTTCGCGCTGCGTTGCCGGCGCGCCTTTGCGTGCCGCGGCATAGGCTTCACGCGCGACGGCAACCATCTCGACGCGTCCGAGTAACAAGCACGATAGTCCTCGGATGGCCTGTCCCAATGCAAAATCCGGGGCCTGCATAAGAACCGCATTTAACGCAGGGCCCGTGCTGGCGGAATGTGACATCACGCCGTGGATGACGGTGTTCCATTCCCCGATGAGATGGGAGGGAAGCGAGGTGGGGATCCCGCTCATATCGTCGGAAAATGTCATGCACATACCTTTCAACGTGTATCGCCCGCCCCCTGCCCTACCGACATGGGGACGACATCTTAATCTTCGTTTCAGGGGTAAAAATTGTTACAGACCAAATTCGAAAAACTTTCTGATTGACCCAAACCACACACCACCAAAACGCATCAGAATGCTCCGTCATACGCCCGACGCGGAATCCGCGCGGCGATCAACGTGAAGCAATCGCGCGACATCGACGCCGCAATTTCGTCCCGCAGCGATTGCTGGTCTTGCACGGTCGCGCCGTAGCCACCAAAGGCCCTTGCCAATGCGGCAAAGTCCGTGCCTTGCGGCGCACCACGCGCATCTGTGCCGAAATCCACACCCAGATTGGCGCGCCCTGTGCCGCGTTGCTTCAGCTCAATCAACGAGAGGCTGTCATCGACGAGCACGCAAATAACAATCGGCAGGCCGTGCGCCGTCAGTGATGCAAGCTCGCCCGCGCCCATTTCCAAGCCAGCATCCCCGACAAATGCGACGACAGGCGCATCGGGCCGCCCCAGCTTCGCTCCCGCCGCCAGTGGCACCGCGCAGGCCATGGTGCACAAGCCCGATGATTGCAACATCCCGCGCGGCATCGGGCAATCCCACATCTGGCTGACCAAAATACGATGCGCCCCGCTGTCGGCCGTAATCACAGTATCGGACGGCATCACATCACGGAACGTCGCAAACACCTGATGCGGACCCCAGTCCGCTTTCGGCGCGAAGGCCTTTTTCAACGCATCTCGTGCCTCTGCGGGCGCGCCGGATGGCCAACGGGCCGAGGTAGAATGCGAAAGCGCGGGTAGCGTTTCCGCCAAGCTGCCGATCAGAAGATGCGTCGCGCTATGCATCCCGTGTGTACGCGCAACGGGCGCGATCTCGATAATGGTCTGGTTATCTTTCCAAGGGTCACGCCACCCGATCCGCATCTCGATCGGGTCATAGCCTAGCAACAAAATACAATCCGATTGCGCCATCAGCGGCAAGATGATCCCGTCGGCTTTGGGTGACAAACCTGCCGCGCCCAAACAAAGCGGGTCGGACTCGTCGATCAAACCCTTGGCTTTATAGGTCGTGACCAGCGGGATGTCATGCGCACGGCAGAAGCTCTCAACGGCCGCTGCCGCGCCCTCATTCACCGCGTCGACACCCGCGATAGCAATCGGCCGCTGCGCCCCTTTCAGGGCCTCAAGCGCTGCGTTTAGCGTGCTCACCGGCGGCAATCCGACATCCCCCGCGCGCGCTGGAACAACCACGGTTTCGTCGGCCCGCCCTTCCGCCACGCCGATCGGCACATCTACATGAACAGGACCCGGCTGGCCCGATGTCGCAAGCGCGATCGCCTTCGCCATCCCTGCGCCGATTGCCCCATGCGCAAGCCGGAAACTCCCCTTCACGATCGGGCGCATCATGGCCTGATGATCGAACACTTGGTGCGTATAGGTTTCGGCCTCGGCCGCATCCACGCACCCCGTGAGAAAGATCATCGGCACGCGATCTTGCATCGCATTGGCAACGACGTTGACTGCATTCGCCGCGCCAGGACCAAGGGTGGCCACCAAAACGGGCAAAGCACCCGTCATGTGCCAATGGCCCTCGGCCATAAAACCGCCACCGTTCTCATGCTTGACCAGCAAGAACTTCAGCCCTGCAGCATCCAGCCCTTCCATCAAGGCGAGAACCTCCCCGCCCGGAATGCCAAAAGCATGTGTTGCACCGGCGGCGCTCAGCGACCGACCAATGATATCTGCACCGGTTGTTGTCATGTCTCACGATATCCTTGAATAACTTTAGCGTCCGCTAAGCTGCGGAGATCTTCGGGCGTAAGCCCCAAAATATTTGCCAAGACGCTCTGCGTATCTTCGCCCAAACGAGGCGGGGCCTTGCGGTATTGCACAGGCGTTTGCGAAAGTTTGAGCGGGTTGCCAATCAGATCGACATGATGCTCACGCGCGAGGGGATGCGGCAGCCGGACGCGCATCTCACGCGCCGCGACCTGATCGCTCGCGAAGACCTGCGCGAGATCATTCACGGGGCCAGCAGGAATGGTATGCGCCTCGCAAATTGCCAACCACTCAGCCTTTGTGCGGCCCTCGGTCAATGTCGCGAGCAACGGCAGGAGCGCCTCACGGTGCCTGACACGGGCCGCGTTGGTGGCAAAACGCACATCGGTCGCAAGCCCGGGTGCGCCCGCCTGTGTCACGAACCGCGCAAATTGCGCATCGTTACCGACGGCGAGAATAAACGCGCCGTCACGTGCGGGAAATGTTCCGTACGGCACGATCGTCGGGTGATCGTTGCCGCGGCGTGGCGGCACCTGACCATCGGTCAGATAGGCAACCCCTTGATTCACCAGCATCGCGATCTGGGCATCCATCAGCGAAATATCGATGTGCTGCCCGCGCCCTGATTCATGCCGCGCTTGCACCGCCGCCAGTATTCCAACGCTCGCATACATGCCGCACATCAGATCCGCGATCCCCACACCCGCCTTCATCGGCTGGCCCTCAGCTTCGCCCGTGAGGCTCATCAAACCTGCTTCGCCTTGGACGAGGAAATCATAGCCCGCACGATGGGCATTGGGGCCCGTCTGCCCGAAGCCTGAAATCGAGCAATAAATCAAACGCGGATTGATCGTGCTCAAGCTCGCATAATCCAAACCGTAGCGCGCCATATCACCGGGTTTGAAATTCTCGACGAATATATCGGCGGACATCACCAGATCGCGGACAATCGCCTGACCGCGCGGATCAGCAATATTGAGCGCGACAGAATGCTTGCCCCGATTGGCGCAAAGGTAATACGCGCTCTCACGGGTATCGGCCCCTTCCGCATCTTGCACGAACGGTGGCCCCCATCCACGGGTATCATCGCCGGTAAAGGGGCGCTCGATCTTGATAACCTCCGCGCCAAGATCGGCCAGCAGTTGAGTTGCCGTCGGCCCCGCCAAGATGCGCGATAGATCGATGACGCGCAGGCCTTTCAGAGCCTGCGCAGTTTGGTGAGATGATGAAGTGTCTTGCGTCACGTCAAATCCAGATAAGAGGCGCGATCAGTTCGCGACAGGGGCTTGAGATGTGAAATCGGGAATTGCGTCATCCGAAGCCTTCTCAGGTTCCAAATCGGACCACTCCTCTTGCGCATCTTCAATATAGTCGGGAATATCCTTCTCCCAACGGCGGGCAACTTTCTCGTTCAGGTTAAGGTATAGCTTACCATCCGCAATACGCCATAGCGTTGGATTCGCAGGAACCTTGCTGCCTTTTGCGACGCCAAATGCGCAATGCCCGTCATACTGCGGCACGAAGGCGGAAGGATCGGCCCGAAAACGCGCAAGGTTTTCCTCCGACGCGAACGCGAACGTCGCGCCGTTATACGTTTGCGTCAATTCGGCCTTGCCAACCAACGGGGATTGCTGCGGCGTTCCAATATCGGATTGCGGCAAATCGAAATAGGACACCACGTCATATCCCGACACCGCAAAGCCGGTTTGATCGATATATTGTTCGCCGGCGATGGCGCCGCCAGAGACGATTGCGGAGAAGACGAAGGCAAGGGCAGTGTGTTTGAACATACGATTTTCCTTTTGCTGCGTCTTACCCATTCGTGCGCCAAACACTGATTGTTACGGCCTCGAAAAAACAAATTTTTTATCCGTTTTTCTGCTCGCAATCGGCTCGAAACGGCGTCTAGGGTTGGGAGAACCCAGCGTCGTCACATCGATTTTCACGCCCTTGTGGCTGAGATCAAAAATCGTGAATCGCGCATTTCTTTAATCTTACTCGCTTAGAGAACAAGCGGCGAGCTACCCGAACACCACCAGCACTAGGAGTTAAAAATGTCAGCTTTATCAGTAAAAACCATCGGCTCGATGTTCATCGCGGGCTTTATCGCCACGCTCGCATTTGACCTTTGGGGCCAAGTCATCAGCCCGATGCTCGGCTTCGCCACCTTGTCGCCCCACGGCCTCGCCAAAAGCCTGTTGGGCAAATTTGGGCTGCCCAACGGCGACTTCGCCGGATATTTTGTTCACTTCTATATCGTCGGGCTTATCGGCTATCCAATCGGCTGGCTGATGATCTTCAAGCCCGTATGGCAAGCCGTTATGAAAAATCGCGGCGGTGTATTTCTGCAATCCGCGATTTACGGCTTCGGCCTTTGGGTGTTCGCGATCGGCGGCATTACCCTCATCGCAGGGCTTCCGTTCTTCCTCGGCTTCGCGGGTATCACATGGGTCGCACTCGTCGGGCATGTTCTCTACGGCATCGTCCTCGTCGCCGTCCTGAACCGGATCGCGCGCAGCTGAGGACGCTGTCCACATAAACACCCGTCATGTCAAAGGCGCAGGGCTTGAGACATGACGGGTATCCGCCATCAAAACGGAGGCATTAATCAGCAAAGGTGCCGGGGGACGTTACCGCCCCGTCGTCAAACTGCGCCAGATACTCGACGATGACGGCCCGATTGATCTCAAAACCCTTGTAGGTTGCCATATCCTCGGGCAGATCGCGGATCACGCGGTGAAACCGCCGCGCCCATTTTGGAACGGTCACGAGATCTTCCAACGAGATCAGGTAGCACCGGATCGGGAATACCAGAGCGTTTGAACGCGGCAGCCGCCAGAAGCTCTGCAACTCGACCCGCAGATATTGTTTCGCGCCGACAGTTTCGGGCGTGATCGTCCGCTTCTCCGGCCCCCATTTATGGTAATTCTCGGGGCTTGTGTCCAACCGCGGATTGACCGTCATCGTCCAGTTCAAGCGCCGCGCGGGGCTATCTTGCTGCACATTCATAAGATATTTCAACGCGCGCTGGAACACGCCCATCTCGTTGGCGCGCGGCACTGGCGCGTGCCATTCAAAGAAATTCATCCCGATATCAAAATCGAGCGACCAATCGGCCTGCGATGTGACCATGCCGGCATCCATCCACAGGTTGCCCTCGCGTTGATCCAGCAGCGCGAAATCGCCCTGCGCCTGACGCGTTATGTACTCCATCGGGCCGCACGGCAGGGTAGTTTCGTCCAGAAACGTGAAGCGTTGCTCGATGCCCATCGGGCGATTGATCCAATGCCAATGATCGCCGTCACGCGTGAGCGTGAAGAGATCTGGATAATCCTCCGATTTGCACACCATGATCAATTCTAGCAAATCCCATCCCGCCAAAGTCATATGCGGCAAGGATTGGCACCGAAGCGGATCATCGTTCAGCGTAATCGCGCGATCTTTCATCTCGCTGACGTAATGCTCGTCTACGTCAAACCGCACATTGAACGGCGTGCCCTCCGGGCCCCCTTTATGCGGTTCGATATTGACCGAGTACATGTAGGTGTCATCGGGGAAGGGGAACGGAAAGCGCGCAATGGCCTGCGGCGAATTCGTATAGGTATAGTCGTCGCGGAAGGTCTCATCGTTAAATCGGATCGTCATACCGGCCCCCTATCTGTCCAAAACAAGTGCGCTGCCCTTGAAGCGCGAGACACAGGGCATGATTTTTCGTTGCTCGTGGCGTTCTGCGTCCGACAACCAGTGATCGTGATGCTCAATATGCCCGTCGCACGTCACGACATCGGTTTCGCATTGCCCGCACGCGCCACCACGGCACAGCCACGGTGCATCCACTTGCGCGGCTTCCATTGCTTCAAGCAGGCTTTGGTGCGGTCCGACCGTCAGAGTCATGCGCGATTTCGCGAGTGTTACATCAAACGCGGCTCCCTCGGGCGGAGACAAAAACTCCTCCGAATGGAGAGCGGCCTTGGGCCAGCCAAACCGCGCGCCCGTCTCGGCCACCGCATCAATCAACCCCTTCGGGCCGCACGTGTAGACATGGGTCCCGAGCGGTTGCTTTGCCAAAAGTGCGCCCACATCGAGGCGATTGCCCTCAGAGCTCAAATGCACATGAATATGCGGGGAGTGTGGAAGCAGGGCGATACCTGCCGCCTCCGCGCGCGACCGTGCGGCGTAGTGCAATTCAAACGGCATCGGCATTTTCGCAAGCTGTTTAAGCTGTGCGACGAAAGGCGTGATTCCTATGCCGCCGGCGATCATCACATGCTTTTTCGCCCGCAGATCAAGCGCGAAAAGGTTTACCGGCGCGCCAATGCGAAGCTGGTCGCCCACTTGCACACGGTGCATAAACCGCGACCCGCCGCGCCCCCCGTCCTCACGGCGCACCGCGATTTCATACCCCGAACCATCCATCGGATCGGAAATCAATGAATAGGCATTGCGCCGCAGCACATCGCCATCCGGCATTTCCACGACCACATGCGCCCCACCAGAAAACAATGGCAGAGCCTTGCCCTCGGGATGTGTGAATCGAAATCGCGTGACCAGTGGCGTGAGCGGTTGCACCTCCGCGACATTCAGGACTTGACTGCTCATGCTGAAATCCCCCGCTCGGGCGGAACGCATCCCGGCTCTTCCGCATCCACGCAAACGCCTTGGAAGGCACCCAACCGGCGCGAAAAATGATCGCGCACAAACAGGGTCAGGCCGCAATGGCTACACTTGAACGGATCGGTGCTGACACCCAATGTCACGCCCTTGCAATGCACGCATTGCATCCGGCGGGTAATCGCCCCTCGATGCTCCGCTTGAATAGCGTCCAATGGCAAGCCAGCGCTCAACGCCTCGGCGGTCGCGAGGCCGATCAACTCCTCCGACCCTGCAAGATAAAGCTGTGTGCCCATCCGCGCATCCAGCAATGCCTTTTTAAATCGCGTCAGGATCGCGGGATAGCTTGGCCCAACATGGTATTGCTTTGGCCGCAGCGCACTCAATCGGGGGCCAAATTCTGTCTCGTTAGGAATGAAAATCAGATGCGCCTGATCCATCACTGACGCATCGCTCGCGGTCAGAGCGAGGATCGCTTCTGCCCCCAAACCCTCCGCCAATATCAACGCAGGCGCACTGCCGCGCGAAACAAGATCGGCGTATGTCGGGCGCGTTGAAATCGAAGGGGTAAAAATCGTTTTGCTCATGGTCATATCCCTGTTGATGGGAGGGCGGGGCACTCTACCGGCGCCCCTGCCCGTCGGTCGTCCGCAGGCTTACCCCTTGGCGGTGCGGCGTTTTTTGTCGACATCGTAGAACGGCATCGAATGGGCGACGGCTTTGATCTCGCCGGTGGAATTGCGGATCGTGAGCGGCGTGCCATCCACGGCACAGGCCACCGGCATCCGTGCAATGCCGACGTTGTGTTTATTGAGCGGGCTGTAGAAGCCCATCGTCACAACCCCGACCTCGACCCCGTCTTGCAAGATCGGCGCGCCCTCCTCGGCCGCTTCCTCTCCCTCAAGCAGCACGCCGTAAATCTTGAAACGCTCCTTGCCCTTAAGGCGATAATGCTCCTCCGCACCGCGGAAACCGGTTTTCCCCGGCGAGACGGTAAAGTCGAGGCCCAGCTCCCACAGCGTGTCGCCACATGCCTCATCCGCGAACGGATATTTCTCGGAATTGTCATAGGGGAAGAACAGCAAATAGCTTTCCGACCGCAGCAGATCGAGCGTGGTAAACCGGCACGGGATGATCCCCATATCGGCGCCCTCCGCGACGATCCGATCCCAGATCATCGGCGCATCCTGCCCGCGGCAGAAAATCTCATAGCCGCGCTCACCCGTATAGCCGGTGCGCGAAATCGTGACCGGTGCGCCGAACAAAGTCGTGTGGATATGGCTGAAATACGCAAGATCACGGATGCCCGCGACATGGGGTTCCAAATAATCCACCGCCATCGGCCCTTGCAGGGAAATGTCGTGCAGATTGTCGTCAAACATCACCATCACATCGCGCCCCTGCGCCGCCATGGTGAGTTGCTCATGCCCCTGCCCCGCGCCATGCACCACCATGAAGCTGTTCGGCCCCATCCGGTAAATTACGCAGTCGTCCACAAATTTCCCCGCATCATTGAGCATGCAGGCATAGGTCGAGCGGCCCGGTTTCAGCTTCTCGACATTGCGCGTTGTGGCGCGGTCGATCACATAGGCGGCATGCGGCCCGATAATATGCAATTTCTTGAGGCCCGAGACATCCATCACACCCGCCTTGGTGCGGATCGCGAGGTATTCCTCGATCGGGTCTTTGTCATAGGACCACGCCGTGCCCATCCCGCTCCAATCTTCAAGCGCTGATCCTAGCGCGCGGTGGCGGTCGGCCAGTGCCGAGAATCTCCAAGATGCGGTCATCGTCTATTCCTTATTATCGGCGTTTTGAGGGGGTGGGGCGCAGGCCATCGCATGCGCCCCAAAGGTGCTTCAATGCTTGCCGTTTTTGGCGGCCGTGTAGGCGTGGCGTTCATGCCGCCAGCCCAAAATCATCGCGACCAAGACGCATGCATAGCAAAGGACGATCCAGAACATCTCGCCAGACCCAAAGCCCGCATATATCGCGCCCGTGATCCCGTCCCAACTGTTGGCCTCAAATGGTGCTTCCATCTGTCTTTCCTTTCAAATCAATGGCTTATTCAGCCGGTGTGACGGTGGGATGCAAAGCTTCAGGATAGGCCGAAGCAGGCACTTTAGTTTTGTCGAGGCCAAGAATTTCGGCCTCGGCTGGCACGCGCAACTGGCCCATCGCCTTGAGGACCCACGAGATCCCGTAGCCGGGGAAGAAGCCCAAAGCCGTCATAACGAGCGCGCCGACGAGCTGACCGGAGAAGGAGGTCTCGATCACGTTTTCGCCCGCAAGTGCCGGATACCCCTGTGCGGCAATGCCAACGGCCATCACCCCCCAGAACCCGAGATACATGTGGACAGCAACCGCTCCGACGGCATCGTCGATCTTCTGGCGCTCCACGAAGGAGGCAACAAAAGGCATCGTCGCCGCGCCGATAAAGCCGATCACAAAGGCCATCGGCGGATACCAAAGATCCAAGCCCGCAGCGCAGGAAATGATCCCGCCAAGCGCGCCCGACATCATCCAGAACGGATCGCGGGTAATCATCCACGCGCCGATAATACCGCCCGCCATGCCCATCAGCGTGTTGAACGTCATGCCCGAAAGCGTCATTGGCGTGCCGTAGATCGTGGTGGTGATCAGGCCCGACCAGCTCCATGCTTCGCCCGGAACAATGACGCAGCCCATCAAGAAGCCCCAGAAGCCCGCGATGATCAGCATAAGGCCGATCAAGGTCATTGGCATCGAATGGCCGGGGATATGGTTAGCGGTGCCATCGGCGTTAAACTTGCCGATACGTGGCCCGAGGTTGATGACAACGCCCAAGGTGAACGCGCCCGCAATCAGGTGAACCACGCCAGCCGCGCCGAAATCATGATAGCCGAATTTGGTGACCAACCAGCCATCCGCATGCCAGCCCCAAGCCGCCGCCAAAATCCAGACGAACCCGCCCAGAACCGTCGCGAGAACCACAAAGCCTGTGAGGCGGATACGTTCAATCAACGCGCCCGACAAGATCGAGGCCGTGGTTGCCGCGAACATCACAAACGCGCCCCAGAACACGCCCGATGAGCGGTCATCGAGGTTCGGCCCCATATACGGGCTCCACGGTGCGGCGATTGAATTGGCATATTCAAGGCCCGAGATGCCCGCAGGGCCTGCCGACAAATCGATGCCTGTCGGGAAGGCCCAGTAAACCCACCAACCAACGAAGTAGAAGAAAGGGACAATCATCGCGAATGCGAGAATGTTCTTAATCCCTGAGGCCAGCGCATTCTTGGTGCGGGATGCCCCCATCTCATAGGCGAGAAATCCAACATGGATGAGAACCATGAGCGGGATCGTTAGGAAATAGAACACTTCGGACAGCATCGTGCCCGTTGCGCCCGCCTTCGCTTGTAGTTCGGCCACCGTTGCGGCCAATGAGACTATGTCTTGTTCCACGTCAAAGCTCCCTGTTGCTTGTGGAAAGGCGTTTTCGCCCCGTTTTAAGTCCTCCCAACCCCAATCCCCGCGCCTTTTGGCGTCTCTGATCATGGCCTCATGCCGGTCTCCCGAACGGCATCCGCCGCGGCTTACGACCGCGGGCGTTCCTTCGTCGGATCGTAATGGGCAACACCTGCCACGGTTGCCGCGATCCGTTTGATATGTCCGTCGAGCTGGCCGATCTCGACCGCGGTGCCCGCATCTGCATGCGCCACATCAATCCGCGCGAGCGCGATCACCGTGCGTGAGCGCGGCGATATCATCGCAGAGCACACCTCGCCCACCTGCGCGCGGCCAATTCGGACGCAATCGCCATGCGCGACCGGGTCCTGACCCTCAATTTCCAAGCCCACGAATTTGCGCGCGGGGGTTTCCTTGCGCCGGATCAACGCGTCGCGGCCAATAAAATCATCGGCCTTCGATTTGAGCGGCACGGTGAACCCGATGCCCGCCTCAAACGGATCGGTTTGATCGGAGAAATCATAGCCCGCGAAAATCAGCCCCGCCTCGATCCGTACCAAATCCAGACCGGCAAGCCCCATCGGGCGGATGCCCTTCGCCGCCTGCGCGCCAAACACCGCGTCAAACACGGCGGCGCCGTCTTTGGGATGGCAGAAAATCTCATAGCCCAGCTCACCGGTATACCCCGTGCGCGACACCACCACTGGCGCGCCCGAAGCCCCGCCGATCCGGCCCACGGTGAAGCGGAACCAGCCCAAATCCTTGATCGCAGGTTGATGCGGCGGGGTCCAAATGATCTCGTCGATCAGATCGCGGGAGTTCGGGCCTTGCACGGCGAGGTTATGCATCTGATCGGTTGAGGAGCGCACCAGCACATTGAGCCCAAGCGCCTCCGCCTGTTCGCGCATCCAAACGCCGCCCTCATCCGAGCCACCGATCCAACGGAAATTCTGCGCGCCCAGCCGGAACAGCGTGCCGTCATCAATCATCCCGCCATGCGGATAGCACATCGCGGAATACACCACCTGCCCCACGCCCAGCTTTTTCACATCCCGCGTCAGCACCCATTGCATCAACGCCTCGGCATCCGGTCCGGTGATCTCGAATTTGCGCAGCGCGCTCAAATCCATCGCGACCACGCCCGTGCGGCAGGCCCAATAGCTTTCCACCGCATCGGTTTGCGCGAAGGAATTGGGCAACCAGAAGCCCTTATATTCAACAAAATCGTGGGTCAGCGAAGCGAATTTGTCATGGAAGGCGCTCTGTCGGGTCATGATCGGCTCCGCGTCGGGGGTGGCGCGCCATGCGGAGGCGCGCAAAAATCGCTCCGATCCGGAATAGGTGCGCAGGTGAATATCGGTGGGGTCCCAGCCATTCGCGGCCGAGGTATCATCGGGGCAGGCCGAGGAGACGCAGACCAGATCGGTGAGCGCCCGCATCAAGACATAATCGCCGGGGCGGGACCACGGCTCATCCGCGATCATCACGCCATGCGCATCAATCGCGGTGTTGAAGAAGAAATTCGCCGCCATCCAACCCGCACGGGCCGGCACGCCGTACTCCTCCAGCGCGCCGTTGAAATTATCCGAGCAATTGGCGTGGCCGGGATAGCCGATATCGTCGTAATACTTCGACGCACAGGCCATCGCGAACGCATCATGCCGCCCGCAAGTGTCTTGGATTACTTCGACCAGCGGCGTGAAATCCTGATCGTAATATTTCGCATGCAGGCCGGGGTTGGGATAGGCATGGCCCATCAAGGTCCGCGTGGTCGTCACATCCAACGGATTTGCGATGCCGCGATCCAGTTTGCGCGCGTCAAAACATTGGAAATCGGTGCATTGGCGGCCATCAACATCGATGATTTGCAGATAATCGCCCGCTTTGACGCGGTAAGCCTGCGCGGTGGAGGACGCGATCCGCAGATCTTGCAGCGGATCGGCCAGAGGGTCGGGCAAAGCAAACCGCCCCTTCGCGCGCTTTTCCTTGCGCGTGATCAACACGGTCAACGGCGTCGCGGTATCTTGCGCCTCGAAATTCATCACCGCCGCGGGGGCGCAGACCAGCACCAGCCCCGCCCCCTGCGCGGTGAATGACACCGCCTCATTCGCCCGCGAGGCCGCGCCAAACAAGCCAATCGCCCGCGCGCCGCCAATCTCAATCCCGCGCCGCGCCAAACCCAAACGCAGCCGCGCCATCCCATCCGCAGGTGATCCCAGCGCCGCGCGCAACCCGTCCGCCGCGCGATCCGCCGCCACGCCCAGCAATCCGCAATCAACCCGCCCGTCGGGATGGGCTGCGATGATCTCACAAGGCTGCCCGCCTTCGTCATTGGTGATTTTCAGGACATCGCCCGCCGCAATCGGCACCGCAATCACCCCGCCGCCTGAGACCATGTGCCGCTCATCCGCGACGGTCAGCGCCGACCCGAACGCCAACGCCCTGCGCGGGCGCGTCGCGGTCGGTGGGCCTGCGCGAAACAGCGCGGGAGGAGGAGATTGCAACATCCGTTTATCCTAAAAAAGCGGGGGACAAGCCCCCTCAGGAAGTATCAGGGACAAGAGACCCTCAGTTTTGCAGGTAGACTTCCATCGTGTCGTCCAACGCATCTTTCCAAGGTGTGTGATGCCTGGGCGCCATGGTTCCGGTGATCAGGGATTTGTAGCAATTGTCGCGGAAGCCCATGATCCCTTTGGCCTTATGCGCCTTCCACTCAAAGAATGCCTCGCAAGCGCCATCCACATCAAAGCTCGGGTAATCGGTATCTGCGATCAGCTCCTTGATATACGCGCCCTGATATTTGATCGCGTATTTGGTATCGTCCGATGCCTCCTCGCGGGCCTCACGCTCGGCCACATCGGCCAACATTACGGCCTTGTCGGTCGGCATCTCGATCCGCCCCATGATCACATCGCGGACATACCAGGCCTGCGCGTCGAACATGTTGAAGGTGAACCACTGGTCCTGCATGCCCAGATAAAACAGCGCCGGATTATGGACATAGGCGACCCCTTTATAGAGATCGGCAGTGGCCAAACGGTTCTTGGTTTTCAGGCGCAGATCGTCCGGCAAGAACGGGAAATAATGCTTATACCCCGTGCAAAGGATGATCGCATCGAAGTCTTTTGTGCTGCCATCGATGAAGGTCGCCGTTTTGCCCTCGACACTCACGAGGGCGGGTTTTTCTTCCCAATTCTCTGGCCAATCAAACCCCATCGGCGCCGAGCGGTAACTGGTCGTGACCGACTTCGCGCCGTATTTCCAGCATTGCGATCCGATATCCTCGGCGGAGTAAGACGCCCCGACCAAAAGCACATCTTTGCCCGAATACTCCCGCGCATCACGGAAGTCGTGGGCATGAACAATCCGTCCGTTGAACGTCTCAAACCCAGGGTATTCCGGCACGTTGGGCGAGGAGAAGTGACCAGAGGCGACGATCACATGATCGAACACTTCCTTATACATCGTGTCGTTGACCATATCATGCACGGTCATCGTAAATTTCTGGGTCTCATCGTCAAATTCAACACAGCGCACCACCGTCGAGAAACGGATCCAATCGCGGACACCCGCTTTCAACACGCGCCCCTCGATATAATCGACCATCACCGCGCGCGGCGGGTAGGAAGCGATCTGCTTGCCGAAATGTTCCTCAAACGAGTAATCGGCGAATTCCAGACCTTCTTTCGGGCCATTGGTCCACAGGTAGCGATACATAGAGCAATGCACCGGCTCGCCATTCTCATCAACGCCGGTGCGCCAAGTGTAATTCCACAATCCGCCCCAATTGGATTGCTTCTCGAAACAGACCACGTCGGGGATCTCAGCGCCCTTCTGCGCGGCGGATTGAAACGCCCGCAACTGTGCCAACCCCGATGGCCCTGCGCCAATAACGGCTACTCGTTTGGTCATATTCGCCCCCTGCGTCTGCGTGTGTGCGGATTGCGCTACTGGTTCGGACCAGTTGCCCAAATTGGCACATTCGGTGTGAACCAATGAGGCGGTAGAGGGGCGGTTTGCGTCAACTTATTTTCTTTATGGGAATATAATTTTCCTACATTTTGCCGTTTCGCTTCTTATAAAAGCAGTTATAGATGAAAATATGAGCAGGTTTTCACTCGCACAGCATCTTGCCGTCACTGGTTCACTGCCGCGACTCAGTGTGCAGGATCGTGACCCGATCAAAATAGGATTCCTGACGCCACTTTCAGGCGCAGAAGAAATTTGGGGCAAACCGGGTCTCGACGGCTGCCGGATCTGGGCCGATGGCATCAATGCCCGCGGAGGGCTGATGGTCACCGGCCGCCGCCACCGCATCGAAATCGTCGCGCAAGATAGTGCACTTGGCGCTCACCACACCCTAGCCGCCGCCCGCGATATGTTGGAACGTCAGCATGTGCGCCTCTTTCTTACTTTGGGCGGCGACAGTTTTGCGCCCGCTCTGCCGTATCTGATGGCACGTAAGGCGTTGGTTGCCACGATGTTGACCTCCGATCTATCGCCCGAAACGCCGTCGTTGATCGCCCCTGCCGAGGTGCACCCCCTGTTCAACGCGACGGGCGTCGAATGGCTCGCACAGAACCGCCCCGCAGCGCGCAAAGTCGCCTTATGCTCCCAAACCGATAGCCTCGGCTTGCCCTCGCTCGCCGTTTACCGCGCCGCATTTGATGCCGCAGGCCGTGACCGGATTAAAGAAATCCGCTATGCGCCGAACAACAAAGACGCGCGCGGGATCGTCGCCGCAATGCTGGCCGAGGCACCGGATGTGCTGTGCTGGTGCTCCTCCGCGCCCCCGATGGCCAAGGCCCTCACCGAGGCCGCCTTCGCGCAAGGGTTTACCGGTGAAATACTGGCTTGCACCGCGGACGATTACCCCACCCTGATCGCGCGGACCTCTGCCGATTTCATGTCGCGCTATACGTTTCAGTTTCCGGATTTTGATGATCCGAAGCTCGCCGATACGGCGTTCTTCTTCCGCCAGCCCAAAACGTTTTTCGAACTCTACAACCGTCAGTTCCCGAACCAATGGAGCGCGGTGAGTTGGGAATATGCGTCCATCCTCGATCTCTGGCACAGCGCGGTGGAGATCGCCGATACGATTGATCCAATTACGGTTCTTGCCGCAATGAAGCGCGCACAGCAGATGCAGCATATCTTTGGCCCAGCAAGGTGGAGCGGCGCAGATATCTTCGGGCTCGACAATGCCCTCGTCGGGGATTGGCCCGTTGTGACGATCCAGAACGGGCGTGCAAGGATCGCGGCTTTTGGCTCGGTCAGCGGCTGGCTTGATCGCAACAGTCAGCGGTTGCGCGCCCACATGGAGGATCTTGGTCAGATGTGGCACCAGCGACTCCCAGCAGCCCTCAATCCGACTGCATCAACAACTTCTGATCTTCGATCAGGGTCAGCTTCATAAATTCGCTGGCCGCTTCGATGTCGCGCGATGCGATCGCATTGAACAGGGCATTGTAGCCACGCTGATACGCGGCAATTCGGCTGGGCGTGAGGTGGCGGCGATACATCGCGGCGCGAAATGCCTGCCGCCGCGCCTCAATCACCAGCGAGTAGCAGGCCACCAACAGGGGATTACCTGTGCCCGCCGCAATCTGACGATGAAAATCTTCCTCCAAACGCACGAATGCGCTCGCATCGCTCTGAACTGCTTCCATTTTTGATAGCGTCTCGCCAAGCGCCTCGATGTCGCGCGGCGGCATGGAGATCACCGCAAGGCGCACCATTTCCGGCTCCAAAATTCCGCGCATCACCTGCAACTGAAGCGGCCCCGTTTCCGCCGCAACAGGAGAAGCAGAATCGCCCGCGCCAGCAGGATCATAGGTCACGAATGAACCAGATCCGGCGCGGCGGCGGATCATGCCATGTTCTTCCAACTGATCAAGCGCCTCGCGCACCGTATTGCGCGCAACGCCCAGATCTTGCGCAAGCTGACGTTCGGCCGGAAGGCGCTCCTCCACACCGTATTCACGCGATATGATCCGCGCCGAAAGCGTCTCGATGACGTATCGCACGGTCGAGCCAACGCTCGCGTCGATTTGCACTGGGGAACGGGGCACGGGCTATCCTTTGCACGGCGGGTCATCGCCGGAGCAAAGGATAGCGCAGGCGCGCGCCAGAACGCCAGAGCGCGCGCCGAATTTTCATCTACCTCACCCCATGCGTTCGGAGGAGTAGCTTCCTGGTGAGGCGGGGACGACGATCGTTTTGTTTCCATTGAGGAAAACGCGGTGGTGGGCGTGGGCGTGGATGGCGCGGGCGAGGACTTGCGCCTCCACATCGCGGCCCAGCGACACGTAATCCTCGGGCGATTGCGCGTGGGTCACGCGGATCGTGTCTTGCTCGATAATCGGCCCCTCATCGAGATCCGCCGTCACGTAATGCGACGTCGCGCCGATCAGCTTCACGCCGCGCTCATACGCCTGTTTATAGGGGTTCGCCCCCTTGAAACTGGGCAGGAACGAGTGGTGAATGTTGATGATCCGCCCCGACATTTTCGCGCACATCTGATCCGACAAAATCTGCATGTACCGCGCCAGAACGATCAGCTCCGCCCCCGCATCCTCGACGACCTTCATGATCATCGCCTCCGCCTCAATCTTGTTTTCCTTCGTCACTTTGATGCAGTGGAACGGGATATCCTGATTCACCACAACCTTTTGATAATCCATGTGATTCGAGATCACAGCCACGATATCAACCGGCAGAGCGCCGATCTTCACGCGGTACAAAAGATCGTTCAAACAATGCCCGAACCGCGACACCATGATCACGACTTTCATCTTTTTGGCCGCGTCATGGAACGCAAAATCCATCCCGAATTGCGCCGCCACAGCCGCGAAATCCTCGCGCAATTCCGCCTCCGATACGCCCTGTTCGGACACCAGCCCGATCCGCATGAAAAACATATCGGTCGCGAGGTCGTCAAACTGCGAGCTGTCAATAATATTGCAACCTTTCGTCGCCAAGAATGACGAGATCGCAGCGACAATGCCGCGTTGGGAAGGACAGGTCACCGTCAGGCAGTATTTGGTCATTTCAACATCCTCATGACGCGCTGGAAAGCGCGGATTCCGAAAGGTTATGCGCATGGCAACATGCGGTGAGCGTGTTTGCGAGCAAGCAAGCGATGGTCATCGGCCCGACCCCGCCCGGCACCGGCGTAATCGCCCCCGCAACTTTGCTGACCGAGGCAAAATCAACATCCCCCACAAGCCGCGTCTTGCCATCGCCCGCAGGCACACGGTTGATGCCAACATCAATCACCGTCGCGCCGGGTTTGATATAGTCGGCGGTGATCAATTCTGGTCGACCGACCGCTGCGATCAAGATATCCGCGCCGCGACAGATCGACGGCAGATCGCGCGTGCGCGAATGGGCAATCGTGACCGTGCAGCTATCGTTGAGCAGTAGCTGCGCAAGCGGCTTGCCAACAATATTGCTCCGCCCGACAACAACGGCATTTAGCCCGGCCAAACTGCCAAGATGATCTCGTAGCAGCATCAAGCACCCCAAGGGCGTGCATGGCACCAATGCCCGTTGCCCCGTGCCCAAAAGGCCCACGTTGGAAATATGAAAACCGTCAACGTCTTTCGCGGGATCGATTGTATTGATGACCAAATCCGCATTGAGATGCGATGGCAGGGGGAGTTGCACAAGAATGCCGTGCACAGACGCATCCGCGTTCAATCGCCCGATCAACGCGAGCAAATCTGCTTCGCTGGTCTGCGCGGGCAATTTGTGCTCGAATGAATTCATCCCGCAGGCCTTGGTTTGCAGGCCTTTATTGCGAACGTAAACTTCCGACGCCGCGTCCTCGCCCACCAGCACCACCGCCAAACCCGGCGTGATCCCTTGTTGCTTCAATGAGGCAACTGATTTGGTGATCTCGGCACTGACGCCTTTTGCGAAAGCCTTTCCATCCAGAAGCTTAGCGGTCATCGTATCTTCCCCTGCGCATGGAACGCGGCGCGGTCGAGCGCATGCCATAGAGTGTCCGCGAGCGACCGCATACCGATCACCGCAAGCGTATTTTCAGCGCGTCGAAGGATGTAGACGGACATATGCTCCAATCCTGTGCGGGTCGCGCATCCGGGGACAAACGCTACCGCATCCAAATTGACGAGTTTGCTCATCACCGCCGTGATCGGCGCGCCGCCCTCGCTCGACGTGATCTCGAAGGCGACAAACCCGTCGGTCTGATCCGTCACGCTACAGTCCGGTGCCTCGCGTTTAAGAGCCTGAGCGATGCCAACATCGCCCTTCCCTGCCTCCGCGACCATCCATTGATCAGGCCCGATCCAGAAGGCCGAAACCGCCAAATCGTCCGTACATTTCCCAACATCGGGCAGCGTCAAGCCGAACGGTGTCGGCAGGACGCTACCACGGCGCAGGCTGAGGGACGCCAGCGCAAGGTCAGTTTGTTCTGTGAGCGTCAACACGCCATGCGTTTGACGGCGGGCGGATTGAGCGCCAAGCGCCGTCATCGGGGATAAATCAGTCACGAACGCGCCCTCCTTCGGGATCAACGAAATGCGGGGACACGACACGCAGCGCCGCGCTTTGTCCCTCCAACGGATTGACGGCCATGACGACTTCGCCGATCCGATCTTGGCCATGCGACAGGTAACCAAGCCCGATCATCGATCCGACATGCGGTGAATAGCAGGCAGAGGTTATCCACCCTTGATCCGTCTCGGTGCGCTGTTCCTCATCGACAGTGAACAAATGCATCCCCGCCGCAACGCGGTCATTGAGATCAACCGGCTGGAACCCGACCAGAACCCGCGGCTCGGCGGCCAGCCCCTCGCGGCGGCTCATAACCGCGCCAATACTGTCTTTCTTGGTGCTGACCATCTTGCCCATGCCCAGCATTTGCGCCGAGGTTTGGCCGTTCAGTTCATTGCCCGCGGCGTGACCCTTTTCGATCCGCAAAACGCCGAGGGTTTCGGTGCCGTAAGGCGTCGCGCCGAGATCCTCACCGCGCTCAACCATCCGCGCCATCAAAGCGGCGCCGAACCGCGCGGGGACGGCGATTTCATAGGCCAACTCACCTGAGAACGAAATCCGGAACAGCCGCGCGCGAAGCCCGCCGCAAACCGTCAACTCTGCGCAGCCCATGAATGGGAAGGCATCATTCGACAGGTCAAACCCGTCCACGACACGCTCCAGCAGGCGGCGCGCATTGGGGCCGGCAACGGAGATCTGCGCCCAAGCATCCGTCGTCGAAATCAATTGCACATCAAGCTCTGGCCACAGGCATTGTCGCGCAAATTCCATATGTCGATAGACTGGCCCAGCCTGCATCGTCGTTGTGGTGACGACGTAATGATCGTCCGACAGCCGCGCGCAGGTTCCATCATCGAAGGCTTGTCCATCCTCGCGCAGCATCAAGCCGTAGCGGACCATCCCGACCTTCAAACTGCCCATCGCATTGGCATAAATCCGGTTTAGAAACTTGCCCGCATCCGCGCCCTGAACGTCAACCTTCCCGAGGGTTGTGACATCGCACAGACCCACGCCCGCACGGGTCGCGAGAACTTCGCGATCCACCGTCTCGCGCCAGTGGGTTTCGCCCTTGCGCGGGAAATATTGCGCGCGCATCCACGGGCCAACCTCGACAAAGACAGCGCCTTGTTCAGCCGCCCACGAATGGGTTGGTGTCAAACGACGAGGGCGGAAATGCGCCCCCGTGTCGCCGCCGCCTAGCACCGACAGCGAGACACCCGTGTAGGGTGGCCGGAAAATAGTCGTTCCGGTTTGCGGAATGGATTGGCCCGATATTTCGGCCATCACTGCCAGCGCGGTGACATTCGCGGTCTTGCCCTGATCTGTCGCCATACCAAGCGTGGTCCAGCGCTTAAGATGCTCGACCGGTCGCATATTTTCCTGATGCGCGAGCTTGATATCCTTCACAGTCACATCGTTTTGAAAATCAACCCAAGCGCGGCCTTTTCCTCCGACATGCCAGAAGGCGGATTGGCTTTGCGGCGCATCTTCGGCGCGTGGCAGATCCGGCAGTGCCGCACGTGCTCCAAGCCCGCCGAGCACATCCATCGCCGCATGAGCGCCTGACGAGAGGGCTTTGAAGGTCGATCCTTGTCCGTTTGCGGCCCCAGCAACGATCATACCCGGAACCGCATTCGCGGCTGGCAAGAACGCCTGCAAATCGTCATTCCAAACGGGACGTCCACGATGATGGCTCGCAAGATGCACATTCGGGTTCCAGCCGCCTGCCACGCCAAGGGCACCGGCCTCGACCCAAGTCGTCTGCCCGTCGCGCGTGACCGCGATCTGCGTCAAACCGAGACGGCCCTTCGTATCGCTCACGACAGATCCGGAGAAAAGCGGGTAGTCGCCTTGCGCTTTCGCACCCTCGCGAGTGTCGATGACCGCCGCAATTGTCACCCCCTTCGCCGCCAGATCCAGCGCCGTGCGATGCCCGTCATCGCCATTGGTAAAGATCGCCACCGTTTGCGCCGCACTCACTGCATAACGATTGGCATAGGCGCGCATTGCCCCCGCCAACATCACGCCGGGGCGGTCGTTATTGGCGAAAGGAATATGCCGCTCGGTTGCCCCCGAGGCGAGAACGGTGCGCTTCGCTGTAATCCGCCACAAGGTCTGGCGCAGCCCATTGACAGGCTTAGCGAGGTGATCTCCGACCCGCTCCACCGCGCCGTAGACACCGTGATCGAATGCCCCGAAAACTGTTGTGCGCCGCATGATCCGCACGTTCGGCAGGCTCGCCAGTTCGGCCTCGACTTGCGCGATCCAATCGGTGGCAGGCGCGTCATTGAGCGCGTGGCTTTCCGCCAAAAGCCGCCCGCCCAAACGCCAATCCTCATCGGCCAGAATGACCTGAACACCCGAGCGCGCCGCCGTCAGTGCCGCCGCCAAACCGGCAGCGCCGCCCCCTGCGATCAAGATATCACAATGCAAGAATCCCTTGTCGTAGTCATCCGGATCAGCCAGCTTTGACAACGAGCCCAGCCCCGCCGCGCGGCGGATCATCGGCTCATAGAGTTTTTCCCAAAACGCCTTTGGCCACATGAAGGTCTTGTAATAAAATCCCGCCGCGAAGAAGGGCGACATCAGATCATTCACCGCCAGAAGATCGAAGTTCAGTGACCCGACGCGATTCTGGCTTTTCGCGGTCAACCCGTCAAACAGCTCTGTCATCGTTGCGCGCGTGTTGGGTTCTTGGCGGGCACCACTGCGCAGCTCGACCATCGCATTTGGTTCTTCCGAGCCCGCCGCAACCACACCGCGCGGACGGTGATACTTGAACGACCGCCCCATCAAACGCACATCATTCGCCAGAAGCGCCGATGCAAGCGTATCGCCCGCATGACCGGTAAAGGAGCGCCCGTCGAAGGTAAAATTCAGCGTGGTATTGCGGTCGATCAGACCCCCTGTCAGCCGTGTCATTGTACACCTCCACGGTTCGCCAGCGCGACATCACGCGCCAGTTCCGCGCCCAGAATTTCATGCGTCACCGTGTTGCGCGTCACAATCAGCCAGCTCCGATCGCCCTGCTCATGGAACCATAGCTCGCGGTGAACCCCCGCCGGATTGTCGCGCAGATAGACATAGTCGTAAAACCGATCGGGGGCGTCTTCCGCCATGCCGTCGGGACGGTTGAGCAAATTTGCATCGCCGAGATAGGTAAATTCTTGCGCGTCGCGCAGGCCGAGAAGCGGATGAGGAATAAGCATGATCTAGCCTTGAATAGAGCGAGAAAATTCAACGAGCAGCGCGCGTCAGTGAAGGTTTGGCTGCGCGCCAACCCCTTTTTCGTCGATGACATAACCGCGGTTGAAACGATCCAACCTGTAAGCTTTCGCCGTGTCGTGCGGGGTGTCGGTCGCGAGCAGATGCGCGAAGGCGTAACCCGATGCTGGCGTCGCCTTGAACCCGCCATAGCACCAACCCGCATTCAGATAGAGGCCCTCAACTGGCGTGCGGTCGATGATCGGGCTCCCATCCATCGACATATCCATAATTCCGCCCCAAGCGCGCAACAAGCGCGCGCGCCCGATAGCGGGCATCAACGCCATTCCGCCTTCCGCGACATCCTCGATCACCGCGAGATTGCCGCGCTGTGCGTAGGAGTTGTATCCGTCGATATCGCCGCCGAACACCAAACCGCCCTTATCCGACTGGCTGACATAAAAATGCCCCGCGCCGAAGGTAATAACCCCGTCGATAACCGGCTTGAGCCCCTCAGACACGAACGCCTGCAGGACGTGGCTCTCGATCGGTAGGCGCATCCCCGCCATCGCCATCACCTTGCCCGAAGACCCTGCAACCGCGACGCCAACTTTCTTCGCGCCAATATATCCGCGCGAGGTCTCAACACCCTGCACACGACCTTGCTCGATCCGGAAACCAGTCACTTCACAGTTCTGGATGATGTCGACGCCCAGCAAATCTGCGCCCCGAGCATAGCCCCAAACAACGCCGTCGTGGCGCGCCGTGCCCGCCCGCCGTTGCAGCAAACCGCCCTTAATCGGGAAGCGCGCATTATCGAAATTGAGCCACGGATACATCGCGCGAACGCCGGCCGTATCCAGCAGTTCAGCATCCGCGCCCGCCAACAACATAGCATTGCCGCGGCGCCGATAGGCGTCGCGCTGGCCGTCGGAATGGATAAGGTTCAAAATACCGCGCTGGCTCACCATTGCGTTAAAGTTGAATTCTTGTTCCATCGACTCCCAGAGTTTCATGGAAAACTCATAAAAGGGCTCATTGCCCGGCAGCAGATAGTTTGAGCGGATGATCGTGGTATTCCGCCCGATATTGCCGGATCCCAACCAGCCTTTTTCAAGCACTGCGATACGCTTGCCCTTGAACACCTTCGCAAGGTGGTAGGCCGTCGCCAAGCCATGTCCGCCTCCGCCAACAATGATATAATCATACGCTGCCTGCGGCTCAGGGTTCCGCCAAAGCGGTTTCCAGCCATGATGCCCCGTAAGGGCCTCTTTGATAACGCGAAAGCCGGAAAACCGCATCCTGTGACTCCTTGTTCTACTTCTTTGTTTTAATCACGCAGCTCATGACATATCTTTCAAAAAAGAGACATTATCTTTCAATAAAGGGTCACTTGGTCAGATGCGCAAAATTGGGTTCTTCCTGATCGATGGTTTCGCAATGATGAGTACCTCTGCCGCGATGGAGCCTCTTCGCGCGGCGAACCTGTTTTCGAAAACACCGCTCTATGAGATTGTCCCTTTATCTCTCCACGGTGGTCCGGTGCGATCGTCGCTGCCCGCATTCATCGAGACGACGGCGATTGGGGATCACGCGCTTGATTTCGATATTGTCTTCGTGGTCGCGGGGGGGGATCCCCTGCGCGTGCGCGACCAAACGCTCTTTACCTGGCTGCGCCAATTGGATCGAAACGCCGTCGCGTTGGGCGGTATTTCAGGCGGCAGTGCGGTGTTGGCGCGCGCAGGCCTCATGGAAGCCCGCAGGTTCACCGTGCATTGGCATCACCTCGACGATTTACGGGCACAATCAGACCGGTTCTCACTGGAGCGACGCCTCTATGTCATCGATCGGGATCGTTTTACCTGCGCAGGGGGCACCGCGCCTCTCGACATGATGCACGCAATGATCTCCGCAGAACACGGCGTCAATTTTGCTCAGCGTATCAGCGATTGGTTCATTCAAACGGAAATTCGCGTGGCCGACGCCCCGCAACAAGCCAGCGTCGAAGCAAGGTATGGCCCGCTGTCGCGTTCTGTCGCAGAAGCGCTTGAATTGATGGAGAGCCATATCGCGGACCCGCTTGACCTCGATCAGATCAGCACATTGGTGGGGATCTCATCGCGCCAGTTGCAAAGACAATTCAGCCAGTCAATCGGCCGGTCTGTGATGCAGACCTACCTTTCGATCCGGTTGAAGACTGCGAAAGGCTTGCTTGAGGCGTCCCGCCTCAGCATTGGCGAAATAGCATTCATGACGGGATTTTCGTCGGCCGCAGGATTCTCAAACTCCTACCGCAAAACATATGGCGGACAGCCGCGATCCGTTCGCGCGATGGCCATGCAGTGACAATCGCGCCCCGTGATTTCAACGTGCTAGGCCGCCCGCCTGTGACACGCAGCAGCGCCATGGCGCTTGCGCATACAAAACGGACGGCCGAAATTTTTAGATATCGAGCGTGTTGTCGCGCTCCCATTGCGACAGGAACGATGTGTAGGAATTCCATTCCTGCTTTTTCATCTTGATGAACGCGTTTGAGAATTCCGTGCCCATTGCTTCCTTTAGCACCTCATCCGCGTCATAGGCCCGGATCGCATCAAGAAGGTTCAACGGCAGCTTCGGCGCATCGGTGACAGTATGCCCGTCTTTATACATATCGATATCATGACGCTTGCCCGGATCGGCTTTGGATTTCATGCCCGACAGCCCCGCGGCAATGATAACCGCTTGCAACAAATACGGATTCACCGCGCCATCAGGCAGGCGCAATTCAAACCGGCCCGGCCCTGGAACACGAACCATATGCGTGCGGTTATTGCCGGTCCAAGTGACGCTATTGGGCGCCCAAGTCGCGCCGGAAATCGTGCGCGGCGCGTTGATACGCTTGTAGCTGTTCACGGTCGGATTGGTGATCATCGCCAAGGCGGATGCGTGTTTCATAATCCCGCCCAAGAAGGTGCGGCCGCTGTCCGACAGACCCAACTCTTTGGTCGTATCTGCGAAGGCGTTATTGCCGTCTTGATCCCAAACCGAGATATGCGCGTGGCAGCCGTTTCCGGTCAGACCCATGATCGGCTTGGGCATGAAAGTCGCCCGCAGACCGTGCTTCTCGGCGACCGATTTGACCATGAATTTGAAGAAGCTATGCTTGTCGGCGGTGGCCATAGCCTCATCATATTTCCAGTTCATCTCGAACTGGCCATTCGCGTCCTCATGGTCGTTTTGATAGGCTTCCCAGCCAAGCTCCAGCATGTAATCACAGATTTCTGCGATCACATCATAACGGCGCATAACGGCCTGTTGATCATAACAAGGCTTCGATGCGGTATCCATCGGATCAGAGATTTCCATCCCCTCCGGCGTGAGCAAAAAGAACTCCGCCTCGATCCCGGTTTTCACCGTGAGGCCCATATCAGCGGCCTCTTTAATCAGCCGCCCCAGCACATTTCGCGGCGCTTGGGCCACGCCCTCGCCCTCCATCACGCAATTGGCAGGCACCCACGCGACCTCGGGCTTCCACGGCAGTTGGATAACGCGAGAGGCGTCCGGCACAGCAAGCATATCAGGATGCGCAGGGGTCAGATCAAGATAGGTCGCGAACCCTGCAAAGCCGGCGCCGTTTTCTTGCATTTCAGCAATCGCCTGCGCCGGAACCAGCTTGGCGCGCTGGCCGCCGAACAGATCCGTGTAGGAGATCATGAAGTATTTAACGCCCTTTTCGCGGGCATATTCCGCCAGATCGGTCATTTATCCAAGTTCCCTGTTGTGGAAATGTGGCGCGGTCTGTGCCGCGCCATCGTATTGTGAGAGGGTCAGAACCCGCCTTGCCCGGGGATCCAGTTCGTGCCTGCCAAAGGCACGCCCGCCATCGCCGCCGCCTCGATCGTCAGGGCGCAAAGATCTTCCGGCTCAAGGTTATGGACATGGCTTTTGCCACAAGCGCGCGCGATCGTCTGACATTCGAGCGTCAGCACCGCGAGGTAGTTTCGCAGCTTGCGCGCAGCTTCTACCGGATCGAGGCGTTTCATCAATTCCGGGTCTTGAGTGGTGATTCCGGCTGGGTCTTTACCCTCGTGCCAGTCGTCATACGCGTCCGCCGTGGTGCCAAGCGCCGCATATTCCGCGCCCCATTTGGGGTCATTTTCGCCCAAGGCGATCAAGGCCGCCGTGCCGATAGCCACCGCATCCGCACCGAGCGCCAAAGCTTTCGCCACATCTGCGCCCGACCGGATGCCGCCCGAGACGATCAATTGAACAGTGCGGTGCATCCCGAGGTCTTGCAAAGCTTTGACGGCGGGGCGAATGCACGCAAGTGTCGGCTGGCCGACATGCTCGATGAACACATCTTGCGTGGCCGCAGTCCCGCCTTGCATCCCGTCGAGAACGACAACATCCGCCCCCGCTTTCACCGCCAAGGCGGTATCGTAATAGGGGCGCGCGCCACCGATTTTGACATAGATCGGCTTTTCCCAATTGGTGATTTCACGGATTTCAAGAATTTTGATTTCCAGATCATCAGGGCCTGTCCAATCAGGGTGACGACACGCAGACCGCTGATCAATCCCAACCGGCAAATTGCGCATACCTGCAACGCGCTCGGTAATTTTCTGACCTAAAAGCATCCCGCCGCCGCCCGGCTTCGCCCCTTGGCCCACCACGATTTCAATCGCATCCGCACGGCGCAAATCATCGGGGTTCATCCCGTAGCGGCTCGGAAGATACTGATAAACCAGCTTTTCCGAATGGCCGCGCTCTTCGTCCGTCATCCCGCCATCGCCAGTCGTGGTAGAGGTGCCCGCCATCGTCGCCCCGCGTCCCAACGCTTCTTTCGCGGGACCGGACAGCGCACCAAACGACATACCCGCAATCGTGACAGGCGTTTTCAGAACGATCGGCTTGCTCGCAAAGCGCGCGCCCAACGTGACGGTCGTGTCGCATTTCTCGCGGTAGCCCTCCAACGGGTAGCGCGAGATTGAAGCGCCGAGGAACAGCAGATCATCGAAATGCGGTACCTTACGTTTTGCGCCACCGCCACGAATGTCGTAGATGCCGGTATCCGCCGCACGGCGAATTTCCGCACTGATTTCCGGGGTGAACGTTGCACTGTCACGCGGCAGGGTTTGTGGGGTTTTGGACATGTCTGTCTCCTCAGTACGCGCTGGCGTGATCGACGTGGAAATGATAGAGGTTGCGGGCAGAACCGTAGCGCTTGAATTCCTCCGGCTTTGCATCTGCTCCCGATTTCGCGAGAAGATCCTTCAGGATCTCAAGATGCTCCGGCCGCATCTCTTTCTCGACGCAATCAGATCCGAGCGATTTCACGGATCCGCGCACGAACATCCGCACTTCGTAGCAGCTGTCGCCGAGGGCGTCGCCGGCATCGCCCAAGACCACCAGATTTCCCGATTGTCCCATAAAGGCTGACATATGCCCGATGTTTCCGTGAACGACGATGTCGATCCCTTTCATCGAAATGCCGCAACGCGATGCCGCATTCCCCTTGATGACCAACAGACCGCCCTGACCGGTGGCGCCCGCATATTGGCTCGCGTCGCCCTCAATGATGACCGTGCCCGACATCATGTTTTCCGCGACACCCGGACCCGCAGAGCCGGTCACATGCACCGTCGCTTGCTTGTTCATACCCGCGCAGTAATAGCCCGTTGAGCCCTTCACCGTGACTTCAATCGGCGCATCGAGGCCCACAGCAATCGCATGAGCTCCTTTCGGGTTTTCAATCGTCCACGCGGTTTGGTTCGTAGTTTTGGCCTGTGCTTGCAGAGCCGAATTCAACTCACGCAGCGGAGTTTGGCCGAGGTCAATTACCTGCATCTCAACGCTCCCAGAAATAAACAGTTGCGGGTTCCGGCTCCCACACACGTGCGGTTTCGATCCCCGGAAGATTTGCCAAGGCGCGGTATTCGCTGCCGAAGGCCACGTAATCATCGGTTTCGGCCATCACGGCGGGCTTGCACGCGATCGGGTCACGCACCACGCCAAAGCCGTTTTTCGTGCCAACAACGAAGGTGAAGAACCCATCCAGATCCGACAGTGTGCCCTCCAAAGCCTCGCCCAGATTGGCGCCTTCCGCCAAGCGTGACGAGATATAGCAAGCGGCGACTTCGGTATCGTTTTGGGTTTTCGGCGCGAAGCCTTTTTGCGTCAAAATGCGGCGCATCGCGTTATGGTTGGACAACGAGCCATTGTGTACGAGACATTGATCCGCGCCGGTCGAAAACGGGTGCGCCCCAAGCGTCGTGACGGCGCTTTCGGTTGCCATACGGGTATGGCCGATCCCATGGCTGCCCGACATAGCGGACAGGTTGAAACGCGCCGCCACATCTTTTGGCAAGCCGATCTCTTTGAAGATCTCCATCGAGTCGCCTGCACCCATGATGCGGATGTTCTTTGCTTCGATGAACTGACGCGCGGCGACTTCCACATCCTTGGGAAGGCGCAAAACCGCATGGGTGTCGACGATTTTCATCGTGACGGGCGCGCCGAGCGCATCTGTCATCTCGACATCCAGACCCGCAAAGGTGGTCTCCGGCGTGTCTGATTGCAACGTCATTTTAAAACCGTCACCCTCATCGCCGTAGATCGCAATGCCCGCGCTATCGGGGCCACGATCGGTCATGGTGATCAGCATTTCGGTCAGCAGCTCTCCCAACTGGGGCCGCAGGTCTTCCTTCTTCAGGAACAGGCCAACAATTCCGCACATAGTCAACTCCGTGTAGCTTCGGCGTCACTGCCGCTTAGAATTAACTAAGGGGAAGATTAGTTTCTTTTCAAGATAATTTCTTTCAGAGGAATAAATTTTACTTTTGATAAATTTTATGCCGCATAAATGGGCGCATTATGCGGGCTAAACAGAGGGCGTGCCGAGAGAACGGGCAGAGTCATCTCAAGTCGCCTGCGGGTAAGTGATGATCGACAAGTACCGCGCGGGGAGTTCGATCAAATTTTCTGGCCCATGCGGCGCATCCGAGTCGAACAGAAGGCTGTCCCCCGGCTCCAACCGATAGATCTGGTCGCCATGACGGTAATCGACGACACCCTCGAGCATATACAGCATCTCGATCCCCTCATGTTGGAACGTCGGAAACCGATCGCTCTGCGTGCTTAGCGTGATGAGATATGGCTCGACCACAACACCGGAATTGTTCGATCCAATATGGCCCAGCAAATTATACTGGTGCCCCGCCCGTGTGCCGCCGCGATCCACCTCGGCGCCCTCGCCCGCCTTCACATGCATCGCGCCGCGCGTTTCCTCATAGCCGGAAAACAACTGAATCAAGGGAACGCGGAGCGCATTTGCAAGGATTTGCAACGTGTTTAGCGACGGAGAAATAATCCCGTTTTCAATTTTCGACAGCATCCCAACCGACAAGCCCGCCTGCGTGGCGAGATCAGATCCCGTCATCCGCTGCCGTTTGCGCAATTCACGCACCTGCCGCCCGATCGCCACTTCGAGGTTCTTCTCGCGCCCGTCCCGCACCTCATGCGGATTTTGGGTGAGCTTTGCCTTCGTCTCGGGTCGTGCTTCGGTGTTCATCAGATGTGTCCAATCCTTCGGGTTAACTATTTTGCCAATCTTGGCGAGTTTCGCAAGCTGTCAGCACGCGGCGAACCCACTCTCTCAATGCTGCAATGAAAATATAGTAGGGCAAGTCACCAAGGTTGCGAGTAAATGCGACGCGCTGTCAAACCCAGTGAATGAGGGTTTTGGTATCTAGCCACGACAACGCTACCCGTAGCGCAGCAAAAGCCCGATGCCCGCCGCACCCGCTAAGACGGCCGGTATTCCGAGTTTAAACCGGAAAACGGCGATTAAGGCGCAAATCGATAGCGCGGCCGCCTCAACGTCAATTGATGCAAGAACCGGGAGTTCCAACGAGACTGGCCCTGCGTCCACGACCCTCACCTGCCGCCAAATGACATGAATCGAGAACCAAATCGCAAGGTTTAAAACCACCCCCACAACCGCCGCCGTCACCGCCGAAAGCGCGGCGCCCAGCCTTTTATTCCTACGCAAATCTTCCATGAAGGGTGCGCCGAAAAAGATCCACGCAAAGCACGGCGCAAACGTGACCCATGTCGCGAGCAAACCGCCCACCGCCCCCGCCAGTAAGGGCATGGGCCAGCCCGCTTCTCGCAACGCTCCCATGTAACCCACAAATTGCAACACCATGATCAACGGTCCGGGCGTTGTTTCCGCCATGCCGAGCCCGTCAAGCATTTCCCCCGGCGCCAGCCAACCATATGTTCCGACGGCCCCCTGCGCGACCCACGCCAATACCGCGTAGGCGCCGCCAAACGTCAGGACGGCAAGCTTGGAAAAGAATGTCGCGATATCGGTGAATACGCTCTGCGGCGCGAAAATCACGAGCGCGACGACGGGGGCCAGCCAGAATAAAACCGCCCAGCCACCTGCTCTGAAGGCCGTCGCCCGCGTGCGGTGATCGCCCATCTGCTCCGATTGACCCAGCAGACTATCCGCATCCGCAAGATGCGTCGTGCCCGGCGCGCCATGTCCTCCGCCGGCTGTAAAGGCGGCGAGCCCCGCGCTAGCACCCGCCCAGCCAATCAAGGCCGCGCAGGCGACAATGGCAGGAAATGGCATGTTCAGCCCGAAGATCGCGATGAAGGACGCGACCGCGATCGCGAGCATCGCTCGGTTTTTCAAGGCCCGTCGTCCAAGGCGTATGACGGCCTGCAACACGATGGCCAAGACCGCCGCCTTCAGGCCAAAGAACGCCGCGGCAACAAACCCGACATCGCCCCAAACGGCGTAGATCCAGCTCAGCCCCATGATCGCGATGACCCCGGGGAGGATAAACAAAATCCCCGCAACCAGCGCGCCGCGCACGCCGTGCATCAGCCATCCGATATAGGTGGCAAGTTGCTGCGCCTCGGGGCCGGGGAGCAGCATGCAAAAGTTTAAAGCGTGGAGAAAACGATCATCACCGAGCCACCGCTTTTCCTCGACCAAGATCCGGTGCATCACCGAAATCTGGCCCGCCGGCCCGCCAAAGGACAAGGCCGCGATGCGCGCCCAAGTTCGCGCCGCCTCAATAAGTGTGGGGAACTTTTGATCGGCCATTTCTGAGGGCAGTCCTTCGATCAGCCTCGTTCACACGTTAAATACGCGAACCTGCGCGATCCGACAATCCCGCGCAATCTGCGCCCGCGTTGACGACTGTCGCAAAGAATTCCTGCGCCATTATAGCCTTTGGTTACGTCCATTCAGGGGATGATCACAAAATAGTTGAGCGATTACTCAATTAAACGCTTGAGTGATCGCTCAACATTGCCTACCTAGTCGTCAACGCAAATCAAACAAGGATGACCGCCATGACATTCCCTTCCCACGATCTCGACTCCGCACCGGAAGCATCCAAGCCGCTTCTCGAGCAATCGCAAAAGGCATTTGGCCGTCTGCCGGGCCTTCACAAAGTTCTCGCGGAAAGCCCGCAGACCTACGAGGGGTATCAGGTTCTCCACAAGCTCTTCACGGAAACCGCCTTTGACGCGGACGAACTGACCGTTGTCTGGCAGTCGATCAACGTCGAAAACGAGTGCCACTACTGCGTTCCGGCCCATACGGGCATCGCAAAGATGATGAAGGTTTCCGACGATCTTTCAGAAGCTCTGCGCACGGAAGCTCCGCTGCCAACGGCCAAGCTCGAGGCTCTGCGCACGTTCACTGTTCAAATGCTGCGCGGCCGAGGCAACGTGACGCAAGAACAGATGCAAGCCTTCTTCGATGCGGGTTACGGTCATCGCGCAGTGCTCGATGTCATCCTCGGGCTCGCACAAAAGACGATTTCGAACTACGTCAACCACGTCGCACAGACGCCCGTCGACGAGGTGTTCAAGCCACTCGCTTGGAAGCGCGGCGACGCTCCCTTGAAAGTGTAACGATCCTATAGCGCGCTGCGGGTCTAGCCCGCAGCGCGCTATTTTTTCCGGCAAAAGATGCGCCGACCGGCACAATAACGCCGCCCTTCCCCCCATTTCGCCCCTCGGACAGAGACGCAACCCCTACGTCTTGCGCTCACCCATGCCCAATTGCGAGGCAAACGCCTTCGCGCATGCGGTGCATCACCTCTCCCGCCAAACCGGAAAGCCCCCAGATGTCGAAAACCTTTAGCGCGGAATCCCTGATCCTAGCAGGGATCGTGGGCGAAATTGCATTTGAACTCTACGCTTGGCTTCTGTCCCCGCTCCTGTTCGGCGTCGCCCTAGCACCGGCAAATCTCGTCGTCGCGCTCGTGAAATTGGGAACCGATATGACCATTCCATACTGGGCCGGATTCGGGTTGCATATCCTTATCGGTGCAATCGCGTTTCCGACGGTTGTCTGGCTCGTCGCGGCACTCACCCGAACGGGCCTCATCATCTCCGGCGCATTTTCTGGCTTAGGGCTTTGGTTCGTGGCGCAAGGGCTACTCGCTCCGGTGATCGGCCGGAGCTTCATGATGGACTTCGGCGCCTACACGCAATCTTCCTTCATCGGTCATGTTGGAATGGCGATGATCATCGGCTACTTTCTTAAGTCTGTCGAATCTCGCATCTGAATTGGCGCTCACCCCACTTGCGGTCACGCGGCGTTTTACAGAGGCTCGCTTCACTTCGTTCCGCCAGCCAAACGCTCTAGACGTTGCCTGACCCAACAAAAACCAGCCGGTCTTGCAACGCGCGATCTATAACAAAGACTCAAGCACCGTTTGTCCTGAGGCAATCACGGATGCTGCGGGTGATTTGCCGGCCTCGATCAGACGCTTACCGATCATAAAATCGCGCGGGGCATTCATGGCGTCGATCGCGAGCAATTCGTCGTCTTTGTAATACCAATGCGAGGCAGAGCCTTCGCGATCTCCGGTGCGCGTGACAACCTGATCAAACCCCGTATTCAGCCCAGCAATTTGCAATTTAACATCATACTGATCCGACCAAAACCAAGGCTTCGCGATATAGGGCCTATCTGCCCCAAGGATGTTGGCCGCAATGGCTTCGGCCTGTTCAATGGCATTGGGCACACTTTCGAGACGCATTTGAACACCATTCCACGGGAAGGAGGCGCAATCGCCTGCGGCCCAAATATGCGGAACGGACGTGCGCCCATGCGTGTCGGATTTCATGCCATTGTCGATCACCAAACCAGCCTCTTCCGCGAGGGCGGTGCTTGGGCGCACCCCAATGCCAGCAATGACAAAATCCACATCGAGACTTTGGCCGTTGCTCAATTTCACCTGAGCGACGCGCTCAGTGCCGATGAGGGTTGAGAGGCCAATGCCTTCAAGAGTTTTAACACCGTGCTGCGTATGCAAGTTTCGAAAGTAATCTGCGGTTTGCGGTGCCGCGACGCGCTGCAAGATACGGCGCGCCATCTCTACCACTGTGACGTCCAAACCAAGCTTAGAGGCAACCGCCGCAGCCTCCAAGCCAATGTAGCCGCCACCAACGATCAACACACGTTGCCCTGTTCTGAACTCTGGCGCCATCGCATCGATATTGGCCAACGTTCGCACATAGAATACACGTTTAAGGGCTCCGCCTATGGCGTCGGGCAACCGGATTGGACGAGAGCCCGTCGCAAGCACCAGCTCGGCATACGCTATCGTTTCATCCGCAAGCGCGATGGTGCGCGCAGCTGCATCAATGCCCATCACAGGTGCATCGAGACGGACGTTGATACCCGCCTCTTCATAAGCGCTGGCGGGCCTCAGAAATAGGCGTTCACGGGTCATCTCGCCCAAGAGATACGCCTTAGACAAGGGCGGGCGTTGATACGGCTAATCGGGCTCGTCACCGAGGACCGTAAGCGGACCTTCATGACCCAATCCTCGTAATTTGAAAGCCAACGCACTGGCCGCTTGACCCGCGCCGACCACAATCACATGCTTCATCTTCTGTCCCTTTTTCGTAGTGATGCGGATTTGAGGTCAAACGCGGCCAATCACTTGCACAATCGGGATTGAAACCAGACGCAGTTTCAACCGGCGACATCGCCGATGCTGTGCGCCTGCGCCACGGATCGGGAACTGATTATCCCAACCGAAATTCGTGTCGAACAGGCCCCTCATAAGGTCGGTATCGGCCTACGCTTGAAGCTTTTAAAGATGGCCTACGCACCTCACTCAGACATCTTGAAACTGGCGAAAATGCGCAAGCTTGTGCGGGCATGTCCACCCAGAGCATTTCAGTATGCGCCCCTACCGATAAACCTCGTATAAGGCGCCCACAGAGTATCCATCACGAAAGCATCCTACCCTCTCACACCAACGCTTCCCGCGCGACCTAGTTCGCCTCTCGCACGGCAGACAAGAATTTTTGCGTGCGCTCGCGCTGCGGATTTTCGAAAAGTTCGGCCGGGGCAGCTTGCTCTTCAATTGCGCCATTATAGAAGAATTGGTAATCCTCCCATTTTTAACGGGGTGAGTTCGTAGAATTTACGCGGCCATTTTCAGTTTCTGGGCGGGTGTGATGCCGCCGATGCCCATATTCGGGCGGTCGTTATTGTAAGTCCATAGTCATTGCGTGGCGTGATCTTGTGCCTCCTCGATGCTTTCGATGATGTATTGGTCGAGCCATTCATGCCGAACCGTTCGGTTGTAGCGCTCGATGTAGGCGTTCTGTTGCGGCTGGCCTGGTTGGATGTGCCGGATGGTAACTCCATGTTTCTCCGCCCATTTCATCAGCTTTTCACTGATGTATTCGGGGCCATTGTCCACCCGAATGGTGCCTGGCTTGCCACGCCATTCGATGATCCGGTCAAGGCTCCGGATCACGCGCTCGGCAGGCAAGGAAAAGTCCACCTCGATGCCCAGCCCTTCGCGGTTGAAGTCGTCCAGCACGTTCAGCAACCGAAAGGCACGGCCATCACCCAGCCGGTCAGCCATGAAGTCCATCGACCAGGTCATGTTCGGGGCTTCAGGCACCGCCAGCGCTTCAGGTTTGTCCCGCTTTAACCGCTTGCGGGGCTTGATCCGCAGGTTCAACTCCAGCTCGCAGTAGATCCGATAAACCCGTTTGTGGTTCCATGGATGCCCCTTCACATTGCGCAAATGCAGAAAACACAGCCCAAACCCCCAAGTCTTACGGGCGTCCGTCAGACCGGTCAGTAGATCGGCGATCTCTTCGTTCTCGGCACGCAACTGCGATGCTTGCCCCACGTCGCGCCACTGCATGCTCGGCCATCTCGCGGCGTTGAGATGGCCCAGTCACTTTTTTCCCAGGGCTTCCTTCAGCAAATCCGCCTGCATGCTCAGGTCCGCATACATCCGCTTCAACCGCCGGTTCTCATCTTCCATGGCCTTCATCTGGCTGACCATGGACGCATCCATGCCGCCATACTTTGCCCGCCACTTATAGAACGACGCGTTGCTCATCCCATGCTCGCGGCAAAGCTCAGCCACCGGCACACCGCCCTCAGCTTGGCGCAGGATCGCAAGAATCTGGGGTTCGCTATATCTGGTCATCTTCATCTGAATCTCCTCATGCATCTTGCCGAGAAAATTCTACTTCCGCAGCCCCTTACTTTCGGGGGGGATTACCCAGCGAGCTGATGATGGTCAACGTAGCCATCGCCGAAGCGTATCAAGAGAGCCTGTTGTCCCAGCGGCCAGATCTGAGGGTCTGGGAAGGTCGTGGAAGGCAGGCTGATCTTGGTGTCTGACATGATCTCCTCCTTTCCGCTTATGTCGACAGTTATAAATGTCTCGGCCTGTCTACTCTATGGGGTTATTTATAATATTTGGTGTTTGTATTTTGGTTGTGCACAGCGGGGCTGATCTGGGGCGCGGGTCAGCCGATGCCGAAGGCGCTGAAGATTGTCGGTCGGTTCAGGAAGCGTGACATGGTAGGACTGCGCGGGTCAGGCAAATGGGGAGAGGGAGGCGAGGTCATATGGCCCTCAATGTCCCTGCTTGCTTGATCGTGTATCGGAGTGGCGTGGTCGATCCAACAGACCTGACAAAACGCGACATCCTGTTGGAGTGTAGCAACAACCGTCACGCGAGTTCGTATTCTCGGTGTATTTGTGAGTGGCGCTAGGGTCGGGTGACGCTGGGTTCTGTCGGTTTGCGAGGTTGGCTTGCGGCTTTTCTGCGGGGTCAAACGCCAAAAACCCGCCGTGGCGGGTTGTGAGTGGTCTGATATTGATTGGTGTTTGTTGGTTGCGGGAGCATGCAACCGCCGAAACCTACCTCGGCTTAGTGCGCGAGTGTAGCGACGTAATGCCACCGCATGAACGCCGCGCGGGCATGACTTGCAACGGAGCAAAGGCGAGCTCGCACTGACTAGGGTTAGCCCGCGCGGCGCGGCGAGGCGTTAGGCTCTCTCCAAATCGCTTGAGACCACGCAACCTTCTCAATGTGCCTTTCCCTGTCTGAAACCGGAGCCGCGCATGCCCTCTCATCACCAGATCTTTCAAGGTCGCCCAAAGGATGATGCACGTGGTCAGATCGAATCCGTGCGCGGCGCGGTTGTGGATGTGGTCTTCCCCGATGCCTCGCTCCCGCCGATAAATGCCGAACTGATCGTCGAGTGGGATCGCCCGACGCAGCTGATCCTCGAAGTGCATAGCCATCTCGATCTGCAAACCTTGCGGGCGGTTGCGTTCCAATCCACAGCGGGGCTGGCACGGGGCGTGGCGGTTCGCGCCACGGGCCGCGAGGTGACAGTTCCGGTGGGTGAGGCCATCTTGGGACGGCTTTTGGATGTCACCGGCGCGCCAAAAGACAACGGCCCCGCATTGCCGCACGATACTCCGCGCCGCTCGATCCACGCCCTGCCGCCACCGCTCACCGCGCAATCCGGCACGACGGATGTATTTGAAACGGGGATCAAGGTGATCGACCTTCTCACCCCGATGGCGCAGGGCGGTAAGGCCGCAATGTTCGGCGGCGCGGGCGTGGGCAAGACGGTTCTCGTGATGGAACTGATCCGCGCCATGGTCGAGAAATACGAGGGCATTTCGGTCTTCGCAGGGATCGGAGAGCGCTCCCGCGAGGGGCATGAACTGCTGACCGAGATGCAGGATTCGGGCGTGTTGGCGCGCACGGTCTTGATCTACGGCCAGATGAATGAGCCCCCCGGCGCGCGCTGGCGTGCACCGCTAACCGCGCTGACGATTTCAGAATATTTCCGCGATCAGAAGCATAAAAACGTGCTTTTGCTGATGGATAATGTGTTTCGCTTTGTGCAGGCGGGGGCGGAGGTTTCCAGCTTGCTTGGCCGCCTGCCCTCGCGCGTGGGCTATCAGCCAACACTGGCGAGCGAGGTAGCGGGGCTGCAAGAGCGCATCGCCTCTGTCGCAGGCTCCGCCGTCACCGCGATCCAAGCGGTCTATGTCCCCGCCGATGATTTCACCGATCCCGCCGTGACCACGATCTCGAGCCATATGGATTGCGTGATCGTGCTGTCGCGCGCGCAGGCGGCGGAGGGGTTTTATCCGGCGATTGATCCGCTGGCCTCCTCCTCGATGCTGCTCGATCCGTTGGTCGTCGGCCAAGCGCATTACGACACCGCCGAGGCCGTGCGCCAAGCGCTCGCGCGGTTCCGCGCATTGACCGATATTATCTCGCTCTTGGGGGTCGAGGAACTGGGCGCCGCGGACCGGCTGATCGTAAAACGGGCGCGGCGATTGCAGCGCTTCCTCACGCAACCCTTCATGGTGACCGAAGCCTTTACCGGCACGGCGGGGGCAAGCGTGCCACTGGTCGAGACGCTCTCAGGCTGCCGCGCGATCTTGGACGGGGCAGCGGATGATTGGGATGAAAGCGCGCTTTATATGGTGGGCACGCTGGACGAGGCGCGCCAAAAACAGGCACAACAAACTGCCGCGCCCGTGTCTGATGCGCAAAAACCTGACAAACCTGCGCAGGCGGCAAGATGAAGCTCCAAATCATCACCCCGCTCTCGATCCTCATTGATGAAGAGATTGACAGCCTGATCGCGCAGGACGCCAGCGGCAGCTTCGGGATCCTGCCACATCACGCGGCGTTTCTGACTGCGCTCACCATCGGCATCGTAAGCTGGAAACGCAATGGCGAGGAGCAGTTCTGCGCGTTGCGCGGCGGCGTTCTCACCATTTCGAGCGGCGTATCCGACACGCTCTCCATCGCCACGCGCGAGGCGATACGGGGCACCGATCTCGCAACGCTCGACCGCGATGTGCTGGCGCGGTTCCGCGATGAGGCGGAGGCCGAACGGGTGGAGCATAGCGACGCAGTGCAACTCCAGCTCAACGCGATCCGCCAGATGGTCAGCCGTCTTCAGCCTAAACAAGGGGGCGAATTTAGATGAAATTCCCGGCCACACCGCCCGAGACCCATGAGGATCCGCTGATCCAAGAGGCCCGCCTGCGCCGTGCGCGCCGCGATCAATGGCTGCGCGAGGGCGATATGTCGATCGGGCGCAGGCTGGCGCAGATCGGAGTGCTGGGCTGGATATTCCTGACGCCGACACTCGGCGGCCTGTTCCTTGGCCGCTGGCTGGATGCCCGCCTCGGCACTGGGATTTTCTGGAGTGCGCCGCTGATGGCGCTGGGGGTTTGCTTCGGCGGCTGGACCGCATGGAAATGGATGAACGCCAAATGAGTTATGCAAACCTCTTACCCTTGAGCGCCCCGCTCGTTGTTTCCCTTGCGTTACTCTGCGGGATCGGGATTGGCGTGGCCTATTTCTATGCGTTGCGCGTCACCGCCGATGTGATCGTCGCGGGCGGCTCTCCGCTGCGCGCGCTGGGGCTGACATTTGGGCGCCTCGCGCTGATGGCAACGGGGCTCTATGTGGCTGCGCTGAATGGCGCACTGCCGCTGCTCGCGGCGCTATCGGGCGTGCTCATTGCTAAGGCAATCAGCCTGCGCCAAGGGGCGGCCCCCCGAGGTGGCACCGCATGAATTCCCCGCTCGCCTCCACAGTCATCTTCCAACTCGGCCCCGTCCCGATCACCCAAGCGATCCTCACGACGTGGGGCATCATGACGGTGCTGGTAATCTGCGCGTGGATGCTGACCCGCCACTTGGACCATGCCCCGAGCAAACGCCAATCGTTGCTGGAACTGATTTTCACCACGCTCGACACCCAGATCCGCGAGACCGCGGGCACCGCTCCCGCCCCTTACCGCGCCTTTATCGGCACTCTGTTTTTGTTTATCCTTACCGCGAATTGGATCTCCCTGATCCCCGGATTGGACCCGCCCACCGCGCAGCTTGAAACCGATGCGGCGCTGGCGGTGATCGTGTTTCTCTCAGTGATGTGGTTTGGCCTGCGTGCCTCTGGTCTGCGCGGCTATTTACGCTCCTTCGCCGCGCCCAATCTGGTGATGATCCCGCTCAATATACTTGAAAGCGTGACACGGGTGTTCTCCATGTTTGTGCGGCTTTTCGGCAATGTGATGAGCGGCGTTTTCGTGATCGGGATCGTCGCCTCGCTCGCGGGCCTGCTCGTGCCGATCCCGCTGATGGCGCTGGATCTGCTCACCGGGCTTGTGCAGGCGTATATCTTCGCGGTTCTGGCGATGGTGTTCATTTCGACCACTGTCGAGGATGGCGCCCCCGCAGACGCCCCCACGGAGGCCCCCGCAACCGCCCCCGTTGAAGCCCAAGTTGAGGTCGCAGACCCTTCCCCCCCTCCCGCTACCCAAAAGGACATCTGATGGACTATCTTTCGCTCGCCAGTATCATCTGCGCGGCCTTTGCCGTCTCGTTCGGCGCGCTCGGCCCTGCCCTCGCTGAAGGCCGCGCCGTTGCCGCCGCGATGGATGCCATCGCCCGCCAACCCGAAGCGGCCAACACGATCTCACGCACATTGTTTGTGGGGCTCGCGATGATCGAAACTACGGCAATCTATTGCCTCGTGATCGCGCTCCTGCTGCTCTTTGCCAACCCGCTATTGGCCTGATCCGATGAGCATCGACCTTTGGGGACTGGGCCTACAAGCGCTGAACGTGCTGATCCTTGTCTGGCTTCTCGCCCGCGTTTTCTGGCGGCCCGTTGCAGCGGCGATCGCCGCACGGCAAGCAGCCACTCAGGCTGTGCTAAGCTCCGCCAAGGACACGCAAGCGAAGGCGGACACCGCGCTCGACGAGGTCCGCAAATCCCGCGAGGGGATCGCACAGGAGCGCACCGCCGTGCTGGCGGATGCCGCCACTAAGGCTGATATCGCCGCAAAGGCGACCTTAACTGAGGCGCGCGACAAGGCCGACACACTGCTCAATGCCACGCAGACCGCTGTTACCCGCGAACGCGAGGCCGCGCGCAAGGAGAATGACGTGAAAGCCGCCACTCTGGCTGTCGAGATCGCGGAAAAACTCTTGGCGCGGTTTGAAAGCGCAGATCTCCAACCCGCGTTTCTCGAGCTTCTCTTGCAAGCGATTGATGATATGCCGGCCGCAAGCCGCGTCGCGCTGGTTGCCGCCAAAACCCCGATCGAAATTGTCACCCCGAGCGCGCCGATGAACCAAGCCGCGCTTAAAGCGGCTCTCACAAAGGCCCTCGGTGGCGCCCCTGATTTGAAATTTAGCACCAATCCAGATCTCCTCGCAGGGATCGAGTTGCGCACACCGCATTTCACGCTTCACAACAGTTGGCGCGCCGATCTCGACGCGATTTTGAGCGAGGTCCGCGATGCCGCGTGACGCAACACCTCCTCCCCCGCCAGACTGGCTCGACACGGCCCGATCCGCCGTTGCCCACGCCCCCATGGGCCCGCGCGCAGAGCACCGGGGACGTGTTGAGGAAATCGGCGACGGGGTCGCGATGATCTCCGGCCTGCGTGACGTGAGGCTCGATGAGGTCTTGCGGTTCGCGGGCGGTCAGGTGGGTTTCGCGCGCGTGCTCGACGCGGATCTGATCAGCTGTGTGATGCTGGACGCGGCAACGGGTGTCGAGGCAGGCGATGCGGTCTTCGGCACAGGTGAGGTCGTTCAAGTGCCCGTCGGTGAAGCGCTTTTGGGACGAATTATTGATCCGCTGGGGCGCCCGCTGGATGGCAAGGGCGAAATATCCACCGCGATACGCCTGCCCATCGAGCGCCCCGCCCCTGCAATTATTGAGCGCGATCTGGTCACCGAACCCGTGCAAACCGGTATCGTCGCAGTCGACACACTCTTCGCACTCGGGCGCGGCCAACGCGAGTTGATCGTCGGCGATCACTCAACGGGCAAAACCACCCTCGCGATTGACGCGCTGATCGCGCAGGCCTTGAGCGATATGATCTGCATCTATGTCGCCGTGGGACAGAAAACCTCCAGCGTCAAACGCGCGATTGAGGCGCTGCAATCGCAGGGAAATTTTGAGCGGTGCATCGTGCTTGTGGCGGGCGCGGCCTCGGCGGCGGGCCTGCAATGGATCGCACCCTACGCGGGGATGACGATGGCGGAATATTTCCGCGACAAGGGGCAGCACGCGCTGATCGTGATCGACGATCTGACCAAACACGCGGCCACCCACCGCGAGATCGCGCTGCTGACCCGCCAGTCACCGGGCCGCGAGGCCTATCCGGGCGATGTGTTCTATATCCACGCGCGGCTTCTAGAGCGCGCGGCCAAGCTCAGCGCGGATCGCGGTGGCGGATCGCTCACCGCGCTGCCGATTGCAGAGACGGATTCGGGCAATCTTTCCGCCTATATCCCGACCAATCTAATCTCGATCACCGATGGGCAGATCGTGCTCGATGCGGCGCTGTTTCACCAAGGGCAAAAGCCTGCGGTGGATGTGGGCCTCAGCGTGAGCCGGGTCGGCGGCAAGACCCAAGCGCCCAGCCTGCGCAAGGCCGCGGGGACATTGCGCCTTGATTACGCACAGTTTTTGGAACTGGAAGTGTTCACGCGCTTCGGCGGGATGCCCGAAGGCCGCGTGCGCGACCAACTTAAACGTGGCGAACGGATCCGCGCGATCCTGCGCCAGCCGCAACACGCGCCGTTCCGGCTGATCGATGAGATCGCCTTGATGCAGGCGGTGCAGGCGGGGCTGCTAGATCCCCTCCCCTTAGAGGCCGTGGCCGATTTTCGCGCAGGGCTGCCCGCCGCGCTGGACCGCGATGCGCCCGAGGCCGTGGCGGCGTTGGCGCCAACAGCCAAGGCTTCGGGCGAGATGGCGGCACATGTGAGCGCGGCATTGATGGCAGCGCTGACACAATTCGCGGCAAGTTTTCATGCCGATCCCGCAGCGCCGCCCAAGGACCCGACCCCATGACCGAACGCTTGGCCGATGTCAGCGCCCGCATCAGTGGCATCCGTCAGCTCGGCGCGGTCGTCAATGCGATGAAAGGGATCGCCGCCGCCCGCGCCCATACCGCCATGGCGCAGATCAGCGCGGTGGATCGTTACGCCGAAACGATCTGCGCAGCCATGCAGCAAAGCTTTGGCCCTGATCCACAACCGCAAGAAACGGCGCCGCGCACCGGCGAAGCCGCCCTCTTGGTGTTTCTCGCCGAACAAGGCTTTGCGGGCGCATTCAGTGAACGGGTGCTCGACCACCTCCGCGAAAGCACAGCGCCGCGTTTCCTCATCGGCACGCGCGGCCTATCAATTGCTGCCGCGCGCGGTCTGCGCCCAATCTGGAGCGCGCCGATGCCGTCGCATTCCAATGGCATTCCAAAGCTCGCAGATGCCATCACCCGCGCGTTTCTCACGGCCCTCGCTGCGGGAGAAGCCCAGCGCCTTGACGCGATCTCGACAGGCTGGGATTCGGGGCGCCCCGTGATCACGCGCGCGGGGTTGTTTCCAGTGACACTGGCAAAAGCGGAAGCGACACCGCGCCAAGCGCCGCTGACCCAATTGCCACGCGCAGCGCTGCTGGCGAGCCTCGAGGAGGATTATCTGCATGCACAGATATGCAAGGCCGCGCTCCACGCCTTTGCCGCCGAAAACCAAGCGCGGATGGAGGCGATGACCTCAGCGGGAAGTCAGATCGCGCAGGAGTTGGAGACCTATCAAGCGCGGCTGCGACGGGTGCGCCAAGACGCGATCACCGCAGAGATTATCGAGCTGAGCACGGGGGCCGCGGCGCAGAACACGCCGCGCTGATCTGCGTCAGCCTGTGCGCGCGCGGCCTGCGATAGAGTTACGGCAACATTCCCCCGCCTCCCTCAAAGGCTTCATCGAACCTCGGAAAGGATCACCAACATGGCTCAGTCTCTCGAAGGCTTTACCCAAGATCCGCTCTATGAACAGTTCTTGAGCGCGTCTGTGGGCGAGGATTCCCGAGGTTTCAACGTCTCGGTCCTCTCAATGCTTGCGCGTCTCGATCTGGATCCGTGGGAAGAAGCCGCCGATCTGGCGTCGCTCGCCGATGGCCCTGTGCGGCAACGGCTGGAAGCGCTGTTGGCTCAGTTTTCCGATGTTCCGCTGGCTGGGACAACGCGCGCGGAGACCGCAACGCGGCTCCTCTCGTTTTTGCCCGCGCGCAAGCGGGGGGCTGCCAGCCCTGCCCAAGGCGGTGGGACGAATATCCCGATGCCCGCCATGGGACTGCAACTTTTTTGGATCGTCGCGACTGTGCTGGCGCTTGGCTATTTTGGCGCGATGGCGCAGGGGGGATAGAAGATAGTGACGCAAAAACAGACAGTTGCAGATCAGATTTGGGATCTTGAGGAACAGTTTTGGACGGGTGGCGCACAATCGGCCCGCGCCATGACGGCGAAGGATGCAGTGTTTATCTTCCCGTTTCCCGCGGGGATTTTGCGCGGCACGGCGGTGTGGCAATCACTGGATGTCGCGCAGCGCTGGCGCTCGGTCTTGATGGATGATCGGACGCTCTCGCGCAAAGACGGGATTGCGGTTCTAGCCTATCAGGTCTCCGCCGAGCGCGACGATGCGCCGATCTACGAGGCGCTGTGTTCCTCGACCTATCTCAAAGACGACACCACATGGTTGCGGCTCTCGCATCAGCAGACACCGCTGCCCTGATCCCGAGCCTTTCGGGCGCGTAACGCCGCCCTGACATCTGCCCCGATCCGCCCCACGTCCCAACCGATCTATCCCGCAGCGCGCCGACTCTGCGCAGGAGAAGGATTTACCGATGACACCAGCCCCTCAAGTCCCCCCCCCGCAAGGCCCGGTGCCCAAAAGCGCGCCGCCACAAACGCCGCCCTCCAAACTGCCCGCCAAGCTCTCCGCGCGGTTCCGGTTCCCCTCCGCCTATACCATCCTGCTCGCGCTGATCGTCCTCGTCGCGGCGATGACATGGATCATCCCCGCCGGAAAATATGCGCGCGTGGCCTCCGAAGTGCTGGGCAAAGACGTGCCCGTCGCGGGCACCTATGCCCTCACCGAGGCAAATCCGCAGGGGGTGTGGGACATCGTGCTCGCGCCGATAGCGGGGTTCTACGATCCCTCCAGCTATACCGCCAATGCGATTGATGTGGCGCTCTTCGTGCTGATGATCGGCGGGTTTATCGGCGTGGTCACGGCCACAGGCGCGATTGATGCGGGGATCAAACACGCGATGGTGCGCCTCAAAGGGCGCGAGAAATGGATGATCCCGATTCTGATGGGGCTGTTTGCCTTAGGCGGCACGACGGAGGGCATGGCAGAGGAAACGCTGGCATTCTATGTGCTGCTGACGCCCGTGATGATCGCGGCGGGCTATGATGCGCTCACCGCCGTTGCCGTGATCTTGCTGGGCGCGGGGATCGGCGTTTTGGGCTCCACCGTCAATGCGTTTTCCACCGTCATTGCCTCGGATGCGGCGGGCGTACCCTTCACCGACGGGCTGATCCTGCGGATCGCGCTTCTGGCCGTGACCTTCGCCGCCACGACCGCCTATGTCATGCGCTACGCGGCACGGGTGAAGGCCGACCCCTCCCGCTCGTTGGTGTATGACCTGAAATCCGACCATGAAGCGCATTTCCGCAACCGATCCGCAGAGGCCGATACCTATAACGGATTGCACAAAATCGTGCTGCTCCTCTTCGCCGCGACCTTTGCCGTTATGATCTGGGGCGTCTCGCTGGGCGGCTGGTGGATGGCGGAGATGAGCGGGCTGTTCCTGTTCGCGGGCATCGGCATCGGGCTGGTCGGGCGCTTGGGCGAAAAGGGCCTTGTTGATGCTTTTGTCGGCGGCGCGCGCGATCTTCTCGGCGTGGCGCTGATCATCGGTCTGGCGCGCGGCATCGTGGTCGTGATGGACGCGGGCCATATCACCGATACGATCCTACATTGGGCCGAAGGCTCCGTCGCGGGTCTGAGCCAAGTCGTCTTTATCAATGTGATGTATTGGATTGAGGTCGCGCTCTCGTTCTTCGTGCCCTCGACCTCGGGCCTTGCCGTGCTCTCGATGCCGATCCTCGCGCCGGTGGCCGATTTTGCAGGTGTCGCGCGCAGCCTTGTGGTGACAGCGTTCCAATCGGCCGAAGGCGTGGTGAACCTCGTCACCCCCACCTCCGCCGTGGTCATGGGCGGGCTCGCCATCGCGCATGTCCCTTATGAACGCTGGCTGCGCTTTGTCTGGCCCGTCCTTTTGGGCCTCACCGTCATTATTATGGCCACCCTATCGCTGGGCGTGGTTTTGGGAGGAACCCCGACATGAGTATTTCTTACGGCGTGCATTCCGAGGCGGGCACCCTCAAACGTGTTCTCGTTCACCGCCCCGGCGCGGCGATGGCGCGGCTGACACCTGCCAATTGCGCCGAGCTGCTGTTTGACGATGTGATCTGGGTGAAACAGGCGCGGATCGAGCATATGACCTTCGTCGATGCGATGGTGGCGCGCGGTGTGGAGGTCGTCTTCCTGCGCAAACTCCTCGCCGAAACACTGGCCGATATGGAGGCGCGGCGCTGGCTTCTGAGCGCGCGGATCAACGACAATACCGTAGGCGTCGGCCTTGCCGAGGATTTGCTGGCGCATCTGATGGAGATCAGCGGCGATCTGCTGTCCACGATCCTGATCGGCGGGATGAGCCGTGCCGAGCTTCCCGTCGCCGATAAAGGCGTGCTGGCACCGATGCTGGAGCCCGCCGATTTTATCCTGCCGCCGCTGCCCAATCACATCTTCACCCGCGATACGACCGCGTGGATTTATGGCGGTGTCACGCTGAATCCGATGCATTGGCCCGCGCGCAGGCTGGAGACGCTGACCCTCGCCGCGATTTACCGCTTCCACCCCGATTTCAAGGATGCGGGCTTCCCGATCTGGTGGGGCGATCCCATGCAAGATCACGGCCCCGCCACGGTGGAGGGCGGCGACATCATGCCCATCGGTAATGGCGTGGTGCTGATCGGCATGGGCGAACGCACGACCCCGCAAGCCGTGGGCCAAATCGCGCGCGGGCTGTTTGCACGAGGGGGCGCCACCCGCGTCATCGCCTGCCAATTCCCGCGCTCGCGCAGCGCGATGCACCTCGATACCGTCTTCACCTTCTGCGACCGCGATCTCGTCACCGTCTTCGCCGAGGTCACCGATGCGATCCGTTGCACCAGCCTGCGCCCTGATGACAAGGGCGGCGTCGCGGTTGAGGTGGAGGCCAAACCTTTCTTGCAGGTCGTCGCAAGCGCCCTCGGCCTCAAAGCCCTGCGCACGATCCCCACGGGGGGCGATGCCTACGAATCCGCCCGCGAGCAATGGGACGATGCCAATAACTTGCTGTGCCTCTCGCCCGGCGTGGTCGTCGGCTACGAGCGCAACACCTATTCCAACACCCTGCTGCGCAAGGCGGGCGTCGAGGTCATCACCATTCCCGGCTCTGAGCTTGGGCGCGGGCGTGGCGGGTCGCATTGCATGACCTGCCCGCTGATCCGCGATCCGGTTTAAGTCCCTCTCTTGAAAGACATCTCATGCCCCTCAATCTCCATGGTCGCAGCTTCCTCAAACTGCTCGATTTCACCCCGTCCGAGATCCGGCACCTGCTGGACCTGAGCGCCACCCTCAAACAGGCCAAGCGCGGCGGGTTTGAAGTGCCGCGCTTGCGCGACAAGAATATCGCCCTGATTTTTGAGAAGGACAGCACCCGCACCCGAAGCGGGTTCGAGGTGGCCGCCCATGATCAAGGCGCGCATGTCACCTATCTCGGCCCGACAGGCAGCCATATCGGCCATAAGGAATCTATCAAGGACAGCGCCCGCGTGCTGGGGCGGTTTTATGATGGGATCGAGTATCGCGGCTTTGGCCAGAAAGACGCCGAAGTGCTGGCCGAATTCTCCGGCGTGCCGGTGTTCAACGGTCTGACGGATGATTTCCACCCGACCCAGACCCTCGCCGATCTGATGACGATGCGCGCGTTTTGCCACAAGCCGCTGTCCGAGATTTCCGTCTGTTTCATGGGCGATGTGGGCAATAACACCGCCGCCTCCTTGATGGTCGGGGCGGCGCTGATCGGGATGGATCTGCGGCTCTGCGGCCCGACCGCTTGCTGGCCCGAGGCGGGGTTGGTCACGCGGTGCCGCGAGATCGGCGAGCATACCGGCGCGCGGCTGACCCTGACGGAAAAACATGCCGAAGGGTTGGAGGGCGCCGATTTCGTTTATACCGATGTCTGGGTCTCGATGGGCGAAGCCGATTGCGTCTGGGAGGACCGGATCGCCCTTCTCTCGCCCTACCGCGTCACCGCGCAGGTGATGGCGAAAACCGGCAATGCCTATGCCAAATTCCTGCATTGCCTGCCCGCCTTCCACAACCGCGAGACGCAAGTGGGCGAGGAGACGTTCCAGAAATTCGGGATCGAGTGCATGGAGGTGAGCGACGAGGTGTTTGAATCCGCCGCGAGTATCGTCTTCGATCAGGCGGAAAACCGGATGCATACGATCAAGGCGGTTCTTGTCGCCACGATGGGGGCGTAAGATGCGCATCGTCGTCGCCCTTGGGGGCAATGCGCTTTTGCGCCGCAGCGAGCCGATGACCGCGCAGGCCCAAAAGGCCAATGTGCAGATCGCAGCGGAGGCGCTCGCCGATCTGGCGCGCGATCACCAGATCATCATCGCGCATGGCAATGGCCCGCAGGTCGGGCTCTTGGCGCTGCAGGGCATGGCCTATGACCCCACAAAGCTCTGGCCGCTGGATGTTCTGGGCGCGCAGACCGAAGGGATGATCGGCTATCTGATCGAGCAGGAGATGATGAACGCCCTGCCCCTCACAGGCCGTTGCGCCACGCTGTTGACCCGCGTCGAGGTGGACGCAGACGACCCCGCCTTCGCCAACCCGACCAAGCCGATCGGCCCGGTTTACGCGGACACCGAGGCAGCGCAGGCGGTGCGCGACCATGGCTGGACGATGGTGACGGAGGCCACCGGCGGGAAACGCCGCGTGGTGCCCTCGCCCGCACCATTGCGGATACTCGGGCTGGAGGCGATCAGCCTTTTGCTGGAGGCGGGGCATTGCGTGATCTGCGCGGGCGGCGGCGGGATTCCGGTGCTGCGCACGGAAGAAGGCCTGATGGCGGGCGTTGAGGCAGTGATCGACAAGGACAGCACCGCCGCACTCCTCGCGCGAGATCTGCACGCCGATGCGCTGTTGCTGCTAACCGATGTCGATGCGGTCTACCGCGATTTTGGTGGCCCGCATGAGACCTCTATAGGGGCGACAACGCCGACCCTTCTGGAGACACTCGAACTCGCCTCGGGGTCGATGGGGCCCAAGGTCGGCGCGGCGATTGCCTTCCTGCGCTCTGGCGGGCGTTTCGCGGGAATTGGCCAGCTCTCGCAAGCGCGCGCCATTTTGGAGGATCGCGCGGGAACGCGGGCGCGAACCGATCCGAAGGATCCGCGCAGAGCCCACGGATTTCATCCCAAAACATCAGGTTTTATCGGCACGGACCAACCTATATCAGTCTGGGCGGATGACGGGGGTGGGATAGTTTAGTGCGCCGTCACGGGATGACGGCCTACGAAACCACAGGCGCCAATACACGCGCTTTCTTTCACGATGGAGACGCTCAAAATGACCCTTGGAACCATTTTAGTCGTTGTGTTGATCCTGTTCTTGATCGGCGGATTTAGCGGACGCATGGGCGGCTACGGTTATGGCTACGGCCATGCGGGCGTGGGCACACTCGGCATTATTCTGTTAATCGTCGTGGTTCTGATGGCTCTCGGGCGAATCTAACGCTTCTCAGATCGCGCGCCGCGCTATTTCAGCAGCGGTTTAACCTGATCGAGATAGCTCGCATCGAACTGCGCGAAAGCACAAAGACGGCCGTGATCGTGGAAAATCACCTCGCCATCGCGGAACGTCGCCAGCCCCATCTCGCGCAATTGTCGCAGCACGCGGTTGACGTGGACCGCGCTGAGCCCGAGCGCATCTGCCAGCAGATATTGCGTCAGCGGGCAGCTATAGCCCGCTGTGCTCCCCATCCCGATCAGCGTCAGGCGCGAGCCCAGCTCCACCAAGAAATGCGCCATCCGCTCCGCCGCATTGCGCCGCCCGACCCCCACCAGATGCTCCACAACCATTGCCTCATCGCGCGAGGCCGCCCAGAGCACCGCGACGCCGAGACGCGGCGCATTGGCGAAGGCCTTGAGCAAATCCTCCACGTGGATTTCCATCACCTCAATATCAGTCACAGGCTCAATTGTATGATCCGAGGTGCGCAACAACACGCTGCGCAGACCCAGAAAATCCCCTGGAATCTGGAAATCGACGATCTGACGCTGGCCATCGGGCATCAGCTTATAGGAACATGCCCAGCCTGAGCCCAGAACATAGGCCGCCTGCCCCGCCTGCCCTTGGTGGATCAAATCCCGCCCAGCGCGAAAGATCCGGCGGCGGCTTCGCAAGCTCTCCAGCACGGTGAGTTCAGGCGCGGACAAGGCGACAAACGCGCCCAGCTTCCGAATGAGCGGTGTCATTTCCAATGGTGTAACAATCCTTTTAACCACTGCAACCTTTAGCACAGAAATCGTGCAAAGGGCTGATCTCGATCAGCGCGGCCCTGCGGAGAGTTTGAAACCCTCACGGGATGTCCTGCGCAGATGATCCGCGCCACCGACAAATCTCACTCGAAAAGGCCAGTATGGTATGCCTGATAATGACACCGCCGCGGGACAGGCCGCGCTTTCGATTTGCGAAGCGCTGCTCTTGGCGTTGAACGATGCAAAAATCCTGCCCGAGCACGAGATCATGGGGATCCTGAAGGATGCCGCCGCCACGCATGAACAAGCGGGCGGCTCCCCGAACGATCTCGCGGCCCATGCCGCCGTGGCGGCCCTGATTAACAAGATCATTGCGGGCGGAAATTCGGTGCGCCGCACATAACCGAGCGATAAGCGCCCCGTTCCGTGCGGCCAGTGGTGCCAAGCCTCCCTCAGGCCCCAAGAGAGATCCTCAGCTTTGCCTGACTATCTTGTGGCATATGCAAGCGTTGGAGGCGCAAACATCCTCCGTCCAGTGGCAGATCGACACCGTCGAGCGTCGCAGATTCGATGCCATGCCCGCTATGATGCGGGTTGGTGATCGTCACCAAAAGCTGGCAGCCGTGATGGGTGATCTTCGCTTCGATCTGCGGCCAATGCGCGGGGAAGCACGGGGCCAGCGTCAGATGATCGCCCGCGCGCGTCAGGCCCAAGAGCCCCTCGATCCCCGCACGGTACATCCAGCCCGCAGACCCCGTATACCATGTCCAACCCGCACGGCCTTCATGCGGCGCACAGGAATACACATCCGCTGCGATGACATAGGGCTCGCCCTTATAGCGCTCCGCCGCCTGCGGGGTCAGCGCGTGATTGATCGGATTGACCAAAGCAAACAGCGCCCCCGCCGCATCCCCGTTGCCCAATTTGCACTGCGCCAAAATCGCCCACATCGCGGCATGGCTATATTGCCCGCCATTCTCGCGTAGGCCCGGCGGGTAGCCTTTGATATATCCGGGATCCCGCGAGGTTTGATCGAAAGGCGGGGTGAACAGCAGCGCGACCCCCGCCTCGGGCCGGATCAAATGCTCGGTCAGGCTGGCCATGGCGGTGGCCGCGCGCGCCGGATTCGCCGCGCCCGAGAGCACCGCCCAAGATTGCGCAATGCTGTCAATCCGGCATTCCAATGAGCTCGCAGAGCCCAAATGCGCCCCGTCATCATAGGTCCCGCGCCGATACCACGCGCCGTCCCAGCCCTCGCGCTCCACCGCGAGGGTCAGCGCCGCGGCATGCGCCCGCCAGCGCGCCGCGCGGGCCGGATCACGGGTGTCGGCATGGGGGGCCATCTTGTTGAGGGTGGCGATCAAGAACCACGCCAGCCAGACGCTGGTGCCCGCCCCGCCCTCGCCCACGCGGTTCATCCCGTCGTTCCAATCGCCTGTGCCGATCAACGGCAACCCGTTGGCGCCTGTCTGCGCGATCGCCAAATCCAACCCGCGCGCGCAATGCTCAAACAGGCTCGCGCGCAGGTCGGACGGATGGGGCAGGAAGAAATCATCATGCGCGCCCGCCAACAGGGCTGGCCCCTCGATAAACGCGATCTCAATGTCCAGAACACCTGCATCCCCCGAAACCGAAATATACTGCGCCACGCCATAGCCGAGCCAGATCCGATCATCGGAAATCCGCGTGCGCACCCCTTGGCCCGAATGCGGCAACCACCAATGCTGCACATCGCCTTCCGCGAATTGCCGCCCCGCCGCGCGCAAAAGATGATCGCGCGTCATCTGCGGGCGCAGCGCGGTGAGGGCCATCCCGTCTTGCAACTGGTCGCGGAACCCGTAGGCGCCGCTGGCCTGATAAAACCCTGCCCGCGCCCAGATCCGGCAGGCCAATGTTTGATAGAGCAACCACCCGTTGAGCATGATGTCCATCGCGCGATCCGGCGATGTCACTTGCACCGCCCCCAACAGATCGGCCCAATAGCCGCCCACCTCCGCGAGCGCCGCCGCAATGGCGTCCGGCTCCCGGTAGCGCATGATGACCTCGCCCGCCGCCTCGGCAGATGCGGCTTGGCCGAGCAAAAACACGATCTCCACGCTTTCGCCCGCGTCCAATGTCACGCCACGCTGCAAGGCGGCGCAGGGCGCAGGCGCGGGGCCGACGCGGTTCGACAAAGCCTCCGCCGCAAGCGCTTGCGGCGCGTCCATCCGCCCGCCTTGGCCCAGAAACTCCGCGCGGTCGGTGGTCACGCTGGTCACGGCCGCGCCCAGATCGGCAAAGGCGACCTCCCCGGCAAAGGCCGTGGCATAGGGGTTGCGGGCAAGGATCGCGCCCGTCTGTGGCGCGCGCGTTGTGAGGATATGCGCGCTGCGACGCGCGCCCAGCACCCATTCCGCATAGGCTGTCAGCGAGAGGCGGCGCTTGCGCGTGCCCGTATTGCGCAAAATGAGCCGCGTGATTTTCACCGGATCCTCCAGCGGCACAAATTGCACCATCACCGCCGCGATCCCCTGCGCCTCATGCTCAAACTGGCTATAGCCGAAGCCGTGACGCGTGGTGTAATCGCCCCTGCCACGGATCGGCAGGGCAGTCGGCGTCCAAATCGCGCCGCTCTCCAGATCGCGCAGATAGATCGCCTCGCCGCTCGGATCCGTCACCGGATCGTTCGACCAAGGCGTGAGCTGGTTTTCCCGACTGTTTTGCGCCCAGACCGAGCCGCTGCCCTCAACCGAGACCTGAAAGCCGAAATTGGGATTGGCGATCACATTGATCCACGGCGCGGGCGTCGTTTGGCCATCGCGCAGCAAGGTCACATATTCGCGCCCATCCTTGGCAAAGCCGCCCGTGCCGTTGAAGAATTCGAGGTCATCGCCTGCGGTGACGACCGGAGTCGCAGGCCCATTGTGCGCCGAACCTCGCGGCAACCGTGGCCCCTCCTTCGCAAGCAAGGGCTTGGCGGCGGCGCTTGCGCCCCGTGGCAAAGTCCCCCGTGGCAAAGCATCCAGCTGCACCCCGATCTTGCCTCGGCTCGCCACCAGAACCACGCCCGACACCGCCAGCAGCAGCGCCCGCGCCTCAGCGCTGATCAAATCCGCGCGCAACGTGTAAACCCGCCCGAGCGGCGCGGCCTGCGCGCCCTCTTGTGCGCGGCCTGCGCGGGGGCGCGATTGGGCCGAGCGCACAGCGACCTCAATCGCAATCTGCATATCCTGAATATACGACGAGGACCGCTCGTTCAGAATGACCAGATCGACATCCAACTGCCGCATCTGCCAATATTCCTGCGCTGCCAGAACCTCCTTCAGCGCGGGCGTGTCCTCATTATCGCGGATCAGGAACAGCACAATCGGCAGATCGCCGGAAATCCCCATCGGCCAGAGCCCCGATTGCGGGCCCGCGCCGGCCTCGATCCGGGCATCGGGCGCGCGCAAACGCGGATCCCCGCGCAGGATCATCCCGCCGAGCCGCTGGAAATCGGCGGCCGCCGCCTGCGTGATCCCCAGATGGCGCAATTGCACCTGCGCCTGCGTCCAAGACAAGGTGACCGCGCGATCAAAGGCAGAGGGGTCGCGGTGGCGATCCACCTGATCGAGCAAGGCCTCCGGCGATTGCGCCACCGCCGTCCAGAAGGTCACCCGCGCCATTCCGCCCGCAGGGATTTTCACCGTGCGCCGGATCGCGAAAATCGGATCGAGCACCGTGCCTTTGGTGTTTGACAAAGGCCCCTGCGCCATCGCCGCCGAACTGATCGTGCCGCCGCGCCCGATGAACTGCGCGCGGTCGGTCTCGAACTGGATCTCCGCGCTCTCCTCGCCCTCAACGATTGCGATATGCGCGGCCCAGATCTCGGGATCGCCGGGGGAACGGCGACGGCGCGTGGCGATGATCACGCCCAATTCGGGCAGATAATCGGTGACCACAAACATCTTGGAAAACGCCGGATGCGCATGATCGGCGGCGGGCGGCGCCAGCACCAATTCCGCATAGGAGGTCAGCTCGATCTCGCGGCTATGACGGCTGGCATTGGTCAGGGTGACGCGGCGCGCCTCGGCGTCATCCTCGGCGGAGACCACGACCTCGGTCAGCATTTTCAGCCGCGCATCCTGATGCGTGAAGGCCGCGTGATGCTCGCAGAACACGGCGCTATGGCGCGCGGGGTCGGCCCCCGTCGGTTGAAGCGCGCCAGACCAAAGCGCGCCCGACGCCAGATCGCGCGCGAAGATGAACGAGCCCAGCGCGGCTTGGCCGGTCTCGCCCTGCCAGCGCGTGATCGCCATATCGCGCCAGCGGGAATAGCCCTCGCCCTGCGGCGTCAGCATCAGGCCATATTGGCCATTTGAGAGCAAATGCCCCGTCGGCGCAGCGCGATCTGGGGCGTCAAAGCGGCGCAAGATCGGGGTGTCAGAGGTCTCCGTGGCGGCGACGAGCACCTCCTCGGCGTGAGGCGGCGCGGAGGTCGCATCGCGCGGCACCCGCTCTTGCAGCAACAAATCAACGCCCTGAATCATAGGTTCGGCATGGAAACGGCGGCGCAAAGCGCCCTCCATCACGGTGTTGGCGATGGCGGTGATCGTCATGCCCTGATGATGCGCCATGAAACTGCGCACAACCGCATGATCTATCCCCTGCGGCATGCGCGCGAGCGTGAAATCGACCGCCTCGTAGAAACCGTAGTCCCCCTTCACGCCCAACGATTCCAGATGCGCCAGATTGCGCAGCGCCGCGCGCGGATCCACCATCGCGGCCAAAGCGGTCGCATAGGGGGCCACAACGCGGTTCGCGCTCAGCCCGCGTTTGAGCCCCAATCCGGGCACGCCAAAATTGGAATATTGATAGGTCATCTCCAGATCGCGGGCGTTATAGGAGGATTCCGACACCCCCCATGGCATGGCATTGGCTGCCCCGTAGGCAATCTGACGCGCCACGATCAGGCGGTTGGTTTGATCGAGAACCGAGCCCTTGGGCGCGCGCATCACCAGCGAGGGCATCAGATATTCAAACATGCTCCCCGACCATGAGATCAGCGCCGACCCCGCCCCGATCGGGGTCGCGGAGCGCCCGAGCCGGAACCAATGCCGCGTCTCGACATCGCCCTTGGCAATCGCAAACAGGCTCGCCAGTCGCGCCTCCGAGGCCAAGAGATCGTAGCAATTCAGATCCAGCGCGTTGCTCGAGACCGAGAAGCCGATGGAGAGGAGCTTCTTGTCAGGATCGAGGAGGAAGGCGAAATCCATCTCCATCGCGAGGCGGCGCGCGAGATCCTCAGCCGTTGCGAGCCGCGCCGCTGCCCCGGTGTCTGGCCCGGTGTCTGCCCCGTCATCCGCGATATGATCCGCGATACATCGCCTCACCGCGCGCAGCCCATCCGGCGCATCGCCCTGCGCAAGGGCCGCGCCCGCAAGATCGCGCAGCGCCTCGAAGCTCTCATGCCGCGCGTTGGCCGCGCTGATCGCGGCGAGGGCTGCCGCCCAATCGGGGGCCGCCAAGCTGGTAGCCTCGGGGGGCAAGGATTGGCGCGCGAGGGCCAATGTGTCGGCGAGGCCGCGATGGCGATCCGCTTTCGAGAGCGGCGCCTCGCGCCATTCACGACAGGCCTGCGCCACCGCGATCAAATGCCCCGCCAGATTGCCGCTATCGACGGAGGAGACATAGGCGGGCTCCAACACGCGCAAATCGCGGGTATCATACCAATTGAACAGATGGCCGCGATATTTCGGGATATCGCACAGGGTTGCCAATGTCTGTTCCAGCCGCACAACCGCCGCCGCCTGCCCGATCCAGCCCATATCCCGCGCCACCGTGGTGGAGAGAAGATAGAGGCCGATATTGGTCGGAGATGTGCGGTGAAACACCTGCGGCACAGGGGTTTCTTGGAAATTGTCGGGCGGCAGAAAATGATCCGCCTCGGTCACGAATGTCTCGAAATAGCACCAAGTGCTGCGCGCGATCTGGCGCAGCGTCGCGGTTTGCTCCGCCGTAAGCGGCAGATCGTCGGGGGCGCGCCACGGCAGGCTGATCCGCCGCGCGATTATAGGGGCGCAGGACCATAACACCGCAAGCGGCAGCGCCAAAGGCCAGATCACCGGATTGAACAACACCGCCCCGCCACAGATCACAAGGGCAAGCACAGCACCGCCCGCCATCTGGCGATACTGGCCCAACAGGCCCAGCCGCGCCCGCCCGCCGGACGCCGCCGAGGGCTCCCATTGCAGCAAAGACTTGCGGCTCCAGATCAGCCGGAACAGCGTCCGCGTGATCGCATCCCCCATCTGCGCCGCCGTGGTCGCAAGAAACGCGATATTCAGCGCGATCTGCGCGAGAGACGTGCGGGCATCGGCGCGCAAAGCGGCGACATGGCTGCGCGCGGTGATCCCGGCGCGCCCGGGCAGGATCGCAAAGGGCAGCCCGACAAGCTGCGGCAAAGACAGCATCAACAGCACCGCCCCCGCCCATGCCAGCGCGATGGGCAAAGGCAGCAACATCCCCAATCCGAGCGCGAGCACGCTGAACGGCGCGACCAGAGAGCGGCGCAGGTTGTCGATCATTTTCCAACGCCCCACCGCAGGCAGTGCGCGCCCCGAGGCACCGAAAATCCACGGCAAAAGCTGCCAATCACCCCGCACCCAGCGATGTTGCCTGCGGGCGGCGACATCAAACCGGGCGGGATAATCCTCAACCACGTCAATATCCGTCGCCAGCCCCGCGCGGGCATAAATCCCCTCGAAAAGATCATGGCTCAACAGGCTGTTTTCCGGCACGCGGCCTTTGAGGCTCGCGCTGAAGGCATCGACATCATAGATCCCTTTGCCGGTAAAAGACCCCTCCCCGAACAGATCTTGATAAACATTCGAGATCGCCGCCGCATAGGGCTCGATCCCGCCGGGGCTGGAAAACACCTGCTGGAACAGCGAGCCTTGGGTGCCGATGGGCAAGGAGGGCGTGACGCGCGGCTGCAAAATCCCGTAGCCCGCAATCACCCGCTGACGGGTGGGATCGAAGATCGCGCGGTTTAGAGGATGCGCCATCTTGCCGATCATCCGCGCCACCGTATCGCGCAAAAGCCGCGTATCGGCATCCAAGGTGATCACGAACTGCACATCTTGCGGCACCGGCGAGTGCGGCAGGAAGCTCGTATCCAGCGCCCCGCGGAGCAGGCGGTTCAGCTCGGTCAGCTTGCCGCGTTTGCGTTCCCACCCCATCCAAACACCCTCAGAGGCATTCCACTGGCGATGGCGGTGCAGGAACAAGAAGCGGTTGCCCTGCGCTGACGGGTAGCTGGCATTCAACTGCTCAATCGCGGCGCGCGCCTGTGCCAGCAAGACCGCATCCTGCGGCGTGGTCTCGGTCGGCGCATCCGGCCCATCGGACAAAAGCGCGTAATGCAACGCGCCGCCAACGGAGGACAGGTGATGCACTTCGAGCTGTTCGATCTGCGCGTGCAGCTCCTCAAGACTGCGCAGCATCACGGGCACCGCGACCAGCGTGCAAAGCGCGGGGGGAATGCCTGCGGAGAGATCCAGCGCGGGCAAAAGACGCGGCTTGACGCTGCGCGTGATCACGAGGTTGACCAGCGCGGTACCCGCCTCCGTCGCAGCCATCGCACCCGCGAGCCCCAAGGCCAGCGCAGCAAAACCCGACACGCCCGCAGCCCATAGCGAGACCGCCAGAATTTCGATACTGATCAGCACGATAGCCCCGACATAGCCGCGAAGGCCGAGGCGGCGCAGCGGGCGCAAGAGCCGCATCAACAGCGGCGGCCGATAGCCAATCTGCCGCTCAAACGCGGCCCTTTGCGGGCCAATCAAAGCCCCCCCAAGACCCGCTCGCCCCTGCTCCGACGGCCCTACGGAAGCGACGATCTCCCCGTCGCGCAGGGCAGCGGCGGCCACCTCAAGCTCCGTCAAATCCGATCCGCGCGCGAGGACCTCAATCGCGGTGCGGTAGCTGTTGCGGGTGGCAAAATCCATCTGTGCGAAGGCCGAATTCTCACGCAGACAGGTGTCGATCAGGCTGACCTCTTCAACGAAATCCGCCCAGTCCAATTCCGAGGCCAAGCGCATACTGGTCACGATATTGCGCATGGTGATGTTCGAGGCCCCCTGACGGAGCTGGGCCCGTTGCACAACCGCCTCGACGCTCGTGCCTTGCTGCTGCAGGCGATCCTCGAGCCACGCCAAGAGCGGCGTATCGCTGGGATCAAACCCGCGCAGGCGCTTGGCAATCTGCGCCGCGACGATATCGGGCAGCGGCTTTCCCTCCAGCGGCACCGTTGCATGGTGCAGCGCGTCAAAAGGCGACTTCGCGGCCTCCCCCTTCGCCGTGAGCACGAGATCGACGCTGGCGTCCGCCACGGCGCGCTGATCGCTGGCCAGCGCGATCTGGCCCGCAAGGCGGCGCATATTTTCAACCAAAACGATGCGAAGGGTGATCGCAATCGCCCAGATTTCGCCAATCGTCAACGGGCTAACTGTCTGGTAAGATTTCACAAACCGCGCGAGCGACCGCTCGGAGAGCAGGCTATCGCTATGCGCGACATAGGCCCATGCCACGCCCAGAACCCGAGGATATCCCGCGAACGGGCCCTGCGCGAGCTTGGGCAATTGGCGGTAATAATCGGGCGGCAGATCCGAGGCAATCTGGCGCAACTGCTGCTCGACAAGGTGGAAATTATCCAAAAGCCATTCCGCCGCCGGCGAAATCGCCCGCCCCTCATGCAGGTTTCGCGCGCAAGACCGATAGGCCGCAAGCAGGGCCTCGGCATTGTCTTCGACCCGCGCAGTGAGCGGCAGGACAATGTCGCCAGTTCCCTTCCCGCGCGCCAATACGCCGAGGAACCACGCAGGCCGCCTATCCGTTTGCGATCTCCGCATTGGACGGATTGTCTGCGCCGCTGCCAGCGACAAGGCATGGTGTTCGAGCCGCTCTGTTCCAAACAATTCAGACCGGATCACCGCTGTGTCCTGCCAGAGTTGAGGCTTCCGGCTGTGTCCATGGAAAATCGGCATCATTCGGCGGGCCCAGTGTCGCGGGGTGCGGCCACTCCTCATTCGACGAGGTGCGCCTCATCGGCGGCTTTCGTACCTTGCAGATCAACCCGCGCAGCAGTGTTATCCGCAGGGATCGTATCTTGCGGCGTGGATCCTCCGCGCTGGCACTTTGTCACAGCCCAATCAGGGCGCACACGACGCGCCATTTCGGTCCATTTCGTTTCAATAAGAGTCCAGTTCATAGGGAGACCTTTCCGGCCAAACGCGTCGCACCAAACCCTTGCCACCTCTCGGATGACATCTTTAGCGCAATCAATTTTTGGTAAGATATCGGCGCAGTATAGACGCGCGCGCCGACGCGCTCGCTAGCACAGATCAGTCTCTCGACATCACGCAATCCTATGAGGGTGTGTGAGCAACCGAATTCGTGAATAGATGGGGCCGTTGCCGTCCAGCCCCCTACCGGCGGGTGCGTGTATAACATGATCATGCCTTGGCATTGTGGCACGAGAGAGAATGGTCGATAGGGGCATATTGGCGTTGATGATGTAACCGCCCCCCGACGGCATTTGTGTGTGGAGTGCCCCCACTGAATTGGTCCACCAACTGGGATAGTATGATCCCATTTCAGGAGGACCAGAGATGGCTGGAAAGAGAGACAAACCCGAAGAGATCGTGCTGAAGCTGCGGCAGATTGAAGTGCTGCAAGGACAAGGCATGGGGATTGCAGAGGCGGTGCGCCAGATCGGCGTGACGCAGCAGACCTATTACCGCTGGCGCAAGCAGTATGGCGGTATGAGTCGGGATCAGCTCAAACGGCTTAAGGAGTTGGAGACAGAGAATATCCGGCTGAGGCGCGCCGTATCAGATCTGACGCTGGACAAGATGATCCTGACCGAGGCCGCCCGGGGAACCGAAGGTCAGCGTCAGCGAAACTTCTAAGCCCTTCCCGCCGTCGTCGATGTATCGACCATGTGCGGCAGACTCTCAGCGTATCAAAGCGCCGAGTTTGCCGCACCTTGGGACAGCATCGCTCGACCCAGCGCAAGGTGCCCATCGGTCTGCCCGACGAAGAACGGCTGACCGAGGACATCATCGCGCTGACAGAAGAGTTCGGACGCTATGGGTATCGCATGATCACTGGAATGCTGAACAACAGCGGCTGGCATGTGAACCATAAAAGGGTCGAACGGATCTGGCGGCGGGAGGGGCTGAAAGTCCCGCAAAAACAACCTAAGAAGTGTCGGCTTTGGCTGAATGACGGTTCTTGCGTGCGGCTGCGGCCGGAGCGTCCGAACCATGTCTGGTCCTACGACTTCGTCCAAGACCGAACCCATGACGGGCGGATCTTCCGCACGCTAAATATCATCGATGCGCTGCCTGGCAGGCTTTTGCGCAGCAAATGCCGAGAGGGAGTTCACGAAGGAGGCTCTGGTGATCCGTGTCAAACGCAAGCTGAATTCTACAGACGTGGTCGACGCATTGACCGACCTGTTCATTCTCCGCGGACCGCCGGAATACATAAGGTCCGACAATGGCGTCGAATTTATCGCCAAGAAGGTGAGGGCATGGATCGGAGCTGTAGGCGCGAAAACCGCCTTCATCGCGCCGGGTTCACCATGGGAAAACGGCTATTGCGAGAGCTTCAACGCACGGTTCCGGGACGAACTTTTGAACGGCGAGGTCTTCACCACATTGCGCGAGGCCCAGGTCCTGATCGAGAGATGGCGTCGTCACTACAACACCGTCAGACCTCACAGCGCCTTAGGGTACCGTCCGCCAGCGCCCAAAAGCATCGTCCCGATAGACCAGAGGCCGACCATGCACTAACATTCAAACTGGACCACTCGGTGGGGGCAGACCATTTGCCGACCTCAATATTTCAGGCGCAGAACTAAGTGATGCCGTTTTGCAGCGTTTCTTGAACGAATGGAAGCTTCCCGGTGAAGTCCCGCTATTTGCCAGTGGACCGCTTCGGTCTGATGAACGTGGAATTGACATCGATTGGGAATGTATCGTCGTTTCAGAGGAAGAGCATCAGGGACAGCTAAGGGAGCTTTTTGGTCATATAATCAGAACAGGCGGTAATAAATTGGTCGAGAGAGTTTACCCTCGAGGAACTGGTCGCTGGCAAGCAGAGCTCTGTATGCGTGGCTATGTTGAACCGAAATTTAAAATCAATGGCTTTTCGCACATTGCTGAACCTTTCACCGATCAAGTAGCGTTCACGTTTGGTCACGAAACAATCGCTTACTGGAAGTTTTGGCTGGAAGAGTGGTTTCCTGCGCGGTTACGAGGACTTGGTTCGAATTTCGCCGTGACTACATGCTGTTCGACCGGAGATCTTGAGAAGATTTCGAATGCTGTAGGCAGTGACCTCTATTTAGTGGTGAGATTGAGAGTTGCGGGTGAGAAATTTACTTCTAGTAAAGTGCAACAAGGAGATTACTTTGCAACGAAGAAGATCTATGAACGGCACAGCGCAAGAAAATGAGAAGCTTACCACAATATTGATTTGTGTCGGCTTTGGCAAAGCTGCTTTGCGGCAATGATCAATAGGATGAACGGTCGTGGCGCATTCCCTCAGCAATCAGCCGCATAACGGGCACATCCGCGGCCGGCACTCAACAATTCCCCGCCTTTTCCGCGAGATCTTTTCGCGCTTCCGGCGCACAGGATCGTAACCGCCCGATTGCCACCGCCTGCCTGAATTTTCGCTGATCTGATATGGCACGTTCATAGCGACGTCGTTTGCGACGTGTCTTATGCGGGGTTTGCGATGCGTGGCGATATTCTGGGACTGGAACGGCGACGGCGGTGGAGCGACGAGGCGAAGCTCGAGATCGTATTGTCGGTTGGGGCGGACGGCGCGACGGTGACGCAGGTTGCGCAGCGGCATGATGTGACGCGCCAGCAGATCTATTCTTGGCGGCACGAGATGAAGAGGAAGGGGTTGCTTTCGGCGTTTCCGGAGGCCCTGTTCCTGCCGGTGGAGCTGGAGATGCCGGCAGATCTTGCCGTGCCTGCGCCGAGTGTAGAGCCGGCGGCGGCGCCCCCTTCCAACATCGAATTGCAACTGGCCAATGGCCGCTGCCTGCGCTTCGACCCGGCTCTGGATACGGGCACGCTGACGCGTCTGATCCGCATTGTAGAAACCGCATGATCGGGCCGGGCACCGGGGTTCGAGTTTATCTGGCCTGCGGCGTGACCGACATGAGGAAGGGGATCGCAGGCCTGGCGGCCTTGGCGCAGGATCACCTGCGGCAGAAGCCCACCAGTGGTGCGGTCTTCGCGTTCCGCGGGCGTCGGGGCGACAGGCTGAAGCTGCTTCATTGGGACGGTCAGGGGTTTTGCCTCTACTATAAGGTGCTGGAGAAGGGCCGCTTTCCGTGGCCCGCGCGCGGTGACGGCGCAGCGCGGCTGACTTCGGCGCAACTCGCCATGCTCTGGGAAGGGATTGACTGGCGCAGGCCGGACTGGGGTGCGCCACCGGCTCGCGTAGGCTAAGAAATGGCGTTGAAACGCCTTGTTTTTATGGTCTTTCTTGGGGCCTTGTGGTATCAGGGCGCATGTCGAAAGCGGCCCAAACTCTTCCTGATGATCCGGCGCTTCTGAAGGCGCTGGTCGCGGCCTTGCAGGCGGAGAACGCGAAGATCTCGGCCACGTTGCGCGCCCATGACGCGCTGATCCAGACCCTGCGGTTGCGCATCGCCAAGCTGAAGAAGCAGGTCTTCGGCCAGTCCTCGGAAAAGATCGAACGCGAGATCGAGCAGCTGGAGCTGGCACTGGAGGATCTGCTGATCGCCGCGGCCGAGAGCGAGACGGCGCTCATGGAGGACGGCCAGGACAAGGGCGCGCTGGAAACGGCTGTCGCCGGCGAGGTCGCCGATCGCCCATCCCGCCGTCGACCCCGGGTCTCGGACAGCACGCCGCGCGAGCGGCAGGAGCTCGACCCTGGCAGCTGCTGCCCCGATTGCGGCGGCGACCTGCGGATGGTGGGTGAGGATGTCAGCGAGATGCTGGATCTGATCGCGGCGCAACTGAAGGTCGTCCAGATTACCCGCCCCAAGAAATCCTGCCGCCGCTGCGAGCGCATGGTGCAGGTGCCTGCGCCCAGTCGGCCCATCCCGGGCAGCATGGCCGGTGCTGGCCTGCTGGCCCACATCCTTGTCTCCAAGTTCGACGATCACCTTCCCCTCTATCGCCAGCACGAGATCTTTGCGCGCATGGGGGCCGATATCCCCGACAGCACGCTGGTCGACTGGTGCGGCCGCGCCATGAAGGTGCTCCAGCCGCTGATCGAAAGGATCGAGGCGGATGTCATGGTCAGCAACCTGCTGCATGCCGATGATACACCGATCCGGGTGCTGGACCGGTCTCAGCGCGACAAGGGGCTGGTCAAGGGCGTGAAGAAGGGCCGGATCTGGACCTATGTCCGGGATCAACGCCCTTGGGCAGGCACGTCGCCACCCGGCGCGGTCTATGCCTTCGCGCCGGACTGGAAGGAAGAACACGTCCATCGCCATCTCGCCCAGACCCGCGGCATTCTGCAGGCCGACGGATACAAGGGCTATGCCAAGCTATACGGCCCGGACCCTGACGGGACGCCCCGTCTGCGGGAGGCCGCCTGCTGGGCTCACCTTCGGCGCGACTTCCATGATGAATGGGGCAAGACGAAATCCGCAATTGCCCGCGAGGCGCTCGACCGCATCGGCGCGCTCTATGACATCGAGCGGGAGATCAACGGCTGTTCGGCCGAAATCCGTCTCGCCGCCCGCCAGAAGCTCAGCGCCCCGAAGGTTGCGGCCTTCTTCGCCTGGTCAGAGCAGCAGCTCTCGCTGATCCCCGGCAAGGGTGATCTGGCCAAGGCGTTTCGCTATGGGCTCAGCCGACGGGGCGCCTTCAGTCTCTTCCTCGAAGACGGCCGGGTGGCCGTCGACAACAATCCGGCCGAACGTGCCCTGCGCCCGATCGGCATCGGCCGGAAAAACTGGCTCTTCGCAGGGGCCGACACCGGCGCTGAAACGCTGGCCCGCGCCATGACCATCATCGAGACCGCCAAGATGAACGGCCTCAATCCGCAGGCCTACCTCGCCGACATACTGGCCCGCATCCACGATCATAAGATCAATCGGATCAATGATCTGTTGCCATGGAACTGGTCGCCGCTGACCACGCCTCAGGCGGAGGCCGCCTGATGGCAATCGTCAGCCACGTCTGCACCCTCGACCATGTCACCAAGATGCTGGGTGAAGACCCCGAGCTTCTGGAGGCCATCGTCTACAAGGACGACAATCTGAGCTATGGGGCAATCATCAGCGTCTATACCGGCCCAGACGAGACTATCACCGCCTTGACCGATGACGGTATCGATGAACTGAAAGATATGCTCAGGGACGCGCGCGTAACGACCGAAACCTGGCATACATTCCTCGACGACTTCGTCGACGACGAAGACCTCGTCGCTCGCATCAAGGCCCAGTCACCGCGGTAGCAACCGGTTGGTTACACCGGATCTGCTCCGTCTTTCATCATCTTTCACATCCTTTCACAGATCGACTGGTGTCTATCTGTGTTCAGATGTTCGATTATTCAAAACAGCGAATGGCCTGTTTCAGCGCTTATCCACATAAAGCGCCCCGCAAATACAATCCTGCGGTCAGGGCAATTTAAATGTGGATAACGCGTGCTGCGCCAATCAGCCTAATTTTTCAGGTGCCTGAGCCAGTCAGTTCCAGCCACTGCACGAGAGCGCGGCGGATCATTTCAGGTCGCGTAGGAACGTCCGTCTCTACGCGACGACGATCATCAATCGCGTCTATGAGTTCACGAGGAAGGCGCAGCGTGAGCGCTTCCGTATCTTTTTTTGGTGGGGCCATTAGAATTATACCATTATGATGTTGACATCGTAATGGTATAATTGCATATTGATCGGGCAGAAGCAAGAGATCCTACTCTCTCGTCTCCGCCCTAACCACATCGATCCTTAGGAGATCAATTATGGCTAATCATTTCTATAGCACCGGGTATTTCATTCCGAAAGCGCCGACGAGCTTCACGCATACGCCGGTGACGCGCGCGTTCATGGCGATGTTGCAGGCGCTGTCGGCTTACATCGACTCCGAGCGCGACCTTGAGCATATCGACAGCTTTGATCCGGCGGTGGACAGCTGGGTGGTTGATGCGGAGCGCAACCGCGTTGCGATGTTTGCGGCGCTGGACAGGCTGCGCGACACGCGGCTGACCCGGGCGCTGGATGTGCCGCTGCGGCGGATGGGAATGGTGACGCGGCTGCTAATCGACTGCGAGACCTCGGCGAGCTTCTTCAAACTTCTCAAGAGCGTGGATCAGCACGCGGATCTGTTTGCCTGCCCCGGAGAGGATCCGGTTGCGCGTCGCCTCCGCCTGATGATTGACGCGGCAAAGGCGCAGCTCAACGCGCTGGCACAGCTTGCCGAGCATAGCGACGTGATTGACGTCGAATTCACAGTTTCTGAACCGATGGATCTCGCGCCCGTCGCTTGACCGCGCCAGCGCCCCAGAGGCGCGGCTGCGCGCCCTGCCCTCTCCCCATCCTTGATTGCACCCACCGCTTATGGCGCCGCATCCGCAGGGCTGCGCTCCATTGGCCTGTGATTGTTCAATCCCCTCAGGAGACTTTTCCATGAATCCTCTTTTTATCCCCCAAGCGCCTGCGCTTGAACAGAACGCGGCCCTGCCGCCCCTCTATCACGGCGCGCTCCACGCCCATTGGGCCGCGGCGGCAAAAGCCAAAGGCTTTGATCTGATCGCGCGGGTGAAGGATCACCTGCATCTCGCGCTGCGCTGCCATATGTGCAGCGGCATCAACGTCACACGGCATTTTGTCGTGATGAACAATCAGCCGCTGTGCCACCACTGCATTGAGCGGCGGTGGCGCCAAACGGCCCTGTCTGCCGGACTGGGCTGGCTCGGACGCGATCAAAACAATCGCCATTACGGACATTACCGCCTGCCCTGCGGCCACGAGAGCCGCCGCCAATTCGCCTTTGTCGATCGGGTCGCGCGGGGCTTGGTCGCCGCGCGGTGCGAGACCTGCCTGACCGCGCGCGAAGCGGCGGAAGCGCGGCGCTTCAACTGGACGCGCCTCGGCCCCGATCCCGATGGCAACGCCAATTACCGGCACTATCAACATAGCTGCGGGCATCAGCAACGCATCGCGGTGACGAACATGCGCTGGGGCCAATGCGATTGTGCCGCTTGCGGGCAAAGCTGGACGTCCAAACCCTCCTTCCTCTACCTGCTGGATATCCGGTTTGAGGACCAACACTTCCTCAAGCTGGGCTATAGCGCGCATCCCGCCAAACGGCATCGCCACCAGCTGGGCCTGCCCAAATCGGCGCAAGTGGAGGTTTTGCGCGTGGTCGCGATGCCCACCGGCCACGATGCCTGCGCCATTGAGAAACGCGCCCATGCCGATCTGCGCCGCACGCATGCCGCCGAGATCGTCCCAGCGGAGGAGTTCAGCGCGCTGATGAATGTTGTCTCCGAGATCTATCGCCCACAGATTTTGCCCGTCCTGCAGCAAATGCTCGACCGCATCGAGAGCCGCGTCACCGCGACAGCGGGACAAGCTCCGGCGCGCAAATCTCCCCGCAAGCGGAGCCGCACATCGCGGTAACCGGAGACGAGACTGCGGTTGGTCATATGCGCCGGCATCCGGAAGATCGGACACGCAACCGGAAGCCGCTCAACCGGAGAATCCGGGAACCAGCCATAGCTGCGCGCTACCGGATCGCCGACGACATCTTTTCCGGATAATCGGCGACACATCGTCCCGCTAAGAACGTGGCCATTCCTATCCGGAAGTTTCGCAAAAAGCTGAATGATCTCATCGCTCCCCAGCCAGATTTTATCCGGCTGGGCCTCAAAACATCCCTACGCATCCATCCCAAACCTCGCCGAGCTGGCACGCGCCGCGCGCCGCCCCTTACTTTAGAGATCCGCCATGACCCAAACACCGCACATCCTCAGCACTACAACCGTCTCCGCCCCTGCCCCTATCCGGCCGGACTGGTGGTCCTTTGCCGCCCAATCCATCCGCCGGATGCAGAAGGCAGCAACCAGCCCCTCGCTGCAAACGCTCGACGACCTCACGGAAGACTTCGCCTTCGAGACCTCAACGCAGAAGGCCTCCGCAGAGACATTCGCGACACCGCTGGAGCTGTTGAATGCGGGCTATCATGTGCAGCACCTGCCCGACGCGCTGAGGGACGCAATCGCGCAAGCGGGGGACGATCCTGCCGCAACGGATGAGCACGGCCGCAGCCAGCCCGCTGTCCGCTTGCCGACGCGCAAACTCCTGCTGCTGATCCGCTTGGCGGCAAGTTTCGTATCGGCAAGCGCTCTGGCTGCGCGCCTCAAAGATGGCGCGATCACGGTGATTGAGGGCGTGCCCGAGGGGGATCTCGATCTGCTGCAAGACGCGCTGAGGCATCTTTTGCCGCAAGGCTGGTCACTGGGCACCAATGCGAGAGCACAGGCAAAGGCGAACTATCTCTGCTCAATCGCGCTGCAGGGGCTGGAAGGCGGCGCGATGACGCATGGCTTGAACGCCAATATCGCCTCCGTGATCGACCTCGCGATGCCGATCCTCATCGCCCTGCCGCCTATGGTAACGCGCCCGCCGATGCTGACGCCGGACACAACCCATACGCTCCAGCTCGCGCCGATCACGCCGGACGTGCTGATTGCCCTGATGCGGGCAACGCATTCCGCCACGGGCCGGATTGACGAGCTGGCCGTCCGGGCGGCCCTGCCAGAGGAGGCGCATCTCGCAAAGGCCGATCCAACACGCATCGCGCTCGCGCTGCGCGCCCCCACCGCGCGCAAGGTAGCGGAGCGCCTTGCAAACACCGCCAGCGCAGAGCCAAAACCCATCAGCAATGCGCCCAAGCTCGACGACTTCACCGGCAATGGCCCCGCCCTGCGCGCCGCGCATCAACTGGCGCGGGATCTGCGCGATTGGCGCGCCGGAGAGATCTCCTGGCACGCGCTGAGCCGCTCGCTCATCCTGTATGGCCCCCCGGGCACCGGCAAAATCTGGCTCGCGCAAGCCATCGGCAACAGTGCCGGTTTCACCGTGGTGACGGGGAGCTTCGGGGAATGGCAATCGCGCGGACATCTCGGCGATATGCTCAGCGCAATGCGCGACACCTTCGCTGAGGCCCGCAGCAACACGCCTGCGGTGCTGATCATCGACGAGATCGACTCCGTCGGCTCGCGCGAAGCCCCTGACCGGCGCAATCAGCTCTATCACCGGCAAGTGATCAACACGTTCTTGGCGGAGATGGATCGGGTCGCACGCGAGGAAGGGGTGATCGTGATCGGCACCTGCAACCACCTGCACCAGATCGATCCGGCTGTCCTGCGTGCGGGGCGGTTCGACCTCAAAATCGAACTGCCGCTCCCGAGGGCCGAAGCCTTGCTAGGCGTGCTCAAACGTCACCTGCAGGACTGGCCAGAGGCACATCTTCGTGGCCTCGCCACTCTGTCGGTGGGCCTGAGCGCCGCCGATGTCGACGCCACAATCCGGCAATGCCGCACCAACGCGCGCGGGGCCAAGCGCGCATTGACGCTGCAGGATCTCCAAGACGCGCTCAAGCCGCAGGATGATCCAAGGCTGGATTGGCGGGTGGCGCTGCATGAATGCGGGCACGCGATTGCAATCAAGGCGCTCAGCCTCGGCACCGTCCAGCGTATCGCCCTGCACCGCGCCGGCGGGGGCCTCGTCGACTGGCACCAGACCCGCGCACAGATTTTGCTGCGCGATCACATGGCCGCCCTCACCCAGACCATGGCAGGGCGCGCCGCCGAACAGCTGATCCTAGGCGAGGTCTCCTCCGGTTCGGGCGGCGGCGATCAAACAGATCTCGCAAAGGCGACAGAGCTGGCCATCGCGCTTCACACGCAATTGGGGCTGGGCGACTTCGGCCCCGTCTGGCTGGGTGAGACCCGCACAGCACAACTGCTGTCAACACCGGTCTATGCCCGCATTCGCGCCCATATTGAGGAGGCCGAAGCGCAGGCCCTCTCGATCCTCTCCACAAACCGCGCGCTGCTGGAGCAGATGGCCAAAGCGCTGCTCAACACGCGGGATCTGGATGAGGTCGAAGCAAACCACTGGCTCGCGAAGGTCGAGATGGTGGCCATCCCGTAGCCGTCAACACCGCCGCGCGGGCGCTCATCAGCAGCGCCCGCGCGGGGAGTCACCCGCAACGCCCTCCGCCCTTTGGATGGCGCCGAAGACCGCCCATCCCCCCCCTACCGCTCGACGCAAACTTCCTTCGCCGATGGAGTCAGCCAAACTACAGATAACTCCCTCCGGGTAATATTTTATCCAACGCCGCCGTCCGACAGCACGCCGCTCCGGCCGCCAAAATGGCCCCGCCAGGGGTAGGTTATCCACAAAATCCGTCCGTTTCGCCGGCAAAGCCAGCAATTCGCGCGCCAACCCTACACTCCCCCGAGGTATACTGATGACCACAAGCAACGGGACACTTCCCGCACAATTCATCAACTTAGACCGCTCAAGAGCATGGCTTTTGAGCGCAGGGGAGCACTCGGCCGATGGCACGGGATATGAGGGATATTGCCAAACGGAAGGACGCGGCCAAACCGGCAGCGGCCCCCGCTTGCGCAGCCCCCCCGAACACCGCGCTTGCCAAAACTGTTGCGCAGAACGACGCGCCACCGCATCCTGCCCTCGTCGAACTCGTTCGCCTTCTGGCGCGCGAGGCCGCACGGAAGGATATTGCCGCCCAACGCCCCAACAAAAAATGAGACCGTCATGACCGCCTTGCGACAGGGATCAAAACCGAGGGCCGCGATCTACGCCCGCTATTCCACCGATCTGCAATCCGCAGCCTCGATCCAGGATCAGGCCCGCCTGTGCAGCAGGGTTTGTGCGGATAACGGCTGGGAGGTCGTGGAGACCTTTGCAGATGAGGCGATGAGCGGTGCCACGCATCTGCGGCCGGGATTTCAGGCGATGCAGCAAGCCGCAATGAACGGCGCATTCGATATTATCGTGGCCGAAGCGCTCGACCGGTTGTCGCGCGATCAGGAGCATATCGCCGCGCTGCACAAGCGGATGGGCTTTCACGATGTGAAGATCTTCACCAAGGCCGAAGGCGAGATCAATGAGATGCACATCGGCCTTGGCGGCACGATGTCGGCGCTGTTTCTGAAGAACCTCGCGCAAAAGACGCATCGCGGGCTCGAAGGCCGGGTGCGGGACGGCAAATCGGCAGGCGGGATCAGCTATGGCTACCGTGCCGTAAAGACCATGCTCGCCGATGGCACCGTGACCACCGGCGAGCGGGAGATCATCGCCGAAGAAGCAACCATCATCCGCCGGATCTTCGAAGGCTATGCCTCAGGGCTTTCCGCCCGAGCAATGGCTGCTCAGCTCAATGCCGAAGGCATCAGCGCCCCCGATGCGGGCAAAGGGGATGGCACATGGGGCCCTTCGACGATTTCCGGCAACTGGAAACGGGGCACAGGTATCCTCAATAATGAGCTCTATATCGGCCGCCTGATCTGGAACCGGCAAAGGTTCGTGAAGGACCCAACCACCGGCAAGCGTCAGGCACGCCCGAACCCGCCACAAGACTGGGTGATCGAGGATGTCGAAGACCTCCGCATCATCGAGGATGACCTGTGGCACCGGGTCAAAGATCGGCAAGGCGCGATCCGGGCCGAGATGAACCCGGCCGGTGTTAAAGATGGCCGCTTGCGGCTAGAGCGGGCGAAGCGCCCCGGCTATCTGTTTTCAGGCTTGCTCAAATGTGATTGTTGCGGCGCCAGCTATACGCTGATCAATAAAACCCGCTATGGCTGCGCGGGCGCGCGCAACAGGGGCGCGGCGATCTGCACCAACCGCGCGACGATTGAACGGGAGATCGTCGAGGACCGTGTCCTGACAGGCCTGCGCGACCGCCTTCTGCATCCCGATCTGATCAGCACGTTCGTTGAGGCATACCGTCTGGCGTTCAACGCGACGGCGGCGGAGGCCGTAGCCGCGCACAAACAGGCTCAACGCGATCTGGCTCAGGTAGAGAAGAAGATCAGTGGCATCATGGCGGCCATCGAGGATGGGCTTTATCAACCGAGCATGAAGGATAGGCTGGCGACACTCAAATCCGAGAAGGCGACGCTGAGCAGCCTTCTCGAAACGACCCCGGAGCCCCCTGCCCTGCGGCTGCATCCGAGCTTGTCGGACCTCTACCGCACCAAAATCCGCAACCTGTCATCGGCGTTGCAAGACCCAGGCCTTAAGATGGAGGCGACGGAAGCGCTGCGCGGGCTGATTTCGGAGGTGCGTATGATCCCCGATGTGGACGCGCCGAACGGTCATCGCATTGAACTTGCGGGGGAATTGGCGGGGATTTTGGCATTGGGGGAGGCAGATACGACAAAACCCGCGCTTTTTGCACGGGCTGGGTCGGAAACGATGGTTGCGGGAGTAGGATTTGAACCTACGACCTTCAGGTTATGAGCCTGACGAGCTACCGGGCTGCTCCATCCCGCGACGGTGTGCGATTTGTTGCACGTTAGCCCCTTGGGCGGTTAAGCTTTTGGGGTTTTTTGAGTATCGTTTGAGAGAATATCTTGGTTCTTACTAGGTTTGGCGGTGACCTACTCTCCCACGTCTTAAGACGCAGTACCATTGGCGCGACGGCACTTAACTGCCGGGTTCGGAATGGAGCCGGGTGTTTTGCTCGCGCTATGACCACCAAACCGAGAAAGAACCATGTCCAAGTCAAGTCACTGACGTTTATTGTGTATACTTGTTGATCGTAGAGTTTATCTTCTACTGGATCAAATCAAGCCTATCGGGCAATTAGTACCAGTCAACTGAATGCATTGCTGCACTTACATCTCTGGCCTATCGACGTGGTGGTCTTCCACGGCCCTCAAGGGATACCTAGTTTTGAAGGGGGCTTCCCGCTTAGATGCCTTCAGCGGTTATCCTGTCCGGACATAGCTACCCAGCACTACCGTTGGCACGATAACTGGTCCACCAGTGGTCCGTTCACCCCGGTCCTCTCGTACTAGGGGCAACTCTTCTCAAGTATCCTACACCCACGGCAGATAGGGACCGAACTGTCTCACGACGTTCTAAACCCAGCTCACGTACCTCTTTAAACGGCGAACAGCCGTACCCTTGGGACCTGCTCCAGCCCCAGGATGAGATGAGCCGACATCGAGGTGCCAAACGATGCCGTCGATATGGACTCTTGGGCATCATCAGCCTGTTATCCCCAGCGTACCTTTTATCCGTTGAGCGATGGCCCTTCCACTCGGGACCACCGGATCACTATGACCGACTTTCGTCTCTGCTCGTCTTGTCAGACTTGCAGTCAGGCAGGCTTCTGCCATTGCACTCAACGAGCGATTTCCGACCGCTCTGAGCCTACCTTCGCGCGCCTCCGTTACTCTTTGGGAGGCGACCGCCCCAGTCAAACTACCCACCACGCAGGGTCCCGGATCCGGATAACGGACCGCGGTTAGACATCAAGAGTGCGAAGGGTGGTATCTCAAGGGAGGCTCCACAGAAACTGGCGTTTCTGCTTCAAAGCCTACCACCTATCCTGCACATCACAATCCTGATGCCAGTGCGAAGCTATAGTAAAGGTGCATGGGGTCTTTCCGTCTAACCGCGGGTAGTGTGCATCTTGACACACAGTTCAATTTCGCTGAGTCCACGTTTGAGACAGCGGGGAGATCGTTACGCCATTCGTGCAGGTCGGAACTTACCCGACAAGGAATTTCGCTACCTTAGGACCGTTATAGTTACGGCCGCCGTTTACTGGGGCTTCAATTCAGAGCTTGCACCCCTCCTTTTAACCTTCCAGCACCGGGCAGGCGTCAGACTGTATACGTCGCCTTACGGCTTCGCACAGCCCTGTGTTTTAAGTAAACAGTCGCCACCCCCTAGTTTGTGCCCCCTACCCAGACTTGCGTCCGAATAGGGCCTCCTTCTCGCGAACTTACGGAGGCATTTTGCCGAGTTCCTTAAACGTGGTTCTCTCAAGCGCCTTGGTATACTCTACCTGTCCACCTGTGTCGGTTTAGGGTACGGTCTTGCGGAGGGCTATTTCCAGGAACCCCTAAGCAGCCCCTCCAATCCGATAAGGAGGAACTACACTCGGGATCCGTCACCATCTCCTGGCCCAGGAATATTAACCTGGTTCCCATCGACTACGCCTTTCGGCCTCGCCTTAGGGGCCGGCTTACCCTGCTCAGATTAGCTTTAAGCAGGAACCCTTGGACTTTCGGCGAGAGGGTCTCTCACCCTCTTTGTCGCTACTCATGTCAACATTCTCACTTCTGATCACTC
>NZ_JAXHCH010000001.1:325000-365000 GCF_042466415.1 Albirhodobacter sp. R86504 | reverse complement strand
TGCCGGACAAATCCGCGAGAACCGTCTCGCCCGCAACCATCGTCTGGCCCAAAGCAACAAGCGGCTCCACGCCCGCAGGCAGATAAACATCCAAACGCGACCCAAAACGGATCAACCCGAAACGCTCGCCGGTATTGATCATCTGCCCCGTCTTCACCTCACACAAGATCCGGCGCGCAACGAGGCCGGCGATCTGCACAACGCCGAGGCGCCGACCATCCGCCATCTCGATCGTCATCCCGTTCCGCTCGTTATCCACCGAGGCTTTATCGAGTGCGGCATTCAGGAATTTCCCTTCGCGATAAGCGATCTCGGTAATCTTACCGCCGATTGGCGCGCGGTTCACGTGGCAGTTGAACACATTCATAAAGACCGAGATCCGCGTCATCGGCGCATCACCAAGGTTTAGCTCGGCCGGCGGGACAGCTTGTTCGAGCAACGAGATGATCCCATCCGCAGGCGAGACAACCAACGTATCGGACACCGTTCCATCCGCCAAACGCCGCACAGGCGTCGTGCGCGCCGGATCACGGAAGAAGTAATACACCCACACTGTCAGTCCGGCGCCGATCCACCCCAAGGGTTCGCAAATGAGAAACAGCACAAGCGTGATCGCCGCAGCAATCGCCACGAATTTGCGCCCTTCAGGGTGCATAGGCTTGATGAAGGTGGAGAGCATCGAAACTGACATGGGGTCGCCTTATGAATAACAGTTCTCTTGTGCATACCTGTCTTCACGCTCGGTTGCAAAGGGACTGACGGGCGGAGCGCGCGCGAGCGTTAATTCCTACCCTTTTTGTCGGATTGCATTTCCCGACAAAAACAGTATATTCCGAGCCTATGACCCCGCAGCAACAGCGCGAGACCGCCAGATGATTGTTTGTCATTGCCAGCATATCTCAGACCGCGACATCCACGCCGCCATTGATTGGATGCGCAACGCGGACACCGATACAATCATCACGCCAGGCAAAATCTACCACGCGCTGGGAAAACGCGCCGATTGCGGCGGGTGTATGCCGCTTTTCCTTTCAACTATGCGATCCAATGGTAATCTTGAGGTGCCCGCGGAACTCCGCGGCCTGCGCAACACCAAGCGCGCGTAACCCCGCAAGGGCCAGACGCCGCAAAAGATTAGAAAGGATCCGCCATGAAAGGCGACGCCAAAGTTATCGAGTATCTAAACGCTGCTTTGCGCTCTGAACTCACTGCGATCTCGCAATACTGGGTGCATTTCCGCCTTCAAGAAGACTGGGGCCTGATGAAGATGGCCAAAAAGTCGCGCGAAGAATTTATCGAGGAGATGAACCACGCCGATAAATTGATCGCGCGAATTCTGTTCCTCGAAGGCCATCCGAATCTGCAAAAGCTTGATCCGCTGCGCATCGGAGAAGGGCCGCGCGAGACGCTTGAATGTGATTTGGCCGGCGAGCATGACGCGCTAACGCTCTACCGCGAGGCGCGTGACTATTGCGATAGCGTTCGGGATTACGTGTCCAAGAACCTCTTTGAGGCCCTCATCGCCGATGAGGAAGGCCACGTGGATTTCTTGGAAACCCAAATCAGCCTCTACGATCGGCTCGGCGCGGCGGGCTATGCCCTGCTGAACGCGGCCCCAATGAACGAAGCCGAGTAATCAATATCTGGCGCTTGATCTGGCCCTGCTTGCGCGGGGCTTTTTCATGCCCAAAACCAGATGCCCCCACCCCCCAGATATGAAAAAGGGCCACCCGAAGGCAGCCCTCTCGCATCGTATGCTTCGAAACTTAGCGCTTCGAGAACTGGAACGAACGGCGAGCTTTTGCTTTACCGTATTTCTTACGCTCAACCACGCGGCTGTCGCGGGTCAAGAAGCCAGCGGCTTTCAACGGTGCGCGCAGCGACGGATCGAAGAGCTGGAGAGCTTTCGAAATGCCGTGCTTCACAGCGCCAGCTTGGCCCGAAAGACCACCGCCAACAACCGTTGCGAAGACGTCGAACTGGCCGTCAACATTTGCAACGGTGAACGGCTGGCGCAGAATCATGCGCAGAACCGGACGTGCAAAGTAAACTTCCTGCTCGCGGCCATTCACGATGACCTTGCCTGTGCCTGGCTTGATCCAAACGCGCGCAACAGCGTTCTTACGCTTGCCGGTTGCATAAGAACGGCCAAGCGAATCGCGCTTAGGCTCGCGAACGATAGCAGCCGCGACGGTTTCAGCAGCGGTGCCGGATACGACCGATTTCAGGTCGTCGAGAGTTTTAAGATCTTCAGACATGATCAAGCGCTCCGGGTGTTTTTCGGGTTCATCGACGCAACGTCGAGGATTTCCGGCTGCTGAGCTTCATGCGGATGATCAACACCAGCGTAGACACGCAGGTTCGACATCTGCGCACGACCAAGACGGTTGCGCGAAATCATCCGCTCAACAGCTTTGATCACGACGCGCTCGGGGTGAGCCCCCTCAAGCACTTGACGCGCGGTGCGGAATTTGATCCCGCCCGGGTGGCCAGTGTGCCAGTAGTAACGCTTGTCTTCACGCTTCGCGCCCGTCATCTGCACCTTGTCGGCGTTGATGATGATCACATTGTCGCCCATATCCATGTGCGGCGTGAAGGTTGCTTTATGTTTGCCACGAAGGCGCATAGCGACGATCGTTGCGAGACGGCCGAGAACGATGCCTTCAGCATCGATCAAGATCCATTTCTTTTCGATCTCCGCCGGTTTTGCGGTATAAGTTTTCATCGAAGTTGGCCCTTTGGTAGGCTGTAGCTATTCAGATGGGGGCTTATCGGCCTTTCCCGCATCAAAATCAAGCGCCGTGATGCAAGTTTTATGTATGTATTTCAGTGACTTGTGAAATAGGTATCAAAATACCCCACTTCAAATCGCGATCATACCGACATCGCGCCGCCCCAATCGGAATCGCGCGCGCCGTGAGTCACGCGATCACATCACCCGATAACAGCCAACGCAGGGAAGGTTTCCAACAGCCAGAATGCCAAGGCCGAGAACTGATCCGTGAGCATCATCAACCCGATCGTCCATAACAACAAACCGGAGATCTTCTCGATCCGGCCCATATGTTTGCGCATGAACGCCATCGCCCCTTTGAGGCGCGGGAAGAACGCCGCCACAAGAATAAACGGAATCCCGAGCCCCAGCGCGTATCCCACAAGCAAAACACCGCCCCGCGCGGGCGCGTCTTGACCAGTGGCCAAACCAAGGATGGTGCCCAAAATCGGCCCAAGACAAGGCGTCCAGCCAAAGGCGAAGGCAAGCCCCAGCAGATAGGCCCCGAAGGATGATCCGCCTTGGCTTTTTGCCTCAACGCGCAACTCGCGATCCATAAACGTGAGACGGAAGACGCCAATGAAATGCGCCCCGAAAATCATAATCACAATCGCAGAGCCTTTGGTCAGCCAGTCGCGCGCGCCGCCAACCATGCGCCCCAAAGTCGATGCCGACGCCCCCATGATCAAAAACACGGTCGAAAGGCCGAGCACAAAGAAAAGCGAGGCGATCAACGCCCGCCGCCGCGCCGCGCTCTCCGATCCCATGTCGGAAACCGAAACGCCTCCCATATACGCAAGATAGGGCGGCACAATCGGCAACACGCAAGGGCTCAAGAAAGACAGCACACCCGCAATCATCGCAATGAAAAGCGCGGGCAACAGGCTGGCGTCGAAGATCAGATCGGTCAAATGTTCCATGGCTTGGCGATAGAGCAATTTTGCGCGCGCGTCATCGGAATTTGAACGCCTGCCTGCTCACATCCTCGTGGACGAATCAACTCGCCCTGACTACGGCAAGCTATGGAACATGATATCGAAATCGATGCCCGCGGGTTGCTCTGCCCCCTCCCCGTTCTGCGCGCGCGCAAAATCCTGAATGAGTTGCGGCCCGGCACGCGGGTTCTGCTCATCGCCACCGATGCAGCAAGCTGGCTCGACGTGCCGCATTTCTGCGCACAGGCTGGCCACATCCTTCTCTCCGCCGAGCAAATCGACAAAGATCGCCGCTACGTGATCCAACGCGGCCCCGGCAGGCCCGACGCCGACTAAGTTGGCCCTTAAATAAAAGCGCCGGGCTGTTGCCCGGCGCTTTTATTTTAAGTCGTCAAATTTGCACCTTAACGGTTCAAAGACCACCAGCCGCGCTTTTTCGGCTTGGGCTCTTCCGTAGGCGCGTCGCTCACGGGCGTCGTTGCCTCAGGTTCCTGGGCAGGCACTTCGACGGGCGCTTCGGAGACCGGAACCTCAACGGGCGTCGGCGTTGGCGCCTCCACTGGTGCAGGTGTCGGGATCTCGACAGGCGCCTCAGCCGGTGCCTCGTTTGGTGTCTCACCCTGCGGCGCGGGCGCCTCGGCGACAACCTCCGGCAACTCGGCCGCTACGGCTTTCTTGGCGCGCGAACGTGGCGCACGTTTGGGCTTCTCGGGAGCAGCCTCGACGGTCGCCTCCGCATCACCTTCCGCTGCCACAACCTTCTTCGCACGCGACCGTGGAGCGCGCTTGGGTTTTTCAACCTCCGCTTCGCCCTCAACTGGCTCAACCTTTTTGGCGCGCGAACGCGGCGCGCGTTTCGGCTTCTCGGTAACCGCCTCTGCGGGGGTATCCACAGGCGCTTCGGTCGCAACCTCCGTCGTTACGATCGCCACGGCCGCCAGTTCTGCAGCCGCCGCAGCACGCGCCGCGTCTTCCGCAAGATCATCCGACTCGTCGCCGTCATCCGAGTCATCGGACTCAGACTCGTCCGAACCATCTTCAGCACGATCGCCCGTTTTCTTCTTACGACGACGGCGGCGCTTCTTTTTGCGCGGCTGATCGCCATCCTCCTCGGAAACCGGCTCGACCGCAGTGACAGTCGCCGCCGCCTCTGCTGCTGCATCCGCCGCTTCCGCAGCTTCTTCCGCCGCAACCGCCGCCGCGAAGGCCTCGTCATCCTTGTTATCGATTTCGGCCATCAGATTTGCATCAACGGAGACAGCCGACGTCACCAATTCCGCGATATTGCGGGTCTGGGTTTTGAACTTTTCCATCGAATAGTCAGGGCTGATCAAATGCGGATCTGCCTCGATGCGCACAGCCATGCCGTAACGCGCTTCGATAACCGCGATATGCTCGCGCTTCGCATTCATCAGGTAGTTGGCGACCGCAATCGGCGCACGCACGAGGACTTCGCGCGAACGTTTACGTGTGCCCTCTTCCTCAATCGCGCGCAGAACCTGCAAGGCGATGTTATCATCCGAGCGGATCAGACCCGTTCCGTGGCAATGCGAACATGGCTGGGTCGTGGATTCAAGCATCCCCGGCCGCAACCGCTGGCGCGACATTTCCATCAAACCGAAGCCCGAAATCCGGCCAACCTGAATGCGCGCGCGGTCGGTTTTCAACTTGTCCTTCATCCGCTTCTCGACGGCGGCGTTATTCTTACGCTCCTCCATGTCGATGAAGTCGATGACGATCAGCCCTGCGAGATCGCGCAGGCGCAATTGCCGCGCGACTTCTTCCGCCGCTTCCAAGTTGGTCTTGAGCGCGGTCTCCTCAATGGAGCCCTCTTTCGTCGCACGCCCCGAGTTCACATCGATCGCGACGAGCGCTTCGGTGATCCCGATCACGATATAACCGCCCGATTTGAGCTGCACGACAGGATTGAACATCGCGCCCAGATAGCTTTCCACTTGGAACCGCGCAAAGAGCGGCATCTGCTCTTTGTAGTTCACAACCTGGTTTGCATGGGTCGGCATGATCATCCGCATGAAATCTTTGGCAAGGCGATAACCGCGCTCACCCTCGACGAGCACTTCGTCGATTTCCTTCGAATACAGATCGCGAATGGACCGCTTGATCAGGTCGCCTTCCTCGTAAATCGGCGCGGGCGCAACCGATTTGAGGGTCAGCTCGCGGATCTGCTCCCACAGACGCATCAGATATTCATAGTCGCGGCGGATCTCGGTGCGGGTGCGCTGCGATCCGGCGGTGCGGATAATCAGGCCAGCGCCCTGCGGCACTTCCATTTCCGATGCGATTTCTTTGAGCTTCTTACGGTCGGGCGCGTTGGTGATCTTGCGGGAAATCCCGCCACCGCGCGCCGTGTTCGGCATCAAGACACAGTAACGACCCGCCAGCGACAGGTACGTGGTCAATGCAGCGCCTTTATTCCCGCGCTCTTCTTTCACAACCTGCACCAGCATAATCTGGCGCATCTTGATCACTTCTTGGATCTTGTAGCGGCGCGCACGCGGCTTGCGCGGGGCACGGATTTCCTCGGCAACATCGTCATCAGCAACCGATTCAATGTCATCTTCCTCGGATGCGCGGCGCGCATTACCCCGTGCTTGGCGGTCGTCTTCGTCATCAGACTCGTCTTCATCGGATTCGTCTTCCGATGCGCCGTCGTCAGAATTTTCTTCCGGCTGGTCTTGCTCGGCAGGTGTCTCCGCGGTGGTGTCATCCGCAACAGTCTCGGCAACTGCCTCCGATGGCGCCTCATCCGTGCTTACTTCAGGCGTGCTCGCGTCAGGCGTCGCAACACCCTCCGCAACCGGCTGATCAGCTACCGCATCATCTGCCGCAGCTTCGTCCGTCACGGCCTCGTCAACGACGCCCATTCCCGGAATATCTTCCGAGCGCACGACCGCATCCGTGTCCTGCGCCTTTTCCGAACGCCCACGGCTACGGCGACGGCGTCCACCGTTCGATGATGACTGGCGCGGTTTTTCCTCCGCTTCGTCGGCTTCTGCCGCTGCGGCGCGCTCTTCTTCCAACAACGCCTGACGGTCCGCCATTGGAATTTGATAGTAGTCAGGATGGATTTCCGCAAAAGCGAGGAACCCGTGGCGATTTCCGCCGTAATCCACAAAGGCCGCCTGCAACGACGGCTCCACGCGGGTCACCTTCGCCAGATAGATATTGCCAGCTAGCTGCCGGCGATTCACGGTCTCGAAATCAAATTCCTCGACTTTATTTCCGTCTACCACCACAACGCGGGTTTCTTCCGCGTGTGTGGCATCGATTAGCATTTTCTTCGCCATTAATCCGTTTTCCGCACGCAAAACGCCGCCCTGCCCTTCGGGCAGACGGTGATAATGCATGGTTTTTGTTGGGGGCGAGCGCGCACAATGGGCCGAAAGCGGCGGCGGCCAATGGCCCGCCCGTCATCACTTTCACCAGATTGCATCGCGTCATCGCGGTTCTTTCCTAAGCGCCGACTATCCGGCACTCATCACAAAACCATCAAAGTATTCAATACCTTGCTGGCAAACTTACGGCCTTTCGGCCTAATCGGTTGATCCGGTCCCCGTCTTGCCATCGCAAGATCCGCAGGCCCGTAAATCAGCGAAACTCAAAGGTGAATGAGAGTTTTTGCCTCTCTGACATACCACCACATCTGAACCATAGCGGGTTCCCGCATCAAAAGACAATCGGTTTTTCGTTACTTGATTGTTAACGCAAACAACCCCCGCCCGCCTACGCGACCACGCCGCTATGCGCCAAAACACGAACGGGCACCGAGGATCTCCCCCGCTGCCCGCTTCTGCCAGATCTGATTCCGCGCAAGTCTAAGTGTAATCGGACCGCGTCAGGCCGTATTTCGCCATTTTCTCGTTCAACGTCCGGCGCGGCAAACACAGCTCATCCATCACCGCCGCGATCGACCCTTTATGACGCCGCATCGTGTTATCGATCAGCATCTTTTCAAAGCTTTCGACATATTCTTTGAGCGGTTTGCCCTCGGTCGTCATCGCCGCAGGGCCCGTATCTTCGCTATCGGCCATCAGCAGCGACGCGATTGACCCCGTGCCGCGTCGATTTTGCAAAACGGCGCGCTCGGCCACATTGATGAGCTGCCGCACATTCCCGGGCCACGGCGCTTGCAACAGCTGCGCCGCTTCCTGCGCGGTCACTTCGGGCGCCTCGCACCCGTATTCATCCGAAAACTGTTCGGCCATCGAGGTAAACAGCACCAGCACATCCTCGCCGCGTTGCCGCAACGGAGGCAGGGTGATCTTCAGCGCCGCAAGCCGGAAGTAAAGGTCAGGCCGCAACGCGTCTTCAACCGTGCGCCCCTCGCCATGCGTGTTGCAAATCGCGATGATGCGCGTCTCCGCCGGCGTGCCTTGGTCGTTGATAAACGTGAGCAATCTGGCCTGCAATGCCCCGGACAACGCCTCGACATCCTCCAAAACCAAGGTACCGCCACGGGCTTCCTCGACGAGGGGAAGACCCTCGTCAACCGGCCCGAACAACTTCGTGCTCAGCGCCTCCTCAGTATAAGCCGCACAGCTCACCAAGGTAAATTTCTTCCCCGCACGCGGCCCAACAGCATGCAAAGCATGCGCCGCCAGCGTTTTTCCGGTGCCTGTCTCGCCGTCGATCAGCACATGGCCGTCCGCCTGCCCCAGATCGAGAATATCCTCGCGCAACCGCTCCATCGGGAGAGATGTCCCGATCAGCTTGCCGATCACCTGCTCGCCCGCTGCCAGATCGCGCCGCAAAGCGCGGTTATCAAGCGTCATGCGCCGCGATTGGGTCGCGCGCTTGGCAAGCTCGGTCATCCGGTCGGGGTTAAACGGCTTCTCCATGAAGTCCATCGCCCCAAGACGCATCGCCTCAACCGCCATCGGCACATCGCCGTGCCCCGTTATCATAATCACCGGAAGGCCCGAATCCAGACCCATCAGACGCTTTAGAAACGCCATCCCGTCCATTCCCGGCATCCGGATATCGGAGATCACAACCCCCGGCCAATCCGGCCCAATCACCTTGAGCGCATCCTCCGCGCAGGCGTAAACCTCTGTATCGAAACCAGAAAGCGCAAGCCACTGACTTACTGATTGGCGCATATCCTCTTCGTCATCGACGATCGCGACCTTCATCATCCGTGCCATATGTTACTCCGCTACCCGAGCACCCGCAGGCGCTCCCGTTTTAAAGACGCCCGAAGACGCTTGTGTCTGCGCCGCGTGAAGCGGCAATTGCATCTCGAAGACCGCGCCGCCCGAGCCATAACTCCGGCCCGCAGTGGTTTGTTCCCCGTGCGTGTGGCCATCCGCATTATGCGCGGTCAGCCGCCCCCCGAAATCGGCGACGATCGACGACGAAATCGCGAGTCCAAGTCCCGTCCCCTCGCCCGGTTTTTTAGTCGTCCAGAACGGCTCGAACAGCTTATCGAGATCCGAAATCCCCGGGCCGTTATCGCGTAAGCTTAAAACCGCACTGTCCCCCGCCGTCAGCAAAATCTCCACTTGCGGCTGAGCCACTGACTTGGTCGCATCCAGCGCATTGCGCAAGAGGTTGATGATCACCTGTTCGAGACGGATGCGATCGGCCATCACCAAAACCGGCTCGCGCGGCAGGGTGCGCGTGATCCGCACAGTGCGCGCCTTCAACTGCGGCTCCATCATTGCCAATGCGGATGAAATGGCGGCCCTCAAATCGACAACTTCGAAGGCTTCGCCACCCTTGCGCGCATAGGATTTCAACTGGCGTGTGATCGCGCCCATGCGGTCGATCAGATCGTCGATCCGCTGGAACGACGCCAGTGCCTCCTCGCCCCGCGCGCGCTGCAACAACAATCGCGCCCCCGCGAGATACGTCTTCATCGCGGCCAATGGCTGGTTTAATTCATGGCTCACTGCGGCTGACATCTCGCCAAGCGCCGCGAGTTTCGAGCTTTGCGCCAAGGTTTGCTCCGCCACCGCGAGATCTTGCTGCACCCGCTCGCGCTCGGCGATCTCCCGCGACAGGCGCGCGTTCAGCGCCCGAAGCTCAACCGATTCCTTGCGATACGCCAAGGATTGCACCCGCGCACGCCGCGACAAAAGATAGAAGGCCAAGGCAAGGAAAATCGCGAATCCCATAATCTCCAACGCCAGCACGGCATTCACCCGCTCGCGCACCGATTCATAGGTCGTGAACGACACAAGTCGCCAGCCGCGGAACGGCAACTTCGCCTCGGTCCGCATCACAGCCGTACCGCGCAAGTAGGCATCGGGCGGCTCATTCGCCCAATCCGCCGTCGCCTGCAAAGCGCGGCGCAAGGAATTTGGCGCCGATCGCACCTCCAACGCCTCTTTTACCGTTAAACCGCGCCATCGCGGCTCGGTCGCAAGAATAATCTTCCCCGCACTGTCGACGACGGACACAATCTCGGAAATCCCCGCCCAAGACCGCTCCAAAGCTGCAAGATCCGCCTCGACGACCACGACACCGACCGCTTTGCCATCAAGCAACATCGCGCGCGAATAGACAAATTCGGTGCCGCCCGTATCACGGGTCGAGGCGGTAAAAATCGTCTCGCGCGCACGCAACGCGTCCACAAACCACTGTGCGCTCGCATAACTTGTGCCGATTTGCGTGCGATCTGTTGCCGCGACAAGCCGTCCACTCGTATCCAACAAACGGATAGAGGAGGCTGAAATCTCTTTCTTCGCCGCGATAAGACGCTGCGATGCGGTCGAATATTCGGCATCCGATAGCGAACGCAAAAGCGCCGTATCATTGGCCAAAAACCTTGGCACAACGGCTGTTCGCTGCAACTCCGATATAATATTGCCGGAATAGAGGGCCAATCGCACCTCTGTGCGCGCCCGCGTCGAATCCGCGAAACGGTCCGTGAGCCACGAATTGGTGACCCAGACTGTGACAGCCGCGATCACCAAAATCACGATCAGCGAAAACCGCAAAGGCAACCCTTTGCGGCCCAGCGACTGCGGATCAAAAGTGTCTGTGTCGAGGGGTTCCACCATGCGGCAAACCTATGCCAAGCCGAGACGGCTCGGCAAGGCCAAGCTCTCAGGCGGTCGCCAGCAACCCGTTGAGCGCGCGGAAAAGCGCCGCCCCGTCGGCGCCACCTTGCGCATCCTCAATAGCCCGCTCGGGATGCGGCATCATCCCCAAGACGCGACGGTTCGCCGACAAAACGCCCGCGATATCGTCGGTGGAGCCATTCGGGTTATCCGCATACCGGAACGCCACGCGGTCCTCGGCCTGCAAGGCGTTCAGGCCCTCGGCATCGATCGTGTAATTACCGTCGTGATGCGCGATCGGGAAGGTCACGCGCGCGCCCTTGCCGTAGGCATTGGTATACGCGCTGTCTTGCGACGCGACGACGAGCTCCACGGGACGGCAGATGTATTTGAGCGACGCATTGCGCATCAACGCCCCCGGCAACAACCCCATCTCCGTCAGGATCTGAAACCCGTTGCAAACACCCATGACGTAACCGCCCTTGCCCGCGAATTCCGCAACGGCCTGCCCGATGGGCGAACGCGACGCAATCGCGCCGCAACGCAGGTAATCGCCGTAGGAAAATCCGCCCGGAACGCCAACAATATCCACACCCGCTGGCAACGACGTATCTTTGTGCCAAACCCGCACAACCTCGGCGCCCGCCTTTTCAAAGCCGACGGCCAGATCACGGTCACAGTTCGACCCCGGGAAGGTGATGACAGCAGCTTTCATGGCAGGCCCCTTGCGCAATGGGTAAAGGTAAAGGGGCAGGCAGCAGCCTCGCCCCTGAAAAACTCGGTTAGGCGATCTCGATCGTGTATTTCTCGATAACGGTATTCGCGAGGAGCTTTTCGCACATCGCCTTTACCTCGGCTTCCGCCGCTTGTTTATCCGTCGCGGCGAGATCGAGCTCGATCACCTTGCCTTGACGCACGCCTTCGACGCCAGCAAAGCCCAAATGGCCGAGCGCGTGGCGAACGGCTTCGCCTTGCGGGTCGAGAACGCCGTCTTTCAGCATGACATGAACGCGGGCTTTCATCGCATCTCTCCTCTGCGGATCACATGGGCAAAAACCGCCCCGATTTGGCCGCCGTGTTAGCGCGTTGAGGGCTGTGAGACAAGCCAAGATGCGTCACGGATATCGTTTCAACGCGCATTTTACGCCGCAATCGCTCCGCCCATCGCATCGCGCCGCGCCCAACCCCCGCAGCATCCTCCCGACCGCTAAGCCCCGACGCGAATCCCGATTTTCCCGATATGGCCTTTCGCAACAAACGCCTCTTGTGCGCGCGCAAGATCCCGCAACGCATAGGTCTGCGCGATCACCGGACGAATCTCGCCCGCCTCGATATACCGAACAAGGTCGTTAAAAATGTCGGGTGCCTGACGGGTGCTGCCCATCAACGTCAAATCTTTGAGATACAGATCGCGCAGATCAAGCTCGACAATCGGCCCCGCAATCGCGCCGGAGGTCACATACCGCCCCCGCGGGCGCAGCGCATCAAGCAGACGCGGCCACTCCCCCCCGCCGACGAGATCCAGCACAACGTCAAATGCCCGGGATGGCGGGCACTCACCCCGCCCCAAAACCGCATCCGCCCCGATCTCCATGAGTGCCGCCGCCTTGCTCGGCATCGTCACCGCCGTCACATGTGCGCCGCGGCGCTTGGCCAATTGAACCGCCGCCGATCCGACACCCCCCGAAGCGCCCGTGATCAAAACCCGCTCGGCGCCAAGGGCTGCCCGTTGGATCATGCCCTCCGCTGTCGAGAAAGCGCAAGGAAATGACGCCAACTCGATATCGCTCAGCGCGCTCGATATCGCGACAGCATTGTCGGCGCACGTCGTGGTGAATTGCGCAAATGCACCGTCCCGTTCTGACCCGAAGGTCTCGAGCTGATCCGCGTCTTGCGCGCCTGCGGGACAATACATGGGGCGCACCAACACCCGCTGCCCAAGCCGCGCCGCGTCAACGCCCGCGCCAACCCGCACAATCTCGCCACAACAATCAGCCCCCTGAATGCGCGGAAACGCAAGCGCCCCGGCCCATCCCCCATCAGCCCCCGCCCCGTCTGCATACCCCGTCAGCGCCGCCGACGCAGTGTCACCGCGCACCGTTTTCGCGTACCAACCCGTTCTCGTGTTCACATCCGTATTGTTCACCGCCGCCGCTCCGACACGGATCAGCACCTCCCCCGCCGCAGGCTGAGGCACCGCAACATCCTCGCGCCATTCGAGCTTTTCAACACCGCCGTGGCCGGTCAGAACCATAGCCAGCATTTTGGTCGGGAGGGTCATGCGCTTTCCTTTGGTAGAATGGTTACTCTACTTGCATAGGTAGAGTAACCATTCTACATCTGTCAACCATGACACCCGACACCATGACCAAAATATCGGCGGGGCTCGAAACCGCTTTCGCACGCCACGGCTTCGCCACGCCGAGCGTCGAAGACCTGCGCGATGCCGCCAGTGTCAGCTTGCGAACGCTCTATAAATACCTGCCCTCGCGCGCAGATATGGTGCTCGCCGCCCTGCAACACCGCCATCAAAGGTATCTCGCGCATCTGTTTGATGGCCTGCCCCCCAATACCGCCCCCGATACCACCCCCGAAACCGCGCTCACGCATCTTATCCGGCGCGTCGGAAGTTGGATGCAAACCGAGACCGCACACGGCTGCCTGTTTCACGGAGCCGTTGCCGCAGATCCGCAAAATCAGGCCCTCAAAGACCTTCTCCAGCGTCACAAGGCCGAGGTTGCACAGCGCGCCGCGAGCGTATCAAGCTTGGAGGGGCACGAGCTCGCGCTTTTGCAAATCTTTGAGGGCCTGACCCAAACATGGGCCCTGCATCCAGAGGCATCCATCAAAACGGCCGAACATCTGGCGGGCCTCCTTCAGGCGGCGAAAGATCAAGCGCGCACGTAAAACCTGCCCTTTTCACAGAAATTTACGTAATCTCGCGGCGGAAATCCTCGGTTGCTGCGTATAACCCGCATAAACAGTGCCACCTGAACGAGGAAGCAAGATGCAGCTCACAAACTCCCGCAGCGGCTATGGCCTCATCGCCATCGCATTCCACTGGACTGTCGCAGCAGCATTCCTCGCCAATTACGCCCTGATCTATGGCCGCGAGTGGTTTACCGAACCCCGTTCGGACTTCGGGCGCTCGCTTTTTTCCGCCCACACGGCGATCGGCGTGTCCGCTCTGGTCTTCATCGCATTGCGCATCCTTTGGCGCTTCATGAGCTCCGCCCCCGATGCGGCCCCCGGAACGCCGCTCGAACATCTCATCGCCCGCCTCACCCATTTCGCGCTTTATATCGTCATGCTCGGCCTGCCGCTCACCGGATATCTTGGCTTTGGCGGCGCGCCTAAGTTGTTCTTCGCGCTCGAGATCCCCACCTTCCGCGAGACATGGGTCTTCACCTCCCTCATCTCCGGCCAACTGGGCGTCAGCTGGGAAAGCTTCGAAGGCGTGATGGATATGCTGCATAAAACGGGCGGCACTTATGTCGTGCCTGCGCTGATCGCCCTGCATATCGGGGCGGCGCTGTTCCATCACCTGATCCGCCGCGATACCGTTTTGCGGCGCATGACCGACCCGTCCCTCACCAAAGGCGCCAATTTCCGGCGCTAAACCGCCCGCCACCGATACCGCGCGATCAACCGTAGGTAATCCCCACCATCGCTTGATCGCGCGTGGCTTTCATGCGACTTTACCCCAACCGTTCGAAGCGCAGTTGCCCCCATCAGGACTCCAGCAGCGATTTGCCCGTAAACCAACCGATTGCTGGGGCCGCATTCATGTCGACCACTACTTCCGTTTCCCCTTCACGCCCACGCGCCTTTGGTCAAAGAAAACGGCCCATCCTCCTGCGCATCCCGTCAAATTTGCTGGGGGTAATTCTGTTATGCTTGGCCTTCCTGACCCCCTCCGCGCAAGCCGAGGTCCGCTTCGATAACGTCATCGGCAGCCAAACCCTCGGCCAGCCCGTGCGCTATTCCGTCTACCTCCCGCCCAACTACCGTCAGGACAACCGCCGCTATCCCGTTGTCTACCTCCTGCATGGGGGCGGCACCGGACAGCCAAGCGATTGGTTCACGCTCAACGGTTTGGATCAAATCCTCGACCGGATGATCCTGAACGGCGACATCCGTCCCTTCATCGCCATCGCGCCCGACGGACGCCGCGATCAAGATAATGAAATCGCTACATATTTCCTTGATGACCAAAACGGCAATATGCTTTGGGAAACAATGTTTTTCCAAGATTTCATGCCCTCCGTCGAGGCGCGCTACCGCACGATTGGCGGCGGCGATGCGCGGGCAATCTTGGGGATATCGATGGGCGCGGTTGCCGCGACGGTTTACCAACTGCGCGCGCCTGACATGTTCGCCGGCATCGCAGGGTTGAGCGTCGCCTTCCGCACCGAACAACAAGTGCTCGATCTGTCCCCAAGCGCCTATCACAGCCGCTACGCGGGCGTTCTCGGCGCGGGGCTGGAGGCGGAAGACCGCTTGAACAAGACATGGGACGCACTTACCCCCGCCGCCCTGATCGCGGGGACCGATCCCGCGCGCTTCTCGCGGATTCCTCGGATGTATTTCGATATCGGCGCGGATGATCCGTTTTTCGAGGCCGCCGCACAGCTCCACGTCAGCTTGCGAAATTCCGGCATCAAACACCGCTTCAAAGTATCTGAGGGCGGGCATGATTGGGTCTTCTGGCGCGCGTCGATAGAAGACGCACTCACACATCTCGATGCCGTCTTAACGCGCGGTTACGGCGAATAGGTCCGCTTTCAGTCTGACAGGTGCATCGCGCAGGGCTGGCGATCCGCCGCTTCGCCCTTCCCCGCTGCCATCAACAAGATCCGCGCCTGATCGTGGCGCGGTTCGGGGCTTGTCGTATCGTCCAACGGGCGGGCACAACTCCCCTCGCCCTGCGTCTCTCGCGACACCGCGACCTGCTCGAAACCCATCGCCGCATCTGGCACGAAAACGACGTGTTTGTGCGCCGATGTCGGGCAGGTAACGTCAACATTTCGCACATACCCCTCCCCGTCGAATGACGCGATGATGGCCACGCAACTCGGCGCAACGGAGGCCGCCTGAGCGCGGCTCGGCAGGGCGCCAAACCCTGTCAGCGCACAGGCAGCGGCATATAAGCAAAGGATATGTCTGGCGGCGGTCATGTGCATCCTCGAAACAGATTTACCTTTTGAACGCCCCCAACGGCGCTTTCCGTCGCCCGACGGCCTGAAAACACGTATTCAAAAAGTCCAATCTATTGAAAGATTGAGATAAACGGGCCTATGCGTGTCGTCAGGATTGCTATGTCCTGCGTCGTATCGGCGCGTCATAATAAGTCAGCGCCTCCGACACCCTCCCGTCCACCCGTCCGGCCCTCGTCCAGCCCACCGCGCCCATTTGGCAGGCATACGAGACGCGGAGCGCCCCCAGTCCCGCGGCAGATGATCCAGATAACAATAAACTGATCGCGTTATGGCGCAAAAGCACCCTACGATACCTCGTGTTTCATGGAGGTTTTAGAATGACTAATCACCCGCAAACCGGCCGCCTCACAGCCGCCGACTTCGATCAGGATTTGCTCGATCTTTACGATTACTATGCACATGGAAAGATTACGAAACGCGAGTTTTTGGATCGCGCAGGCAAATGGGCGGTGGGCGGCTTAACCGCCGCCGCAATTCTCGGAACGCTTTCCCCCAATTACGCCCTTGCCCAACAAGTCACCGAAGATGATCCCGACATTGTCGGAGAGGACATCACCTACCCAAGCCCCGATGGCACAGGCGAGATCACGGCCTATCTCGTCCGCCCCGCCAACATCGACCCCGAGACCCCACCCGCCGCCGTGCTCGTCGTGCATGAAAACCGCGGACTAAACCCCTATATTCGCGACGTCGTGCGCCGCTTGGCCAAAGCCGGATTCATCGCTATGGGCCCCGACGGGCTGTCCTCGCTCGGTGGCTACCCCGGCAACGATGACGAAGGCCGCGCGATGCAAAGCACGCTTGATCAAGAAGCTCTCCTCAACGACTTTTTCGCGGGCTTCGAATATCTCCAAGCGCTTGAAGGCACCAACGGCAAGATCGGCGCGACCGGATTTTGCTATGGCGGCGGCGTCGTGAACAAGCTCGCTGCCGCCTATCCCGATATGGCCGCAGGCGTGCCGTTCTACGGCTCTTTCCCGACGGCCGAACAGGCCGCCGGCATCAACGCCCCCCTTATGGTGCAACTCGCGGCCCTCGATCAACGGATCAACGCGATGTGGCCAGCTTTCCAAGAAGCGTTGGAAACCAATGACAAGCGCTATGAAGCCCATATCTACCCCGATGTGAACCACGGCTTCCATAACGACACAACGCCTCGATACGACGAGGCGGCGGCCAAACTGGCGGAAGAGCGCATGATCGCATGGTTCCGCACCTATCTCGCGGCCTAATCCAACAGGCGCCCGTTCACGGCGGGCGCCTCCCCCCCAAGATCTGTTTTAACCCTCCAAGGAAGGCAGGGTTTTCTCGATATCCGCGCGCTTTGCGCGGTGCTGCTCGGGCACTTGCAGCGCCTCGCCCAAATGCTCTAGCGGTTCATCCCGCGTAAAACCGGGCTCGTTGGTGGCGATTTCGAACAGAATTCCGAACGATGTGCGGAAATAAATCGATTGGAAATAATCGCGATCTTTCACGCCGCTGACCTCTTGGCCACTCCCCTGCAAAGCCCTGCGCACGCGCTCCAATGCGGAGAGATTTTCGACAGCAAAAGCAAGATGATGCACCGATCCCGCCCCTTGCTTCGCCTGCGGGGCGTCGCGCAGGACTTGCACCGTAACACATGAGGCCGGGTTGCCGCCGGCGCGGACAAACCGCGTCAACGCGCCGTCATCTGCACCGCGCTGATACCCCATGAACTCCAGAAGCTCGGCCGCAGGCCCGATATCACTGACACGCAACCGCGCATCATCAAGTCCGAGAATCCCGTTGATCTCTGCGATCTCCTCGCCGCCCCATGGCCGCCGCCCTTCCGCCGCGCGCTCCACCAACGCAAATCTCTCTCCGTCCGGCCCGCCGAAAACGAGCCTTTCCTCCCCAAAGCAATGATCTCGCGCGACATCCGCAACACCGCGGCGTGTCAAACGATCCTGCCAAAACGCCACACTGCCTTGCGGCACAGCGAAGATCGTCTCCCCTACCTCCCCATGGCCCGACACGCCTCGCGCGAGTTTCGTGTTTGGGAAATAGGTCAAAACCGATCCGGGCGTTCCGCGGCCATCGCCGTAATACAAATGGTAAAGGCTCGGGGCGTCAAAATTCACCGTCTTCTTGATCCGCCGCAATCCAAGGTCGCGCGTCGAGAACCTGTCGATCTTTACAGCATCCGACGCCAGAGACGTCACGTGGTGCAGTCCAAGAATATCCGAAATCATCACAGCCTCGCGCGTTAAAGGGTGATGGGAAGATAGCTTCGAACACTCTTGCTAAAAATAGAAACATATAGCCATTTACTGTTATCAATAGTGGAATAATGGCCGATGCAAGATCTCAAACCCCTTCGCGTCTTTCTCGAAGTCGCCGCGCTACGCTCCTTCGCGGGCGCGGCACGGCGCCTCAAGATGACACCAGCGTCCGTAACAAGGATTGTCGCCGCGTTGGAAAGCGATCTGGGGCAACAACTTTTGGTGCGCACCACGCGGCAAGTCGCCTTGACGAGCGCGGGCGCGCTGATCGCCGCGCGTTACCGGCCCGTGATTGAGGAATTTGATCGTGTCACGTCCGAGATCGCCCGCGCCACACGCCCCGATCGCGGCAAGCTGTCGATCGCCGCACCGATGTCTTTGGGCATGCGGCTTTTGCCCCCGCTCGTCACGCAATTCCGGCATCGCTATCCGCACATCGCGCTCGACATTCAGATGACGGATGCCTTCGTCGATATCAATGACGGCGCCTGCGATCTCGCCATCCGTATTTCGGGCCCGCCCACGGACAAATCGACAATCTGGCGCAAGCTTTGCGAAATCCCCCGCGTAACCATCGCCTCCCCCACTCTCATCGAGCGGATCGGGCGGCCGCGCACGCCGGACGATCTCGATCCCGCGCAGTGCCTCTCCTACAGCGCGCGGCGCCAACCAGAGACATGGACCTACCGCAAAGGCCCGCTGCAACGCCATATCCATGCAGGTGACCAGATCATATCCAATAACGGCGAATTCCTGTATTCCCTTGCCGCCGCCGGAGGTGGAATTGTCACCCTGCCCGGTTTTCTCACCCGCGACGGCATCGAGCGCGGCGAGGTGGCACCCCTGCTTACCGATTGGGAGATCCCGCCGCTGTATCTGATGCTCTACTATCCGCCCTACGACGCCTTGCCGCCCTTGGTCGCGACTTTCACGAATTTCTTTGAAGAGTACATTCGTGATATCGACGGATTCGATTTCATGCCGCGCTAACCCGTCCGGTTATGTTTTCGGCGATGTTCTCTTGCGTGCTGTGCTCCGTATTTTCGTCCGTACTTTCGCCCGTGCTCTCCCATGCGGCTCCCATTCGCGCGCAGGCCGCCTGCGGTCGCAGATCGGCGCCGATCAACGGCGCGGCCTCACGCGCGGTGAGCGATTTGCGCGCCAACTTGCCGTATCCCGACACCCCGCGCAAAAGTTCAGGCATCCGCGCAAACAACCCCATACGCGCTCGCCGCCCGAGGCTCGCGACCGCAATATCGCCCGGATACAATGACTCCGCGATCAGCCCGTCAACGAGCACGAGATGATGCGCAGACAGCAAAAGATGAACGTACTCCACCTCCTCAATGTTGCAGCGGCGGATCGATACACCATCCACCAGATGTTTTGCGGCGGCTAAAACCTCCGGCGTTCCAAAACGACGCTCAACCTCCGCGCCCCCCAACAACAAACGATGTTGCGGCGAGACCCTTACCGCGCGGGTGTTTCCCAAAACACCGACCCCAATTTCGATTGGCGCCGCGCGGCCAAGGCCCGACACGCGCCGCCGCCCGCTCCATAGAATCGGCTGCGCACCCGCGTCCAACGTCATCACGAGATCAGATGGCCGCAGCAGTTCGACAGCGCGCGGCCCGTTTGGTGTCATCACCTGCGCTCCGGCGCAAAAGCACACAAACGGGCGATCAACGGCGGCTGTCTGGATACCGTCGTATTCGACGCCATTCCACGTCCCCAACGTGACCGATGTGACGTTCATATGATGCGTGCCGGCGGGAATTGAGGAATCGAGCAGCCGCGCGCCCCACGTGCCATCGGTGAAAAGAGTCACCTCGATATTGCGGCCCGTATACGTCACGCCGCCGATCACCACGGTCGAATTTGTATAAAGTGCGATTTCTTGCGGCAGCAATGTTAGCGTCGGCCCGATCACGTATTCTGTCGGGTACGCGGGGGCCACATCATCTGTATCGTGATCGTAAATCACACCGTCGTTGTCCACATCGTGCAGCGTGATATCGACATACCCCGCCGGGTTAACCGACATCCCATTCCCATTCGATGTCAGGTTATCTTGATTTGCCGATGAATATCCCGGCCATGTGGTGGTCGAGTACCATCCCCAGCTTGCAATATCGGCCATGGCCCTCTCCGCGCTACCTGCCTCGAGATCGTGACATCAAAGTCTTAATAATCGATCAATTCGCGCCCGCCCGGCCGAACCGTCGCCCTCGCAGCAAAAAGGGGGGCCCGTGGCCCCCCTCTACGCGTCATATCTGACTGTCAGATCAATGCCCTTACAGGAACAGATCCGCCACAAAAGCCGATCCGATATACGTGCCCGTCATCACCAAAATCGCGACAATGAAAATCTTCCAACCGGATGTTTTCGCAATTTCGATCTCACGGCGCGCAATCGCGATCCCCGCATAAGCTAGGCATGGCGTCGCGAGGGTCAGGAAGTTGACATGGGACACCGCGTCGAGCACCCAAGCATTGCCCGGCGTCCAAGGCAGGGTCGCCACAATCCCGACGAGCGAGATCCACGCCACCGACGGCAGGCGCAAGGGAACGACATTGGTCAAAATCAGCCCGATCATCACAATCGCAAAGATCACCGCAAGTCCGATAATCCCCTCAATCAGGGTGTTCTCCGTCGCAACCGTGTTGCCAACGAGCCCGATCACGCAAACGACCACCAACAAAGCCGCGTGCTGCGCCAGATTTGGCTTCAGATCGGCCTCGTGATCCACGGGAAGCTCTGTATGTGTCATGCGTTCTCTCCCGCGTTGAGATCTTTTTTACCAAACAGCTCGTAGAGTTTCTCGGTCAAAGGCAAAGCCACGAACAAGCAAAGGTATAGCCCCGTTGCATATGTCAGAACGTTGCTCGCGCCCGCCAAAGCAAGGATCGTCTCCTCCATCTCCGGCACCGCCGTCGCCAACGCGCCGGAGCACGCCGCCATCATCGAACCCGATCCGATGCCACAGGCCATGGCCAGTGCCTCGATGCTGAACAAACCCGACGTCGCGAGAAGCGACGCGAGGATCGCGAAGATGAACGTGCCAAAGAGCGTGCCGATCACGTAGACGCCCATAACACCCGCGCCTTCAGCGGATTTGAGGCCGTATTTCTCCGCGATAATCGCGATATTGGGCTCACGTGCGATCGAGAAACTCGCGCCGATGGCCTCGCGCCGCATCCCCAAAACCAAAACCGCCACAGGAAACGCGAGGACAATCGTCCCGAGGTTCCCCAATTCTTGCAAGATCAACGCGGGGCCCGCGTCGATGATCTGTTGCATCGATGGTCCGATAATCGTGCCGAATTTCGCAATGAATGGCATGATCGCGATCACGATCAAAGGTGAGGCGGCCTTCACTTCGCGCTGCCCCAACCATGCGCCCGCCTTGCGCACCACATTCGGGTTGATCAGAACGCCGATCACGAATGCATAGAGCAATGGCAAAAGCAGGATCGCGCCGATGCCGATCGGCAGTTTGATGATCCCGATCAATTCGGAAATCACCGTAACGACCAGCACACTCACATGGAGTCGCCAATCAAGGATTATGTCCTTGGAGCTATTCATCTTTTTGTCCCTCTCGTTGAACGTCAGTTGTTCTGGCCCGTCTTGTCGCAGGCCCGTTTCACACGCAATGCGCCGTTGACCGGGCGCCTATCGGTATCGGGCGGCTCTCGCAAGCGCCGCCCCCCTTCCTCGAACGTTTTGGATCAGCCGGGCGCATATCCGAACGCAATCGCCGGATCAGCCGCCGTCTCAACCCAAACCGATTTCGTGGTCGTGTAAGCCGCCAAAGCCTCACGGCCCGATGATCGCCCATACCCCGATTGACCAAACCCGCCGAAGGGCGACATCACATGGATCGTCTTGTAGCTGTTGATCCAGAACGTCCCCGCCCGAACGCGCCCCGCCATCCGGTGCGCGCGGCCGACATCGCGCGTCCAGACCGCGCCCGCCAACCCAAACGGTGTCGCATTCGCCAGTGCGACCGCCTCATCCTCATCGCTAAATCGCATCACCGAAAGTACCGGACCGAACACTTCTTCGGTCGCGATCTCCATCTGCGGCGTCACCCCGTCAAGCACGGTCGGCGCGTAAAAGAACCCCCCCGTCCCCGCCAAGGCTTCGGGCTTGCCGCCCCCCGTCGCGATCCGTGCGCCCTGATCAATCGCCCGACGCACCATCGTATCCACCTTGCTCCACTGGCGCGCGTTGTTCACGGGGCCAATCTGCGTCGCCGGATCAAGTGGCATCCCCATCGGAATCCGCGCAGACGCCGCCGACAGCTTTTCCACCACTTCCGCATGGATGCTCTCATGCACCAACAGCCGCGATCCCGCGACACAGCTTTGCCCGCATCCCGCGAAAATCGCCGCCTGCGCGCCAACAATCGCGCGGTCAATATCGGCATCCGCAAAGACGATGTTTGCCGACTTCCCGCCCAATTCCAGAATGCTAGGAATCAACCGCTTCGCCGCCGCCTGCGCAATCATCGCGCCGCCTTGCGCCGACCCCACGAACACCACAAGCCCCGTCGCCGGATGATCGATCATCTTTTGCCCCGCGGTCGGGCCCGCCCCCGCGATCACGTTCACCAACCCTTTGGGCGCGCCAGCTTTTTCGCAAAGCGCCGCAATCACCAAACTCGACAAAGGCGTCAGCTCGGAGGGTTTCAACATCACCGCATTGCCCGCGCAAATCGCCGGCGCAACCTGCCAGCAACAGGTGAACAAAGGCGCGTTCCAAGGGGTGATCTGCGTCACCACGCCAATCGGCTCATGGCGGGTGTAATTGAGATGGCTCGTCGGCACGGGGATAACATCGCCCGTCATCTTGTCACACCAACCCGCGTAATATTCGAACATCTCCGCCATGCGGGCAGGTTCGCCCTGCGCATCGCGGATCGGACGTCCGGCCGAAATCGCCTCCAACCGCGCCAAGGGGGCCGCATGGGCGCGGATCTGGCGCCCGATTTCAAACATGATCCGCCCGCGCTCGGCCGCCGTTTTCGCCGCCCATTCGCCCTGCGCCACCTGCGCGGCCGTGGCCGCCGCGTCGACAACTTCCTGCCCCGCATCCGCAAATGTCGCGAACACATCGCCCGTCGCAGGGTCGGTCAGGGCCAGCATATCCCCCGTCCCGCGCATCAACCCGCCCGCGACATAGCTTTGCACTTCCGCAGAGCCCAAAAGCGTCTTCAAAAGACCCGCGATTTCGGTGGCCGTATCCAGATCGATCTCCGTCACATGCGCCGTCATTGGTCGGTTTCCCCTCTCGCCAGCTCCGCCGCGCCTTGCGGGTCGCCCATCCACATAAAATCGTCGCTATCTCGCAAACCCGATTGCGGCTCGGCCCAAAGCTGCGCCACCAATTCGGACACCGGCATCTCGCAACCGGTTTCCTGCGCCAGCTCCAACGCCAGCCGCACATCTTTGCGCATCAATCCGGCACTGAAACCGCTATCAAAGCTCCGCGTCATTACCCAATTGGGGAAGTGGATCTCGCTCAACGCGCTGCGTCCGGTGGCGCTGTTGATCACCCGCAAAGCGTCCTGCGCGCTCAGGCCAGAAGCCTCCGCCAGACGCAGCCCCTCAACCGTCGTGAGCATATGCGATGCGACCAGCATATTGTTGACCAGCTTCGCAATATTCCCCGCGCCGCTTGCCCCCACATGGATCACCTTCGCCGCCATCGCATCCAACACAGGCTGCGCCCGCGCGACCCATTCGGCCTCCCCGCCCATCATCACCGACAGAGTTCCCGCCCCCGCGCCCAAAGGCCCGCCGCTCACCGGCGCATCAACAAACCCGTGCCCCTGAACCGCCAGCAACTCCGCGAGTTTCCGGCTCACCGCCGCCGTCGATGTCGATGTATCCAAAATGACCTTCGGCGTCGAAAACGCCCCCGAGGCCAGCCCCGTCGCGATCACCGTCTCGACATGCTGCGCAAGTGGCAAAGACAAAACGATCACATCGCTGCGCGCGATCACATCCGCCGCATCCTCACCAGACGCGATCCCCGCATCCGTCGCCCGGGCAACCGCATCTTGCGACAGATCGAAAGCTGTGACGGCAAACCCTTTTGCTTGCAGGTTCAGGGCCATGCCCATCCCCATTGCGCCAAGTCCGATCACTCCGACAGATTGCCCCATGGTGCCTCCAGATGACTGATTTGTGTTAGTCTGCGAGCATCACGTGTTCTTGAGTAGTGATTGAATATCGCACATAGCGTTGCGATCAGCGCAACACCTGATCTTGAAACGCGTTCATCTGCGCGCCCAGATACTCCGCCGTCAGCGCGGCCGATTGCGGCAATCTGCGCCGTGCCCGCACCAAAAGATGCGCGCTGACATGCTGCAAGCTTTCCTCGTCGAGATCCAAAATCACCACCTCGCCGCGCGCAGCCTGAATCGCCGCCACGAAGCGCGGCAAGAACGTGCCGCCCATGCCCGCGCTCACATACCGGATCAACGCCGCAAAAGACGATGTCTCAACCTGCGGCCGCAACGCCAACCCCTGATCGCTCGCCGCGCGGCCCACCAGATTGCGCACCCCGTGCCGTGGATCAAGCAGGGCGAAGGGATGCTCCAACATCTCCGCCAACCGCACCCGCCCGCGCCCCGCCAGAACCGATCCCACAGGCACAACCCCGCAAAGCGGCTGTCGGGCAATCGCCAAAGATCGCGTCGCCTCCGTTGGCACAGGGTTATACGCGATCCCCAGATCCGCCTCCCCCTCGATCACACGGCGCTGGATTTCCGCCGTGCCCGCGATTTCCGTGCGGAATCGCAGCTGCGGATGCGCGCGCACCAAAGGCGCGAGCCCGTTTTGCATCAGATCCGCCGCAAACCCCTCACCCACCGCAATCTGCACGGGCTGCCCGCCGCTCTCGCTATATTTTCCAAGCTGATCGAGCAAAAACGTCTGCTCGTCGCGCTGGTGCAACGCATGTTCGCGCAACAACCGCCCCGCATCCGTCAGCAAGATGCCCTGCGCGCTGCGCTCGACCAAGGTGACGCCCAGACGCGCCTCCGCCTCCGCCAGCTTCCGGCTCACTGCCGAGGGCGCGATGTTCAACCGCTCCGCCGCTCGCCGGATCGACCCCTCATCAGCAACGGTGAGAAACTCGCGCAGGAACCGGCTGTCGAACGCGTCCATTATCCTGTGACCTTACGCACCAACCGCACCCAGAATTCCGCGCCGACGGGCAAAACCGCATCATTAAAATCGAATTGGGCGGAATGCAGCCCCGGATTGCCCTCCCCAATTACCCCGTCTTGATGCCCCGCACCGAGCCAGACATAAGCCCCCCGCGCCGCGTTCAACATGAAGGCGAAATCCTCGGATGCCATGCTTGGCGGCGCGGTGGTGATATCCAGCCCCATCTGCGCGCCAACTTCCCGCGCAGTCATCGCCTCGGGCGCGGTGTTGATCGTCGCGGGGTAGCGGCGCTGGTAATCCACCCGCGCGCGACACCCCTGCGCCGCCGCAACCCCGTGCACGACCTCGCTCAACCGCGCCTCCAACACATCGCCCGCCGCCGGCGCGAACCACCGCGCCGTGCCACGCAAGGCCGCGCTATCGGGACAAACATTCCACGCCGACCCCGTGTGAATCTGCGTCACCGAAACCACCCCCGGATCAAGGGGCGACAGGCTCCGCGCGGGAATTTCTTGCACCGCCGCCGCGATCCGCGCCGCCGCCGCAACCACGCCATTGCTCTGCTCGGGCATCGCCGCATGGCCGCCCTTGCCCTCAACGATGATCTCGAACACCGCAAAAGCCGCCATCATCTCGGCATCACGCGCCACCAAACGGCCCGGCGTCAAACCCGGCCAATTGTGCACGCCGTAAACCGCATCGACGGGGAAGCGCTCAAACAATCCGCCCTCCACCATCACCCGCGCGCCGCCGTCGTTTTCCTCCGCCGGCTGGAAAATCAACGTCACCTTCCCGCGCGCCACTCCCTCGATCGCGATCTGCCGCGCCGCCAGCAAAAGCATCGCGACATGCCCATCATGCCCGCACGCATGCATCTTACCCGAGTGCACCGACGCGTAGGGCAATCCGGTCGCCTCCTCGATCGGCAGCGCATCCATATCCGCCCGCAAACCAATGCTTGGCCCCGCGCCGCCCATCACCGCGACAACGCCCGTGCCCGCCAAACCGCGATGCACCTCCCATCCCCACCCCGTCAACAACTCCGCAATCATCGCAGATGTCCGCACTTCCTCAAAACCCAGTTCGGGATGCTGGTGCAAATCGTGCCGCCACGCGGTCGCTTGCGCGATATGATCGGGGTGAAACATTCTAATCCTCCTGAAAACTCAGGAAGATTCCCCCAAGCCGTTCTTGTTCCGTCAGCACAAGCGTGCCGTCAATTTCACGATATGCGAACGCGCCCGCCTCGATAAAAGGCAACAGAGCCGCCAAACATCTCACGCGGATATCCAAGGATATCACCGCGACATCCGCCGCAACGTGCCTTGTAACCGGCACCGTGCCGAACACTGCCCGCGCGCCCTCACGGCACATCACACGCCAAGCGCCCCGCGCCGTTTGCACCACGAACCCCCACGGCATCTCCCGCGCGGCCCCCCCGTGGATCGCCTCCAGCCAGGTTTGCACCGCAGGCTGGTCCTCGCGCTCCGCAAGGATCGTCGCCGAGGCAAATCCAAGCGCGCCATTGGGATGGTCCATCCACTCCGGAAACTCGACCAGATCGCGCCGATGCTGCTGACACGCGAATATTGACAAGCGCGGCAGCGCCGCGTTCGGAAACACCTTGAGCGTCGTCGCCGTGCGATCAGCCTGCCCGTCCGCGCGGATCACATCGCGCCCGAATTCGATCGTGCCAGCGCAAACCGCCCCGCGCGCCTCGATCTCCGCCGCATCACCCGCCGCGTCTTCGCTGCACACGGCCGAGAGCGCCACGCCCTCCCCCGCGCGCAAATGCGCCTCGACATGCCGCCCGAACGAGAACTGACCCGCCGGATAGCTGTCGAGCAAGCTCGCGTCATAAATGCTCACCAACTCGATAAGTTGCCGCGGAAAGATCACCAACGCTGTCGATGTTCCCCAAGGGTGCCGCCCTGCGGGTTTCATCTTGAACCCCAGCGACAGATAGGTTGCCTGCGCCGCATCCAGATCGCGCACCGCGATGAGCGGATGATCCAGCCCGAGGTTACTCATCCCCAGTTCCCGCCCCGAACCCGTCAAACCCCTGAAATCCGCCCGCTTGTCGCGCTTTTTCGATCGCGCGAGGGCCCACCGCCATGCCCCCCGCCGGCACTGGCCGCGTCACCACAGCCCCCGCGCCGATCACCGCGCCGGCGCCAATCTCGATTCCGCCCAGAATGATTGCGCCCGCCCCGATCGTAGCGCCTGCGCGCAGTTGCGGATGGCGCTGCGCGCTCCGATCCGACAGCGTCGAGCCCAAAGTCACGCCGTGCCAAAGACTCACACCGCGCTCGATCACCGCCGTCTGCCCGATCACCACGCCCAACCCATGATCAAGCCAGACGCCTCCCGCGATCTGCGCCTGCGGCATGATATCCACACCAAGCGCGCGCGAGAACTTGCCCTTCACCGCCATCGCCAGACTGTGCCGCCCCGCGCGCCACAGCGCATTCGTCAACCGATACGATAGAAGCGCATGAAACCCGTGCGCGAAATGTAAAACGCTCGCGATACCGCCGGGGTCAACATCGCGCTGCGCCGTCAGATGCAAATCGGCCAAGGCATCGTCCAACGCCTGCCCGTCGCCCTCAAACACGTCGCGCGCCAGCGTCTCCACCTCGCGCGCGCCTCCTGCGCAACTGCGTAACACACAGGCCAACACCCCCGCCGCGTCCGTCACGTCCTGCGGATCATACCCGAACACATCCCGCAGCAGCGGCTCTTGCGCAAACAACTCTCTCGAGAGCACCACAAGATCGTATGACAGGGCCTCGCGCATGACAAAATCCACTCCAAAACATCGCAATAACGATGCACGGCGAGGCGGTCTAATCAAGCGCGAAGTTTAGAGAGCAGCGTTGCTCTGACGAGAACACCCCGTTAGGCGACCCGCTCCATCGACTTCGGCGTAAACCGCGCCGTTGCCGGATCGGCGGTGTAGTGATCCAGCATCCCCGACGGATCGCGCGCCAACGTATCTACGGCGGAGATGATCCTGTCGGCCTTCGCATCCTCCAAAAGCACGCTGAAATTCAGCCGCACCCATCCGGGCTTGCGCAACTCCTCGCCCGCAGTGATCTGCGCCAACATCTCCGCACTTTCTTGCGCGTCGATCCCCAGCAAGCGATGCGCGTAAGGCCCCGCGCAGGCGCATCCCCCCCGCGCCTGAATCCCGTAGCCATCGCTCAGCATCCGCGTGAAAAGCTGGTGATGCAGATAGCCCCCCTGCCCGTCCCGCACACGAAACGAAAAAATGGGCAGGCGCGGCCCATGCTCGACCCCCAATAGCTCCAAATACGGGTTGGCACCCCAGATCGCCCGCGCCCGCGCCTCAAACTCCGCGTGGCGGCGATCCATCTGTGCCTGCCCGATCGCCTCTTTGACCAAAAACGCCAAGCCCGCGCGGATATCGCCGATCACATCGGGCGTCCCCGCCTCCTCGCGCGTGGCCAGATCCGCAACATATTCATGCGCGTGCGGCGACACGAACCGAACCGTTCCGCCGCCGGGCTGCACGGGTGTCACGCGCGCAACGCCGTCTTTGCGTAAAATCATCACCCCTGATGCAGCCGGCCCGCCCAAAAACTTATGCGGCGAGACAACCACCGCATCCTTCGCGCAGTCGCTGTCCGCCCGCATATCGATCGGAAGGTATGGCCCGCCGCCCGCATAATCCCAAATGCTTATCGCCCCGTGCGCCTTCAAGATCCGCGTCACCGCATCCGTGTCGGTCAAAATCCCCGTCACATTCGAGGCCGCGGAAAACGACCCGATGCAAATCTCCGCGCCCGCCGCGGCGTGCAACGCAAGGGCCAGATCCTCGCAATCGACGCCCCCGCCCGCCGCTTCACGCACCTCAATCACCTCCGCCCCTGACTTCGCGCCAAGGCAGAATGTTGGAATGATGCTCATATGGCCCGATCAGCACAACGACGCGCCCCCCGCGCGCGACCGCCTCGGGCACCCCGTAAAGATGTACTAAACGGTTGATCCACGTCGTCGCCCCCGATCCGCCAAAAATCACCGCATGATCCGCCGTCGCCCCCGTCAGCCGCGCAATCTGCGCCCGCGCCTCACGCCGCATCCGCGTCATCCGGCCGCCGCAATAGGAGGCCTCGGTGTGGCTATTGGCGTAAAACGGCAAAATCTGCGTCATCACGAACCGCTCAACCACCTCCAGCGCACGGCCAGAGGCCACGTAATCGGCATAAAGCAGCTTTTGCGTCCCGAACGGTCCCTCAATCGGCGCCCCGTCCCCGATCAACCCACTGCGCAACCACTCAATCACATCCGGCCGCTCCAGATCGCGCGCGAATTGCGCAAGGGGGGGCAGCTCTGCGGTGAAAGGCGACGTGAAGGCGGCGGTCATAGATCACTCCGTTCGTTTTTCGTTGACTTGCCGATCATACGCCCGCTTAACGAGATCAAACGATAGCACATGAACACCATTTAGGAGAATTTGGATGTCAATTAAGCCGAAATCCAAGCATCCGCTCGATCAAACTGATCGTCAAATCCTCCGCGCGCTCCAAAAAGATGCATCCCTGTCGCAACGAGATTTGGCGGATGCGGTCGGCCTGTCGCAAAGCGCCTGCTGGCGGCGTCTCAAAACCCTGCGCGACGCAGGGGTGATCGGTGGCCAGACGGTGCGGCTTGATCCGGTCCGCGTCGGCCTCGGCCTCACCGTTTTCATGATGGTGCGCACCAAAAACCACTCGAGCGATTGGCTTCGCCACTTCCGCCGCACGATCACGTCGATTCCCAACATCATCGATTTCTACCGGATCGCGGGCGATTATGACTATATGTTCAAGGTCATGGCCGAAGATATGAACGACTTCGATCGCGTCTATCAACAGATCATCGAACGCGTCGATCTCGATGCGGTCACCTCCTACATCACGATGGAAACCATCGCGGATCAACGCGACTTCCCGCTGTAAATCCCGCGCGGGCCGCCGCTTTGGCAAGATTCGGGCCGTCGGCGATTCCCCCCTTGTTCCCCCTCAGGCCGCGATACCGCGCCGTTTTGTGAGCATGTGCCCACCGCCCAGACCACACGCCTCAGTTGTATCCGCGCTGATCTTCACGATCTGTTCTCAAATCTCGCGGCGATTCCGGCGGATTTCTGCCGCTGCGGAAGAGGCGCCAAAATTTAAGCTTAAGGCGGTGTTCACCATGCGGTAACTGCGACGTGAGCATAACAACAAAAAATGAACCCATGACATTGATCCTGAGTCTTCCCCGCCTAGCGACCCGTATCGGCCTCCTTCTTACCCTCCTTCTGGGCCTCGCGGCCTGCGCCGGCGGGAAAGACATTGAGCAAGCCTCGCAGTTGAACTTCGCCTCCGCCAAATCCGCCGATGCGATTGATCCCGAGCGCCACGCCTATGCCGTTGCCCTTGCGAAAGAAATGCGCGGCTATGGAAAACGCGTCTGGTGCGTCCCCTTCGCCCGCAACGCCTCCGGTATCGAACTTCGCGGCAACGCCGCAACGTGGTGGGGCAAGGCCGAAGGCCGCTACGATCGCGGCCATGATCCCAAAATCGGATCTGTCATGGTGTTCTCCTCGACCCGCAAATTGCCGATGGGCCATGTCGCCATGGTGTCGGAAGTTGTCTCGCCACGCGAAATCAAAGTCGATCACGCCAATTGGCATCGCAACAAGGTATCCTTGGGCATGACCGTCGTCGACGTGTCGAAAGCCAACGACTGGAGCCAAGTGCGCGTCGCGACCAACCCCAACCAATTGGGCCGCGTTTATCCGGTCTCGGGCTTCATTTCCAAACAAAGCACCACGCGTCAAGCAGGTCTTTAAGTGCTCACCCTTCCCAAAAAAAGGCGCATGCGGCCCGCGGCCCATGCGCCTTTTTTATGAGCCACTCAACGCTTTATATCCCGTGGACTGAATACTCCGGTCCGCCGTTCCAAATAATCTCCCACCGCGCTCCCGGCCTGACATTCCGGATCGCAGCCGGCTCGAAAATCACCAGACAATCCGTCTGCCCCGCGCGCACCGACGGGTAGATTAGCCCCATTTCCCCCGCCAATCGAAGCCGCGTCGCCAACGCCTGCCCCTCAGGGTAGCCCACCGCAGGATCGGGGGCCAACGCGGGATGATCCGGCTCGTCTGCCAGATCCGGCACCTCCCCGATCACATCCGCCAACAGTTCGACATATTGCGTGCGCTCATGAAAAACGCCGACAAAGTTCAGCTCGCGCGTTTTGTGAAACGCGACCTCCGCGATACAGGTCAACACCTCCCACGCGCAATACCACGCCCCCCGCGTCTCATCGTTGAACCGGTTGCCACCCGCCCGCGTATAGGCGAAGGCCGCGTTGATATGGCTATGCCCGTAAACCTGTAGATCCCGCGCGCGCCTGCGCCAAGCCAGTTCGCGCCGATCCAGATGCAGGTTGCGCCCGCGCTCGGCCTCCAAACGCGCCGATGTCAGGCCCTCGATCTGCGCGAGGATCTCCATCTCCGCATCACTGTCCACCAACCCGCGCAGCACCGGCGGTTTGTGATACGCCGCAGGGACAAGCCGCACCAACCCGCGATCCGAAAGCGCCCTGCGCTTCACGCCCCGCCCCGCAGCGCGTCGAGATAGGTGCGCACCCGTAAGAATTGCGGCAAGCCATCCTCGATCATCGTGTCGACAGGCCGCGCGCCCTCAAACAGCGGGCCGTCATTGGGCATCGAAACCCATGCCCGCGCGAGGCTCTCGCCGAAGTAAAGTTCAAGCGATTTGAAAATGCCGATCACCGCGCTGATCCGCAGCATCTGATCTTTTGTCAAATCGCCACTAAACCCCGGCTTTTTCGCCCGTTTCCACGTGCTCTCCGACATATCCGCCAAAGCCGCCGCTTGCCCATTGGGCAGGCTCCACCGCTCCATCACGGAGGAAAAAGCTTTCAAAGCCACCTCCGCCACACGGGGACTCTCAAGTTTGGTCATCGCTATCGACATGGGGCACCCCTTTCCTGTGGATAATATGGCCCATATGACCCGCAAGTAAAGATCATTTGAACTGACATCGCGCATTTTGATGAAGATTCGTTTGCCGCCCCGGCTCCCTTTGCGCTTGACCATTCGCGTGCGGCCCGTTTCAGATGCCCGCATGACAGATAGCCCCGCTCCCGTGACCGGCGCACCGCGCCCGCAACATGACATCGACGCGCCCTTGCGCGCTTTGATCTCCCGCGCGCAGGGTTTTTTGTCGGACGCCGAGGCCATCGCCTTCTCGCCGTGCCATCCAACGCCCGTTTTGCTCCGCGCGCGCTTTCACATTGAGCGCTTCGATCCCGCGCTCTTTGACGCGCTCGAATGTCCCTGCCCTGCCTCCCTTCACACCGCCGCGCTCAAGCGTCGCGCCGAATTTCTGGCCGGTCGCGCAATGGCGAAGGCCGCGCTGGAGGCCTGCGCCCTCCCCTCCCCCGAGATCCCCATCGGACTCGACCGCGCCCCGATCTGGCCGACGGGCGCGACGGGCTCGATCAGCCACGCGCGCGGCCATTGCGCGGCCGTGGCCATGCCTGCCGCGCGCCCGAATGTTGCTTTAGGGGTCGATATCGAGGCCTTCGCAAACCCCCGCGCCGCAACCGCGATCCGCAAGATCGCCCTGACGCCTGTCGATCACGCCGCGCTGAAGGCCCATTCGGCCCCTCCCGATGCCGAGGACAGGCTCGCCACGCTGATCTTCTCCGCCAAAGAAACCTTGTTCAAAACGCTCTACCCAACCGTGCGCGCGCATTTCGGCTTCGATGCCGCCGCGGTCGCACAGCTCGCCCCCGCAGGGGACGCAGCCCAAACCGGCACGCTCACCCTACGCCTGACGCGCGCGCTCCACCCGACCCTTCCGGCGGGTGCGGCGTTTGCGGTGCGGTTCACCCTGCGCGACGACCATCTTCTCACGTGGCTTGCGCACCCGACTGTCGTGACCTCCTGATCACGCGCTTGCCCCGCCCTACCCCGCCCGCTATCTCGGAGAGGTAGTCAGGGGGGCGTGATGACCATTTTACTTTTGCACAGCGGCGGCACAATCGCGATGGCGCAAACGCCTGCGGGCCTCGCGCCGCAGGCGGGGATCGTTGAAGCCGCGATCAAGGCCGCATTGCCCGAGGGACAAGACCTTCGAACGGTGGTGTTTGATCCCCTTCTCGATAGCGCGGATGTCGGCCCCGCCGAATGGAACCGCTTTCTCGATCTGATCGACTCCCACCCCGATATGCCCGTAATCCTGACCCATGGCACAGATACGATGGCCTACACGGGCGCGGCGCTGTCGCAAGCGCTGGCCGGTCACTCGCGCCGCGTCATCCTATGTGGTTCGATGGTGCCGCTCGGGTTTGGTGGCGACGCAGAGGGCAATCTCGCGCAGGCGATCCACGCGGCGCTGGATCCGACGCTTACCGGCGTCATGCTCGCGTTAGCGGGCAAGCTCCTTGCGGCGGACGGTTTGGTGAAACATGACAGCCACGCCCATGACGCCTTCCGCACAGTCGGGCAACAAATCCCCCATCCACCGACACGCCGCCGGTTTGAAACGCGCCGCCTCGCGGTGCTCACGCTATCTCCGGGCGTGCCCGCGGCGATGGTGGAGGCCGCCCTCAACGAGTTGGACGGCGCGGTGCTGCGAATATTTGGCGCAGGCACGATGATGAGTGATCCCGCCTTGATCGATGTGCTCTCACGTGCGGTCGGCGCGGGAAAGCGGCTGCGCGCGGTGAGCCAATGCGAAACCGGCGGGCTTGTGATCGGGGCCTATGCGGCCGGCGCCGCGATCTGGACATGCGGCGTCGAGAATGGCGGCGCCGAGACACCCGAAGCCGCCCTCATTCGACTGTGGCTCACAGATTGATAAGGTGGAGGTCGCGCGCCTTTCGTGCAAGCCGCGCGACAGATCCCCCTAGCGTTTTTTAAGCGCGTCGAGCAACGCCGACCCAAAGCCGCCAACCTGCGCCGCGCCCGACGTAGATGCGCCGCCCGACGGCCCCGCATGCATCTTTGCGCCGCGTTTGACACCATCGTTGCGTGCGCCTTGGCCTTCGGATTTCCGCTCGGATTGGGCCTCACCGCCGCCATCTTTGCGCATCGTCAACCCGATCCGTTTGCGCGGGATATCGACCTCCGTCACACGCACCTTCACGACATCGCCTGCCTTCACGATCTCATGCGGGTCTTTGACAAACCGATCGGCAAGCTGGCTAACATGCACGAGACCGTCTTGATGCACGCCGATATCGACAAAGGCCCCAAAGGCCGCGACGTTCGTGACCGTGCCCTCCAAAAGCATCCCCGGCTTGAGATCCTTGATGTCTTCAACACCATCGGTGAAGCTCGCAGTCTTGAAATCAGGCCGCGGATCGCGTCCGGGCTTCTCCAATTCGTTGAAAATATCGCGGACGGTGGGCAAACCGAAGCTTTCCGTCACAAATTGTGAAGCGTTCAACGATTTCAAGGCGTTAGCATCGCCCATGATTTGCCGAAGGTCGCGCCCGCAGGCCTTCACAATCTCGCGCGCAACGCCGTAAGCTTCGGGGTGAACGGAGGACGCGTCGAGCGGCTCGACCCCGTCGCGCACCCGCAAGAAGCCGGCGCATTGCTCAAACGCCCGCGGCCCCAATCGCGCGACCTTCAAAAGCTCCTTGCGGCTTTTGAACGCCCCATTCGCGTCGCGATGGGCGACAATGGTTTCGGCGAGCACCGGCCCCAAGCCCGACACGCGCGCGAGCAAGGGCGCGGACGCCATGTTCAAATCGACGCCGACCGCGTTCACCGCATCCTCGACGACGGCCTCCAAAGAGCGGCCCAAACGATGCTGGTCAACGTCATGCTGGTATTGACCGACGCCGATGGATTTCGGCTCGATCTTCACCAACTCCGCCAGAGGATCTTGCAAGCGCCGCGCGATAGAGACCGCCCCGCGCAGCGAGACGTCAAGATCGGGGAACTCTTTCGCGGCAAGTTCGGAGGCCGAATAGACCGACGCCCCCGCCTCCGACACGATCACCTTCGTCGGCGCTTTGACACCTGCGGGCAGCGCCTTGAGGGCTTCCGCGACCATCTTCTCTGTCTCTCGCGATGCGGTGCCGTTGCCGATCGCGATCAGCTCGATCTTATACTTCGCCACCAGCATCATGATCGTCGCCATCGCGCCGCGCAGATCGTTTTTAGGCTGGAACGGATAGAGCGTCTCTGTCGCCAGCACCTTCCCCGTCGCATCCACCACCGCCGCTTTCACGCCGGTACGAATCCCCGGATCAAGGCCCAACGTCGGACGCGCGCCAGCAGGAGCGGCCAGCAACAGATCCTTCAGGTTGCGCGCGAAGACGCCGATGGCTTCCTCCTGCGCGCGCGCCCGCAGATCGCCCAGCAGATCCAGCATCATCGTCATCGCCAGCTTCACGCGCCAAACCCAGCCCGCCACGCCGCGCAGCCAAAGATCGCCCGCGCCATCGCCGCGCACATCCAGCGCCGCGCCGACCATCGCCTCCGCCCGCGCAACGCCGGTTTCCGGATCGGGCGCGATATCGAGCGTCACGATTCCCTCGTTCGAAGCACGCAACATCGCCAGAGCACGGTGCCCCGCGACCTTGGCCCATGGCTCGCGGTGGTCGAAATAGTCAGAGAATTTCGCCCCCTTCTCCTCTTGCCCCGCCACCACGCGCGATACGAGATAGGCCTCGGCCTGCATGAAGCTCCGCAAATCGCCCAAGAGCTTGGCGTTCTCCGCCAGCCCCTCCGCGATGATATCCCGCGCGCCGTTGAGCGCATCTTTCACCAAAGGCACCGCCTCGCAAACATAAGCGGCCGCCAGCGCTTCCGGATTGGCGCGGCGATCGGCGAGGATCGCATCCGCGAGGGGCTGCAACCCGTTCTCGCGCGCGATCATCGCTTTCGTGCGGCGCTTTGGCTTATAGGGCAGGTAGATATCTTCCAACTCGGATTTCGTAGTGGCCTTCGCGATGTTCATCGCCAGTTCATCGGTCAGTTTGCCTTGGCCCTTGATAGTCTCAACGATGGTTCCGCGACGGGCTTCCAACTCGCGCAGATAGCCGAGGCGTTCGTTCAGCGTGCGCAATTGGGTATCGTCCAGCCCGCCTGTGACCTCTTTGCGGTAGCGCGCGACGAAGGGAACGGTTGCGCCCCCGTCGAGCAGTTCGACCGTGGCCGTAACCTGATTTGGGCGCGCGCCGATTTCTTGCGCGATGATCTGGGCGATGCGGGTTGCGGTATCCAAGGCGGCCTCCATGTATCCTCCGGCGAATGCGAATCCGGAGCGCCTTGATAGCCGCCCAAGCGCCCGCCGCCAACACAGGAGTTTACAGCCCGAAAAACCTTCCCCGCGGGGAAGATCTGAACCGTTTCAGGCAAGGTGAATTTGGCGGGACGCGGGGCAGGGTAGCCGGACGCGATCCGAATTCTGCCGCGCAAGCCTCGCTGCGCGGGCATAAAAAAACCTTCCCCGCGGGGAAGGTTTTCACGGTGGTGCATCTCGAAAAGCTTATTCCAACTGGTCGAGCATGGAGCGCAAGGCGGCCTCCAAACGGCGCCGATCGAGGGCCGAGAAGTCTCTATCCAGCCGGATTTCGAGCCGACCGTTCGCCGCCGTGCATTTGGCAGAGCCGATCCGCGAGCCCACTTGGAAGGTGGTTTTCGCCTTGCCTGTCACAGGCGCATCGCCTTTGGTTTTCGCCGCGCGGGGCAGGGGGATCTCCTCCTCGCCCTCGGCGATCCCGCTCGCGCGGCGCAGGATATCAAGCTCGTCCATGACCGAACGATTATCAAATCCGCGCAGCTCCGCACGGATCGTCGCGACGATATCCGGCCGGTCCTCCAGCATCCCTGCCAGTTTCAACCCGAGCGCCCGCGGCACATGCTGGATGAATTGGAGGTCATCCCCGAGCCGGTCAACAAGCTTGATGAACCCGCGAATATACGAACGCTTCGAGTAGCCCGCCGACTGGAACAGTTGCGCCACAGCCTTTTCGGGGTCGTTCTCCGCCGTGCTTGGATCGCGCGCATAGTTGAGCGCGAGCGTCGCCATTTCCCCGAAGGAGATATCCTTGCGCACGAGGTTCTCATCCACCATCCGGCGGTAGAGCATCTCAATACCTTCCCCGCGGGGAAGGATTCCGGCGGGGATCTTCGACCAAGTCTCGTCGCCAGTCTCCTCTAGCAACGCCTTATAGGCCGAGAGGCGACGGTAGCCTTGGATCAGTTCATAGCGCCCGTCGTCGCGGATCTCCAACCGGATCGGGTTCGACAGACCGACCTCGCGGATCGACGTCACCAACTCGGAGAGCTCATAATCGTCCCCCTTCGCGCGGTCGCGGGTCAGCTTCCACGTCTCGATCTGATCGAGAGGAACCAGATCGACGATCAGGCCGAGACGTTTGATCCGCACATGCTCGGCGGCCAAGGCGTCATTCTCGGCGCGGATCTGATCCTCGATCGCGCGACGGTCGCGCAGGCTTCCGGCATTCTCGGAGATCGCCGTCGCCATCGGGCCGCGGCGCTGGCTCGGGGCAGGGGCGGCAACACTCGCCTCCTCCTCCTCGGGAATGTCGATATCGAATGTGAAACGCTTCTTACTCATTCGCTCTCCTCCACTTGATCCCATGCTTTCAAGAAGCAGTCTTTGAACTCATCATACCCGCGGTCAAAGCTCGCCCGCGCGCGGCGCCATGTCTCGCGCGTCATATTGCGGTAGTCGATCTCATAGACCGAGGACAGGAAGCGACCCGATTGTTCAACCGCGCGCGTCATCTCGATCGGGTGCTCGGCCAACCTATCCCCGAACACCTTTTTAAACGCCTCATACATCGCACGGTGCAGATCGTTGCCGGTCTCGAACCGCGTCATCAAGAAGCGGATATCGAGGAAGGCTTTGGGAAGCTGCATCTTCCCCGCGGGGAAGGTTCCGTCGAAACCGGCCGAGAGATCGCCCAGAGCTTCCGCGAGCTGCCCGATGAAGGAGGTCGTGGAATCGTATTCCCAATACCCAGGGCCGGAGGGGATATAGAGGACATCCGCCGCGAAGACGGCATTCATCGACTGGTAGCCAATCGCGGGCGGGCAATCGAAGACGATGACGTCATAGGCGTCGTCGGGGATGGAATCGAGGAACCGCGAGACCGCCGCGAAGAACGACCACTCGGGGTTCATGTGGCGGTATTGCGCGGAGGCAAACTCGACGAAGGCCGCGTTGGCGCAAGAGGGGATGATATCGATCGTCGGCCAAGCGGTCGGGCGCAGGAAGTCGGAGACACGGAGCTCGCCCAAGCCGAGATCACGGATCGACGCGGGGATCCGGCGCTGCGGAACAGAGGTGCCCGATTCCGCCGCGCGCGGCCCTGCGTTCATCCGGTCGGTCTCGCGGATCAAATCGCGCGCCATGATGCCCCACACCGTCAAATCCTCGGAGACATCATAAAGGCCCATCGAATGGGTGAGGGTCGCTTGCGGATCGAAATCCACCATCAACACCCGGTATCCATCAAGCGCCGCCGCATGCGCCATATGCAAGGCAACCGTCGACTTGCCCGCGCCCCCTTTAAAGTTCGCAACCGCCACGCGGATCGCACGCTTGTTCGCGGGGCGCTTGGGCATCAAGGTTGTGCGGTTCACCTTCATCTTGCGACGAAGCTCGTTAATCTCTTGCAACGAGAACCACCGCTGACGACCGTCTTCCTCAACCTCACCCCCCGGCAGATCAGGATCAGCAGCCAAGCGGCCGCGGAAGGTCGACTGGTTGATCTTGAAGATCAGTTCCGCCACCTCCCAGCTTGAGAAGCGCCGCAAAGACTTCTCATGCTCGGGCGAAAAGGTCTGACGCCGAATGAAACCCTGCATCTTGAGCGATTGCGCTTGCAGGGCGGCGAGGTCCTCATGGGTAAACATGCTCGTTTCCGTTTCTTTTAGGACGTTAAATACTGATGATCCCGTAAATACGCCGGATTTGGCGAAATGGCAAAACGTAAGTTATGATGTTTGGGGATTTCCGAGGGTTTCGCCATAGCCTTTGAAATAAGGCTCCAACGCCCGAATCGGTCATCCGGCGCGAAAGGCGGTCACTTCCAGCGGCTGATCCGAAAATTGGCCCCGTTAATGCGCTATATTGGGGGACAAAATGCACATCCCACCAGCGGTTGAGGGGACATTTCCGCGCAATGGGGTGACAGACTGGATGTCCCCCATAACCATTAAACCTTTATCTTTTGAATTTGATGCGAGAGAAGTTGAGCCCAGCCTTGACCGCAGGTCTTGACAGAATTGAAGATCCGGACGCAAATGGATGAAAGTTGTTGATTAGCGTTGCGGTTCTCGTCACAAGGGCCTCAACAAACACAACCGAGTTGGAATGAGCCCCTTGAGCGGCTCCTCTACTGACCGGACGACGAGCCGTCATGGCCATGCCATGTCAAGCGGCCCTGTTCCTAAAATGGCGCGAGAGATCGCGCTGATGAAAGAAAACCGTACGTCGGTACGGTGAACTCAACGAGAATGACGCAAGTCTTCGCATAAAAACTCGATTTTTTCGGGTTAAACGTTGGTATCACAACGGGTTAGGGTGCCGTGAGGCCTGCTATCCCGCAAAAA
>NZ_JAXHCH010000001.1:2500-320000 GCF_042466415.1 Albirhodobacter sp. R86504 | reverse complement strand
AACGGGGCTCAAGCCACGAGCCGAAGCTTTGGATGTGTACCGCAAGGTGCACGTGGTAGCGGAGCGTTCTGTGATATAGAACGCTGCCTCTTTGCTTCCTTCGGGAAGTTTGGAGGCAATGTTCTGACTGTGAAGCCGGCCTGTGAGGGATCCGGTGGAGTGATCAGAAGTGAGAATGTTGACATGAGTAGCGACAAAGAGGGTGAGAGACCCTCTCGCCGAAAGTCCAAGGGTTCCTGCTTAAAGCTAATCTGAGCAGGGTAAGCCGGCCCCTAAGGCGAGGCCGAAAGGCGTAGTCGATGGGAACCAGGTTAATATTCCTGGGCCAGGAGATGGTGACGGATCCCGAGTGTAGTTCCTCCTTATCGGATTGGAGGGGCTGCTTAGGGGTTCCTGGAAATAGCCCTCCGCAAGACCGTACCCTAAACCGACACAGGTGGACAGGTAGAGTATACCAAGGCGCTTGAGAGAACCACGTTTAAGGAACTCGGCAAAATGCCTCCGTAAGTTCGCGAGAAGGAGGCCCTATTCGGACGCAAGTCTGGGTAGGGGGCACAAACTAGGGGGTGGCGACTGTTTACTTAAAACACAGGGCTGTGCGAAGCCGTAAGGCGACGTATACAGTCTGACGCCTGCCCGGTGCTGGAAGGTTAAAAGGAGGGGTGCAAGCTCTGAATTGAAGCCCCAGTAAACGGCGGCCGTAACTATAACGGTCCTAAGGTAGCGAAATTCCTTGTCGGGTAAGTTCCGACCTGCACGAATGGCGTAACGATCTCCCCGCTGTCTCAAACGTGGACTCAGCGAAATTGAACTGTGTGTCAAGATGCACACTACCCGCGGTTAGACGGAAAGACCCCATGCACCTTTACTATAGCTTCGCACTGGCATCAGGATTGTGATGTGCAGGATAGGTGGTAGGCTTTGAAGCAGAAACGCCAGTTTCTGTGGAGCCTCCCTTGAGATACCACCCTTCGCACTCTTGATGTCTAACCGCGGTCCGTTATCCGGATCCGGGACCCTGCGTGGTGGGTAGTTTGACTGGGGCGGTCGCCTCCCAAAGAGTAACGGAGGCGCGCGAAGGTAGGCTCAGAGCGGTCGGAAATCGCTCGTTGAGTGCAATGGCAGAAGCCTGCCTGACTGCAAGTCTGACAAGACGAGCAGAGACGAAAGTCGGTCATAGTGATCCGGTGGTCCCGAGTGGAAGGGCCATCGCTCAACGGATAAAAGGTACGCTGGGGATAACAGGCTGATGATGCCCAAGAGTCCATATCGACGGCATCGTTTGGCACCTCGATGTCGGCTCATCTCATCCTGGGGCTGGAGCAGGTCCCAAGGGTACGGCTGTTCGCCGTTTAAAGAGGTACGTGAGCTGGGTTTAGAACGTCGTGAGACAGTTCGGTCCCTATCTGCCGTGGGTGTAGGATACTTGAGAAGAGTTGCCCCTAGTACGAGAGGACCGGGGTGAACGGACCACTGGTGGACCAGTTATCGTGCCAACGGTAGTGCTGGGTAGCTATGTCCGGACAGGATAACCGCTGAAGGCATCTAAGCGGGAAGCCCCCTTCAAAACTAGGTATCCCTTGAGGGCCGTGGAAGACCACCACGTCGATAGGCCAGAGATGTAAGTGCAGCAATGCATTCAGTTGACTGGTACTAATTGCCCGATAGGCTTGATTTGATCCAGTAGAAGATAAACTCTACGATCAACAAGTATACACAATAAACGTCAGTGACTTGACTTGGACATGGTTCTTTCTCGGTTTGGTGGTCATAGCGCGAGCAAAACACCCGGCTCCATTCCGAACCCGGCAGTTAAGTGCCGTCGCGCCAATGGTACTGCGTCTTAAGACGTGGGAGAGTAGGTCACCGCCAAACCTAGTAAGAACCAAGATATTCTCTCAAACGATACTCAAAAAACCCCAAAAGCTTAACCGCCCAAGGGGCTAACGTGCAACAAATCGCACACCGTCGCGGGATGGAGCAGCCCGGTAGCTCGTCAGGCTCATAACCTGAAGGTCGTAGGTTCAAATCCTACTCCCGCAACCAACACTAATTCATCAACACATTCAACGGCTTGAGTTTTATCGCTCAGGCCTTTTTGCGTTTTGGACCCCAAACTCAACAAAAGCAGCGCCGCCAAAGCGCCCTCCAGATGGATGCTCAGCTTGCCCCCCTCAGGCGGCGGCGTGAGCACAATCCGGTCAATCAACCCCCGCAACGCTTCCTTGGCCTCCAGCATGCCTTCGGGCTGTTGCAGCTGTTCAATGAGCAAACCCACCTGGTCACGATAGGTCTCCGCCATCTTCGGGTGAATTCTGATAGCGGAGGGGGCGGGTTCGCGCGATAGCTGCGCTTCCAACTCGATCCTGCGCGCGTCCAAGGCATTCATCCGGTCTTTGACTTGATCGGCGGGGACACCGGCAAGGATCGCATCGATCAGTTTGGAATGGTCCCGCTTGGTGGCGGAAAGCTCCTTCTCTAAGCTTCCCTGGTTTTGCGTGGCTTCCGCCTGCAGCCGGTTCCGCTCCTTCGCGTATTCCTCGCAGAAAATCGTCAGAGCCTCTTTATCCATCAGATTGTTTTGCAGGGCATCCAGCACGCGCCGTTCGAGTTCGGCTTGACCAATGGTCGCCATGTTGCTGCACACCGCTTTGCCTTTGTTGCGCGCGGTTGAGCAACCAAATTGGCTTTGCGACACTTTGGCAAAGCCGCCACCACATGCGCCGCAGGTCATCAGCCCCGAAAACAACGTCTTTGGCCTGCGCCGGTCCCAGACCGGTGTATCTGTGTTCTTAACCTTCATCGCCCCCTGACGGTTGCGCACCGCATTCCACAGATCTTCATCAATGATCCGCAGCTCGGGCACCTCCGTGATAACCCAGTCCGCTTCGGGATTGAGCCTTGAGATACGCTTGCCGGTCTCGGGGTCTTTGACATAAGTGAGCCGGTTCCAGACCTGGCGGCCGATATAAAGCTCGTTGTTGAGGATGCCGGTGCCACGTTCACGGTTGCCATGCAAGGTAGATGCGCCCCAGGTCTGTCCCGACGGGCCGGGGAGGACTTCGGCGTTGAGGGTCTCGGCAATCTTTTTGGGCGAAAGCCCGGCCGCATAGTCCTTGAAAATACGACGCACCACAGCAGCCTCAACGGGATTGATCTTGCGGTCCCCTCTGATTGGCTCACCACTCGCGTCGTAACGGATGACATTCTGATAGCCGTAGGCTTTGCCACCCGCCGATTTGCCTGCCAGCGCGCGCCCTTTGAGGCCGCGGTGGGTTTTGATCGCGAGGTCCTTGAGGAACAGCGAGTTCATCGTGCCCTTCAGGCCAATGTGCATCTCCGAGATGACACCCTCACTGACGGTCTCGATCACAACGTCGCGGAACTGCAGCTTCTGGTAGATCGACGCGATATCGGCCTGGTTGCGCGAAAGCCGGTCGAGGCCTTCGGAGAGCACCACATCAAACGCGCTCATTTGCGCATCCCGCAGCAGCTTTTGGATCCCGCTGCGCATCAGGCTCGCGCCGGAAATCGCTTTGTCAGAATAGACATCAACCACCTCCAGCCCCTGACGCGCCGCATGTTCGCGGCAGGAACGGATCTGGTCCTCAATCGACGCATCCCGCTGCATGTCGGTCGAAAAGCGGGCATAGATAACGGCGCGCAAAGGCTGGGTCATGAGGGGCATCCATTTAGGGGCTTAGGCATCCCGCGCATGATCGGCGCGCGCCAGATCGCGGGCAAGGGCTCGAAGAAGGCGATGAAAGGCCTCTCGATCATCCGCATCCGGTGGCGTTTTGGCAAGCGTGGCGTTTGGGGCGGCTGCGCAAACGGGGGCAGCCGCCGGTGTTGGCGCGTCCTTTCGTTCGGCAATATCCCTCATATCCCGTGCCATCAGCCGAGGTCTCCTGCCCGTCCCACCGCAGGGCTGGGCGGTTTGAATTGGTGTGTTTAGGGGCCGGCGTTAGTCCGGTTGTCTGACCCTCTATATACAGCACTGCAGACCTCCTAGTTTAGCAATAACCCATATTTATCCGTCGTTTAGGCGCTAAATATGTGGATAAACCGGATGCGAAATTCTTTGCCCAATTCTTTTGATACGGACCAGAAGCAAAATAATCGCTATAGAAAATCGCTGATTTTTGAGCTCGAGAAAAATCCGGATTTTCCGCCTAATAAAGGTATCGAATGATTCGCCTGAACACCTGCCTTGGCCCGATGCCTGCGCTTTGCTGGGGGGGCGTTGAGTTTCCTCATCGCGCGACCTCTTCTGCATATGTTGTGGCAGTTTCTGGCGCCTTGCTTTGTCCCACCTTGCGCAGAAATGGTTCAATCGCTGCCGCGCGCATTGACCGCTTCTGCAGCAATTCCTGCGCCAATGCCTCAAGCACGGTGCGATGCCGCGTAAGGATCGCTGCGGCCCGCCGCTCGGCGCGCACCAACCTCTGGCGCACGCGGTCGCTGATAGCGGGTGAGGTAAGCAGGGCATCGTTCGGCTTCGCATGCCAGACAAGACCTTCGTGGCCGAGGCCGTAGGTCGTTTCGATATCAAGCGCATAGCGGGTCGCTTTGGCCAGATCTGAGCTCTCTGGCCCACCCGATCCGGCAGAAATTTCATGAAAGATCAGGTGTTCCGCCGCGCGGCCAGCCAGTGAATAGGCCATTTCGGCTTCAATGTCGGCGAGGAGGCCTTGGTGAGCGACAGGTTGGCGCAAGATGGAGCCACCGTCTGCCGTAATCTGGATGCTGTCAATTCGCCCCAAATTTAAAGCTGCGCCTATAACGGCGTGGCCAGCTTCATGCACGGCGATGCGCCACAGAAGCGGGGCGTTTTGGCCCGATGGGCCGGTGTTGAGGTGCTCCCGCAGCATCGCGATGTTGAGCATCTTGCGACTGTGGCGCGCATCTGATCTGGCCGCGCGGATCGCGGCGTCTAGTTCTGCCGCGCTATGTCCAACAGCCAGCGGCACGAGGCTGCGCAACTCGCCATCGGCGATATCGTCAACGAGATGATGGCGCAGAATGGCGAGGAGGGCATCTGCGTCTGGCAGCGGCACCTTGATTTTGATGTCCATCCTACCGGCGCGCAAAATGGCAGGGTCCATGCGATCCGGATGGTTGCAGGTGCCAACAACAATCACGCCTTCCTCGCGGGAGATAGCATCGAGCTCGGCCAAGAACGTGGAGATGACCTGCGTTCGGTAATTCGATGCGTGACGGTCTGCATCACTGCGCGATCCGACAGCATCGATTTCGTCGATGATCAACAAACAGGGCGCACGTTTGCGGGCTTCCGCAAAGCTGGCGCGCATTTCGCGCAGCATATCGCCAAGATGGCCCGCAGATTGCCACTCGCCAAAGCCGCCGGTCACTGTATTGATGCCAGCGCTATTCCCCATTGCGCGCGCGAGCCAGGTTTTCCCTGTGCCAGGCGGGCCAAACAGCAGCAGGGAACGGCTGATTTCTTGCCAATCGGCCTTGCCTTGCCTCCACAACACCAGATCTGCAACGATCCGACGGGCGGCCAAAAGTGCAGGGCTGTCACCTGTCATGTCCTCCAGCCGCGGGCCGCATTGCGCGTCCCGCTTGGTCATCTCATTCAGGCCCAGAAGCGCTGTTTGAAGACTCGGCGCGCGTAAGGCAGCGCAGGCATCGGCCGTGCTAAGCTCGGCCAATGCGGCATCCGTTGGCAGCGCCACCCGCAGATCCTTGAGATTTCCAATCTGATCCGAAAGGTGGCCTGACTCGATGTAGGTCGTCAACACGTCCTGATTGATCGGCTCCAGCCGCAGGATCGGTGGCGCGAGGATCAGCAGATTTTGCGGCAAAGTGATTCCGCCGGTTTGCAAGAGCAGCACCGGTTCAATCCGGTCCAAGCTTTCCGCAATCGCCCGACTAAAACGGTCTTGTGCATTCTTCGCCAGCACGCCTTCCGTGACATCTGGTGCAACGACTTGCCAGCCCGACCGAGGAAAACAGCCTGTCAGCGTATCTTTGAGCGTCGTCAGATCGGCTAGTGGGATGTCGCGCAGAACTGTCAGCGCGCCACATTGGCGACTTTGCAGCTCAATCTCTTGCGACCTAAACGAGGCCGCAAGCCGAAATGCCGTCAGGAGCTGCCGCGCAGGAATGTAGCGTGATCGCTGGTCAGTGGGTGTTGCGAAGCGCTCAACGCCTTTTCCGGACTCGAATTTGGCGAAGATTTCTTCAAGATCTGACGAGTCATCCTCTGTGTCGCCTGTCCCTGAGAAGGTTGATGACGATACGCCGTGGTGCCGACGCAACCGTCCGATGAGCGTGTCGGCATAAGCGACCCAGGTTGGCAGTTTTGTGTTGGATTGTGGCATGACAGAGCCCTCCTGATTTCGAGATGTGTGGAGCTGGCCCCCGAACGCGCTGTTCGAGGGAGACTGCGGGACTGGTGCGCATTTTATGCGGGGATTTTATGCGGCGTGGCGGCCGAGTGCGTCCTCGACCTCGCCCAAATAGTTGAGGATCGTGTGGGTCAGACGCGCTTCATAGATTTCGGATTTGACGCGGATCTTGCCGCGGTAAACTTCCGGATCAACAACACAATCGCTGAAGCCCAACCGCAACTGCGCATGCAGACGTTTTTCGATGACAATCGCCTCTTGCCCTGTTGGCACAGCAACGGCGTGCAAGATGGCGCAAGGCATCTCTGGATCGCGCCGAAGCTGATGCCTCAGGCGGCTTTCGGGATCACGCGAAAATCCCTACTTTACCAGTTTCCGCCCGTTCTCCAGAGTGAAGGCCATGGCATAAAGATAGCTCGGTGCGGCGGGCCACGCGACGCCGCAGCCGCCACAGCCAAAGCGGCCAGTTTGTATGTTGGCGCGCGCAATCCGTTGCTCATGGCCACAACCGCTATGGCGATAGTGCCGGTAACTCGGGTTGGCCTCAGGATCAGGTCCAATCAGGTGCCAGCCCCGTGCGGCGGCTTCAAGGGCTTCGGTTGCAGCCAGGCAGGTCTCGCACCGAATATCGGCTTCACCGCGGGCTACGCGCTTGATCCGCTCAAACTGGCGGCGGATTTCGTGACCGCAGGGCAGGCGATAGACGCCGTAATGGCGGTTGGTTTCGTCGCGGCGCAGGAATTCCAGACCGGCGGCATTCGCGTCAGCAGCCCAATCACGTTCAATACAGGCGTGGCACAAGGGCTGGGCCGTCATCAGCGTGAAGCGTTTGACCTTGCTCAACGTGCCACAGGTTTGGCACTGCAGGGCAAAGTGCAACCGATCGGCAACGCGGGCAACAAAGGTGAACCCTTTTGCTTCGGCAGCCGAAACCCAGTCGGTTTTCACAATCCCAGTAAAGATAGGCAAGGAAATGTCATTGATAGTCATGCTGTTCGGGGAGTTGGTGATCATGTTCATGGACGTGTTCTCCAAAATGGAAAAAGATATGCATAGGCAAAAAGGGTCGGACGGGCCCTCAAAAGCCCGCACGGCAGAAAAAACGGTAAGCACACAGCGGACGCATCCGAGGGGATCGGAAGGCCGCTGGTAGTTTTGCCGGAATGATCAGATTAGAACGGGGCGAATTCGCAATCGTCTGTGGGATCGTCGCCGTAATCTGGCGCAGATGAGCCGTCAAACAGCGGCAAAGCCGCCAAAGCCGTTGTCAGATGCCGCGCCTGAATCAACATCGCATTGCGGTGCATCGCCGTGGCCCCGATCCCGGAAACCTGAAATTTGGTAAAAAAGGACATCTGCATCAAGCGATGCAACTTACGCGCCCCGCCAGGCTCTTCATGGCCCAGCATAGCATCAATCAACTGCGCCATCCGGCCGAGGGGGCGGTCTTGCGGGTAATCGTTGGGCAGTGCATGGAAATGGCGCAGGCTGTCTGTCACCCGCTCATGCGCGAGTTCGGCATCCCGCATCCACGAAAAATATGCCGGATCCTGGCTATAACTGACATCTTCCAGATCACGTTCCGCGCCGATCAGATTGGCAACGGAAGCCATCAGGTCGGTGAAGGCAATCGTTTTTGGTGTTTGTTGCGGGACTTCATTCGGCGTAAAGGCCGTGGTAGAGAATTGCGTAGTCATCGTTGGTCTCCTGACGATTGATGATGATTAGGAGGAAGGCGAGGGTGTGGAGCCCTTGCTTTCCTCTGAGTATTATGGAACTATAAAGCCATAAAGCCATAAAGTCAACTAAGGATTCGGTATTATGGATAAAGAAACGAAAATGGGCCGCCCAAGGGTGGATACTGAGGCTGTGAATCTTCGCTTGCCGCGCGACATGATTGAAGTAATTGACGATTTGCGGCGCATGCAGCCGGATTTACCGACAAGACCAGAAATGATCCGTAGGGCGCTCGCTGAATGGCTCGAGCATGCGGGGCATCCAAATAACTGAACTGCCCCCACATAATGTTCCTTCGAGATTTAGCGTTTATCAAAAGGATCGCGATGGACGGCCTATTGCAATTTGCACAAGTTGCCGAAATCAAGCGAGGTTCCCCCTCGCACAAGGCTTACATCTGTCAGTTGCTAAGCAAAACCGACTTATGCGTCACATAGCTGACCCAGAGCGCGGCGCTACGTCCGAAGTGGAGTGCCCCCGCTGAAGTGGTCCACCAACTGGGATAGTATAATCCCATTTCAGGAGGACCAGAGATGGCTGGAAAGAGAGACAAGCCCGAAGAGATCGTGCTGAAGCTGCGGCAGGTTGAAGTGTTGCAGGGGCAAGGCAGCTCGCTTGCCGATGCCGTGCGTCAGATTGGCGTGACGCAGCCGACCTACTATCGATGGCGCAAAGAGTATGGTGGCATGAGCCGGGATCAGCTCAAACGGCTGAAAGAGTTGGAGACCGAGAATACCCGGCTGAGGCGCGCCGTGTCGGATCTGACGCTGGACAAGATGATCCTGACCGAGGCCGCCCGGGGAACCGAAGGTCCGCGTCAGCGAAACTTCTAAGCCCTTCCCGCCGTCGTCGATGTATCGACCATGTGCGGCAGACTCTCAGCGTATCAGAGCGCCGAGTTTGCCGCACCTTGGGACAGCATCGCTCGACCCAGCGCAAGGTGCCCATCGGTCTGCCCGACGAAGAACGGCTGACCGAGGACATCATCGCGCTGACAGAAGAGTTCGGACGCTATGGGTATCGCATGATCACTGGAATGCTGAACAACAGCGGCTGGCATGTGAACCATAAAAGGGTCGAACGGATCTGGCGGCGGGAGGGGCTGAAAGTCCCGCAAAAACAACCTAAGAAGTGTCGGCTTTGGCTGAATGACGGTTCTTGCGTGCGGCTGCGGCCGGAGCGTCCGAACCATGTCTGGTCCTGCGACTTCGTCCAAGACCGAACCCATGACGGGCGGATCTTCCGCACTCTAAATATCATCGATGCGCTGCCTGGCAGGCTTTTGCGCAGCAAATGCCGAGAGGGAGTTCACGAAGGAGGCTCTGGTGATCCGTGTCAAACGCAAGCTGAATTCTACAGACGTGGTCGACGCATTGACCGACCTGTTCATTCTCCGCGGACCGCCGGAATACATAAGGTCCGACAATGGCGCCGAATTTATCGCCAAGAAGGTGAGGGCATGGATCGGAGCTGTAGGCGCGAAAACCGCCTTCATCGCGCCGGGTTCACCATGGGAAAACGGCTATTGCGAGAGCTTCAACGCACGGTTCCGCGACGAACTTTTGAACGGCGAGGTCTTCACCACATTGCGCGAGGCCCAGGTCCTGATCGAGAGATGGCGTCGTCACTACAACACCGTCAGACCTCACAGCGCCTTAGGGTACCGTCCACCAGCGCCCAAAAGCATCGTCCCGATAGACCAGAGGCCGACCATGCACTAACATTCAAACTGGACCACTCGGTGGGGGCAGACCAAATTATTGTAATTTCATGATCCCGTAAATTGAATATAAAACCCTTGTTTCGAAACATTTTGGGACGCGCTCCTTATTACTCATTCTCTGCGTCGTGACGCAGTTCTGCTTAGGGCTGGGACCGGTTGATCGCGCCGAAGCCTGTGAGGTTAAGATCTGCGTGCCGCACCGCCGCAAGTCCGGTTTGAGCCCTCTTTGACAAATGCTGCGCATCGCACGAATGTCCGCTATCATGAGACCTTCCAAAAACCTCCAACAACCACTTAGGTTTTGAACGGGGTTTTTGGCAGCGTCAATCCGGGTGGTTTTGGCGCGTTCCAAAAAGGAGCGTTTTAGGAACGATTTTAGAACTGTGGCCGTTCAAATACCTTATTTCCGAAAATTATCATTTGTCTGACTAAATTTAACAGCCCAGCACATTCATTCCCAAGAATGAACGTATTAATGCTGCATTTGATTGCCAGAGACTACCAACGGAAGCAAACATCAAAACAGAGAGAATTTCATGAAAAAAACAATTTTGGGCATTTCTTTGGCAATGCTAGCAACAACGTCTGCTTTTGCAGGAGCTACATGCACACAAGTCGGCATTAATACAATTTGTAGTGACAGTAATTCAGGCACTACCAGCACCTGCACCCAAGTTGGTAGTATTGTCATCTGCAACTAAAGAAATGACCTACAAACGCCGCCCCTGTTGGGCGGCGTTTGTAGGTAAATATTCAAAAATGACCGTTTTTGAACGGTTTGCCAAACCAGACATTGAAGCAGTGCGGCGCGCGGCAGCTTTGTCCGCGGAGCAGACACCCGCGCGTGCCGCGTCGAGGGTCAGGTTTGGGTCGGAAATGCTTGGCATTTGTGTCAGGATTGCTTGGCACGGCCTCCCGACAAGATTTAGATAAACCGTGGGTTCGAGTCGCTTTAGCATGGCATTTGACTCCTACCAACCCAAAGGCAACGGCCTTCATCTAAGCTCACATCAGAGGCGGGCTACTCAGGCCCTCGAACACAGTCACAACCATCCGCTCTACCTGCTGCAACGAAACGCTTATGTCGAGCGCTACAACCGGACGGTCGGGCACGAATGGCAGGACATCCATATCTTCGAAACCATCGGCGAGGTGCAGCAGATTGCCACCGAGTGGCTCTGGTCCTACAACAACGAACGACCCAACATGGGCAATGGCGGGATGACACCCGCCCGGAAACTGAAGATGGCCGAGTAAATTCTACGACCCAGCCTCCGTAAAAACCGGGGGGATTATCCCAGCCACTCGGGGCGGGCTCAAAGCAAGGATAAGGCCCTCAAGGCCTTATCCGCGCAATTACCCAACGGGTGATGGAGCGCCCCCCCGGCGTAAGGGGCAGACGAGGTAGCTTTAGCTACCTATAGTCTGTCCCTGTGCATAGCTCTTGGCGCTGCTATTTCAGCAGCGGGCGCACAGAAGATAAGACAACCAAACATAACAAATCTGGTCGAAGACGAATAGCGTAAATCATATTCGATGTTCTTCTTTGCCGCGCCATACGCACGGCCTTGATGCGTGTTCACACGCATTTTTTGCGCGCAATTGAGGTAGGGCGCGAAGCAGAAGGGCAGGCCTTGCAAGCAAGGCCCGGGACAGGAGTTTATTAAGAGTTTTTAGGGCGGGTAGGTGGAAAGGTCAGGAGCGCAGGAGTTGACGGTGGATCGGTTTGAAAGGGCAGATTGCGGTCAGGTATAAAATAAAGTGCATATTTTCAGCGGGATATGAGGCCGTCGTCCACAGGAATTGATCTTCCCCTCTGGAAAACACCCTCTGATTTTCGCGCTATGGTCATATGTGGTTGTCCAAGGATCATCATCCAAGGACACACCATGGCCTATCAGTTTTTCCATATCGAAACCTACAGCGAGCAACCAAAGCCCGTCAAAGGTTCAAAAGACCAATTCAACAGCGCGGCGCAGGTCGAGGGGGAAGCTGCGCGGGACCCGCTCTATTCCGAGCATGTCGACAGCCCTTTGCCGCCGAAGCAACTTGCGGGCACGCTGTCGATTGCGGATTTTCGGGCAAAACGGGCGCAGCTTCTGGCCAATATTACGGAAACCGTCACCGCCAAAAACGGCACGACTTACACACGCGCCCTGCGCAAAGATGCAGCGACGCTTTACACCGAAATCCATTCGCATCCTCTGGCATCAGAGGAGGTCATGGCGGATCCGGATGCGCATGCGCATAGTATTGTCGACTGGGGGACGCGCGTGTTGGATGATTTTAAGGCGCGTATGCCGAAGGGTATCGATTACACATCAGTCCTGCATCTCGACGAAGGCCACGTCCACATCCATATTTTGGCGATGAACACAGCTGATACGAAGCTGGACGCGAACAAATTGCATGCGGGCAAGATGGCTGCGGCTGTGCATCGCGATCAGAATGTCTCGGATGCGATTGAATCCCTGCCAAAACCCGACCTTGCAAAGCGTCCGAACAAGCCAAAGAAGTCGCGCCCGTCAAAGAACCGCGTCACCCAGAAGAAGAATGATGCTTCCCACGCCGCCGCTGTGAATGCTTGGGAGACGGAATGTGCTGAAATTGACATCGCGAACGACAAGCTGATCACTGCATGGCAGGCTGAGAACAAGCTACATCTGAAAGAGGGGCGTCAGAAGCGTGGGCGTCCATCAGTCCAGACAGCCTACATCGCCGCGATGAAAAAATTGCAGGACGACTACTATGAGGCCGTTGGCAAACCTTGCGGCTTGCTGCGTATCGGCCCGCGTTTGGCGCGGAAATCCACCAAGGAATACGCGGCAGAGAAAAAACAGGCCAAACGACTGGCCGCAGAGGCGGCGCGGTTGGAAGAACAACGGAAAACGCTAGTGGCGAAAGAGAGCGAGCTGGCTGTTCTTGCAGACGACTTGGCATCCGTCGGAGCAGCGTTGGCGGAGCAGGAAACGACGCATAAAGCCGATGTCGAGGCCGCCAAAAACGCGCTTAAGCTAGAGCGGGCGTCCTTCCAACAGGCCAGGGTTGCGGTCGAAAAGGTCCATAAAAGCAGGGCAAAAGAACTTGTCGAAAAAGAAAATGAGCTACTGCGCCGTGAGGCCGAACTGACCGAGGCGGTTGAAGCCATGAGCGAGATATTTGAGGCGGTGGAGGCCGGCGAGGCGGAAATTGTAAATAACAAACTGTTCATGTCCCGCTGGCCGGACATCGTCTCCCGCATGCAAGGTGCCGACCGGGATCAGGTTTCTTCACCAATCCGCAAGCTGATTAATGGCTTCACGCGGCTTGTTCTGCGGTTGTCGAAGCGGATGCAGGGCAGTGACGCGCCGGATTTGCAGGATGACAGGCCGGGGCTGGGAGGTTGAAGGGTTGTGGAGGAATGCTCTCGAAGCAGCATACAAGCTATACACGGATCGAAACCATCGACACGAAGGGCGGAAAACCGTCCTTCGCGGCGCATCGCACGAATGACCACTTTTGTTGCGGCTGGACCTCGAATTCTGAACTGATAATCTGGCACGGCCGGTCTCTATGAAATGGGTAATCCCCCCATTTTTAACGGGGTGCGGTTGTAGAATTCATGCGGCCATTTTCAGTTTCTGGGCGGAAGTGATGCCGCCAATGCCCATGTTGGGTCGGTCGTTGTTGTATGTCCATAACCATTGTGTGGCGTGATCTTGAGCCTCCTCGATGCTTTCGATGATGTATTGGTCGAGCCATTCATGCCGGACGGTGCGGTTGTAACGCTCGATATATGCGTTCTGCTGTGGTTGACCTGTTTGGATATGCTGGATGGTAACCCCATGTTTCTCTGCCCATTTCATCAGCTTTTCACTGATGTATTCGGGGCCATTGTCGACCCTTATGGTGCCTGGCTTGCCGCGCCATTCGATGATCCGGTCTAAACTGCGGATGACCCGTTCAGCTGGCAAAGAAAAGTCGACCTCGATGCCCAAGCCTTCACGGTTGAAGTCGTCCAACACGTTCAACAACCGAAATGCCCTGCCATCCCCAAGGCGATCTGCCATGAAGTCCATCGACCAGGTCACATTTGGTGCCTCAGGCACCGCCAAGGCGTCAGGTTTGTCGCGCTTCAACGGCTTGCGCGGCTTGATCCGCAGGTTCAACTCCAGCTCGCAGTAGATCCGATAAACCCGTTTGTGGTTCCATGGATGCCCCTTCACATTGCGCAAATGCAGAAAACACAGGCCGAACCCCCACGTCTTGCGGGCGTCGGTTAGCCCGGTCAGCAGATCAGCGATCTCTTCGTTCTCGACACGCAACTTCGGGCCATACCGATAACAGGTCTCGCTCACCCCAAAGGCCCGGCAAGCTAGGGCGATGCTTGCCCCACGTCGTGCCACTGCATTCTCGGCCATCTCGCGGCGTTGATACGGCCCCGTCACTTTTTTCCAAGGGCTTCCTTCAGCAAATCCGCCTGCATGCTCAGGTCCGCATACATCCGCTTTAGCCGACGGTTCTCATCTTCCATGGCCTTCATCTGGCTGACCATGGACGCATCCATGCCGCCATACTTTGCCCGCCACTTATAAAACGACGCGTTGCTCATGCCATGCTCACGGCAAAGCTCAGCCACCGGCACACCGCCTTCAGCTTGGCGCAGGATCGCAAGGATCTGGGGTTCTGTATATCTCGTCATCTTCATCTGAATCTCCTCATGCATCTTGCCGAGAAAATTCTACTTCCGCAGCCCCTTACTTTCGGGGGGGATTACCTACCGCTTCGGGCATCGGCTGATTGAAGTAGGCCTGATTGGGGGTTTTGTCGTTAAGCGAAGAAATGCGGTCGGCGGGTGTTGTAGAAGGTCAGATACCGACTGATCCCAGCGCGAGCCTCGGACACGCTGTCATAGGCCCGCAGGTAGACCTCCTCATATTTGATGCTCCGCCAGAGGCGCTCGATGAAGACATTGTCTCGCCAAGCCCCCTTGCCATCTGTTACCGGCAGTTGATTGCTTGCAATCACCGAGAGGCATGCTGATCTTGATCTCGTTGGCTGCCGGCACTTTGATGAAGTCGGTCAAGGTGAACTGGCTACCCTGATCGGTGTTGAATATCTCGGGCGTGCCGTGTTTCGCCAGCGCCTCCTCCACAGCTTCTATGCAGAAGTCGGCCTCTAACGTGGTCGATACCCGCCATGCCAGAACGCGCCGGGTGAACCGATCCAGCACAGCCGCGAGATAGATGAACCCGCGCGCCATAGGGATATAGGTGATGTCCATCGCCGCGCTGCGCGTCAGCGCATGTTGACATGCGCGAGAGTGAGACCTGATTGGGCCTGGTAATCGGCAGTTTCCTCAACAGATAGGGGTAAATTTTGTGCCTCGGTGCCGGTTTCGAGGTGTTCGGCTTGCGGTAGCGCGCCTCAACTCCCATGCGTTTCATCAGCGTGGTAACGTGCAACCGCCCGACCTTGATCCCTTCCTGGACCAGCAGTCCCTGCAGCATGCGGCTGCCCGCGAACGGGAATTCCAAATGCAGCTTGTCGATCTGGTGCGTCAGCTTTAGATCGGCGTCCGGCACACGCGGGGCTTGTAGGAGACACTGCCTCGGCTTACCCCCCAGCATCATCGCTTGGCGGCTGACGCTCAGCTCGGCGGTGGGATCTATAATTCTTTTGCGCTCGGTAACAGACCCGCCTTTCCGAGCGCGCCGGACAAAAAAAACATTCTCCAGCGTCAGCTCTCCTATCCTCGCGTGCAGGGTCTTCACATCGATCACAGGTTCCTAGGCCGCCTTCGGGGCGTCCCCAAACATCTCGGTCGCACCTTGAAGCAACTGGTCGCGCCACTGCTTGATCTGGTTTGCCTCTCGGTGTTTGCAGGCAAACACCTGCCGGTTACAGATGAACGTCAAAATCTTGCGCCAGCTCGATAAAGTTTTTCTCGCCCTTAATCGCGGCTACTGCCACCTTCGCCTTGAATGCCGGGCTGCGATTCCGGCGTGGTCGTCTTGCCATGGTCTTCTCCTTGCTCGCAGCATCATGCCGCTATTGCACAGAAAATCCACTTATCCCGGCTGTTAAGATTTCCGGAGCCGCCTCTAGATCGTTGGGTCTGGAACCTTTTAACATAGCGCTATTACGCCTTAAGTGTTGGACTGACGTACGCCTACGTGTGATAAGTTACCACAGGGCTGTTTTAACACGCTAGGGTTACTCAGACGGTGCAATCCGCGAAATAAATATGTTGGCTATCGCATTAAGGAACCTAAAATACATGAAGACACTTCAAATCGGCCTCGAATGGATGCCTGAACGGGCCGGTGGATTGCCCCGATACTATTATGAATCCTGGCAAGCCTCGCATGGTCTTTATGATTTTCGCGGTCTGGTTATCGGGTCTGACAAGGTGGCGAAAACCAGTGACGGCGAGGTGATCGGTTTTGCGCCCGCCTCCGCGCCCTTGCTGCAACGGATGGCAAAGGCGCGGCAAAGCGCACGGGCGATCATCGCCGATTGGAAACCCGATCTTCTTGTGTCGCATTTCGCGCTGACCACGCTGCCGGTTCTCGGAGTAGTGGATGCGCCGTTGGTGCAACAATTCCATGGCCCTTGGGCGCTGGAGGGGCAGGTCGAAGGTCATCGCGGACTGCGCTATTCGCTCAAAAAATGGACTGAGACGCGAGTTTATCATCGCGCCACCCGCGCGATCACCCTCTCAAACGCTTTCGCCGATGTTCTGGCGCGCGATTACGGCTATCCGGCAGATCGGATCGATGTGATCCCGGGCGGGGTGAATGTTTCCAATTTCAACATCGACAGCACCCGCTCCGCCTCTCGGCGACGGCTTGGCTGGCCCGAAGATCGTCCGATTGTTGTGGCTGTACGGCGTTTGGTGCCGCGGATGGGGCTTGAAACATTGATCGACGCCGCTGCCGTGCTGAGCAAACGCCATAGTGATTTCCTCATTAAAATAGCAGGGAAAGGGCGGCTCGCAGAGAGTTTGCAGGCGCGGATCACCGCGCTTGGGTTGGAAAACAATGTCGAGTTGCTCGGCTTCGTGCCGGATGAGGATTTGCCGCATGCTTACCGCGCGGCGGATTTGTCGATTGTGCCAACGCAATCGCTGGAGGGGTTCGGGCTGATCGCGCTGGAAGCTTTGGCGGCAGGGACGCCGGTGTTGGTGTCGCCGGTGGGGGGGTTGCCCGAAGTGGTCACCGATTTGGATAACCGGTTGATCCTGCCCTCTCCGCGCTGCGAAGATATTGTCGAGGGGCTGGAGGCCGCGCTATATCGCGGGGAGGTGCCGTCATCGGCGGACTGCCTTGCCCATGCGGAGCAGTTTGATTGGAAAATGATCGCGACACGGTTGCGTGATTGTTATGCAAAGGCCATGGCATGAGCGCGCCGCTTCCCCGCGTATTTTTCCTCGATCAATCCGGCGACCTTGGCGGGGCGGAATTGTCGCTTCTGGATATTGTCGGGCAGTATCGGGGCGAAAAACGCGTTTGCTTGCTGTCTGACGGGCCGTTTGCCGCGAAATTGCGTGCCGCGGGACACGATGTGCAAATGCTGCCGCTGACGTCGGGTGTGCGGCGCGGCAGTGGCGTGGCTGAAATGCTGCGCAGCCTACCGCATCTTGCGCGGGTGATTGCGGGGATTGGCCGTTCGGCCCGCGCGTTTGATGTGGTCTATGCGAATACGATGAAGGCGCTGGTTCTGGCCGCGCTTTCGCGTCCGCTGCATCGCCGCCCCGTGATTTGGCACATCCGCGATATTCTCAGCGCCGATCATTTCTCGCCTTTGGCGCTTAAAGTGGCGCGAAGTGCGGCGAACCTCGGCACCGATCGGCAAATCGCTAATTCGGAGGCCACCGCCGCCGCGTTTCGCGCGGCAGGCGGGCACCAAGAGGCGGTTGTGATCCATAATGCGATCCCGACCGGCGCTTTTCATCCGCAAAATCGCGCTTCTCTCCGCACGGTACTCGTCCAAGAAACCGGACTTGATCCGGCCAACCCGATCATCGGCGTTTTCGGACGTTTGGCCGAATGGAAGGGCCAACATATTGTTATTGAGGCGATCAGCAAAATCTGCGGTTGCCAGCTTGCCATCGTTGGCGGGGCATTGTTTGGCGAGAATGCCGCCGAGGCGCGCCTACGCCAAAAGGTGGCGGATCTGGGGCTGTCGGAACGGGTCCGGTTTCTCGGGTTCCGCGATGATGTTCCCGCATTGATGGGTGGCGTGGATATCGTGGTTCACAGCTCAATCCAGCCGGAACCGTTCGGGAGGGTCATCGTCGAGGCGATGCTGGCGGGAACGCCGGTGATTGCCACGCGGGCCGGAGGAGCAATCGAGATCGTCACGGATGACGCCACCGGCCTCTTGGTTGCGCCGGGGGATGTTGACGCGCTCGCGCAGGCGATCGCGCGGCTGATCGCCGATCCCAATCTACAACAGCAATTTAGCGAGGCCGCCTTGATCGATGCGAAGGCGCGGTTCTCGCCCGAGATATGTTTCCCGCGGATTGATTCGGTAATCTGTTCCGTGGCGGGACAACAGCCCCCACCCTCATCCGCAGGCAGGTAATCATGCAACAAATCGTCGGTTTGAATTGGCTTCGGGGGATCTCGGCGCTGCTGGTTGCTTTGTCCCATGCGCGCCCGTTCTTTTATGAAAACTTCTCGCAATTGGGAGCCGATGTGCCGCCCCTCGTAAAAGGGTTTTATCTTGTTACCAGCCTTGGCCATCCCGCAGTCATGGTATTTTTCGTTCTTTCGGGATATCTCGTCGCCGGCTCCGCCTATCGCAGCCATACTGCGGACGCGTGGTCTTGGCGCAATTATTTGACTTCGCGATTGAGCCGGTTATGTGTGGTCCTCGTGCCCTGTCTGATTTTAACCTTTGGCCTTGATATGATTGGGCAATACGGGTTCGGATCGGGGTTCTACATCGGCGAACACCCCGAATATTGGAGCGATCCGGAAGCGGGCGGTCAAATGGGCATTGCCATCTTCATCGGCAATATCTTCTTCGTGCAAACGATCCTCGTTCCCACCTTTGGCAGTAATGGCCCGCTGTGGAGTATTGCCTACGAGTTCTGGTATTACATCCTGTTTCCGCTTGCGATGTTGGCGCTTCTCCCCGGCAGACCGGCCAAATCGCGGATCATTGCTCTGATCGTGTTTGGCGTCATCGCGCTCGCCGTGGGCGGCAAAATCATGGCGCTGTTTCCGGTATGGCTGCTGGGATTCGTGGCGTGGAAACTGCGCGAGAGCGCCTTCGCGATCCTTCTGCGTAGGACTCGGATAGGGCTGACCGTCGCGTTCAGCACGGTGATTTTGATGCTGGGGTTCCGCGCGATGCAGGCGGAAGGGCTGCTCTATGATTACATATTCGGCTGCATGGTTGCGCTATCGTTGCCGGTTTTGACGGGGTCGCTCTTAGGGAGGGGCGCAGCATTCGCGCATCGGCTTTCCGATATGTCCTACTCGCTTTACCTGTCGCATTTTCCGGTTCTCGCCCTGCTGGCCGCGACACACGGAAATACCCGATCGACCGAGATTACGGCCGATCTGCCCCTATTCTTCGCATGGCTGATGATAGTGTTCATCGTCGCCTTCGCGATTTGGGCGGTTTTTGAACGCAACACAAATCACGTTCGAGACTGGCTGCGCGCCTTGTAAATCGGGGTGTCATCGCACTAAATAGCAGCCCCCAAATTGACCGGTAAGATCAGAGTGGGGACTAAATTCATGCGCTCCGATATCGGATCAAGACGTGAGGCCGCATTTTGCCGCAAGCCATTTCGCCACGGTGGTTGAATCATTTTCTAGCAGCGCTTGATCGAAAATCGCGACCCCGTAAATCCGGCAGGCGTAGCGGTTTGAACTGCGGAATGAAAGCAGTCAGAAATCGCTCGGCGTACCAAAGGTCTGGGTATATCTGTCGCTGGTAATGCTATAGGCTGATGTCTCGAGTTTGACCGAATTAGACGAATATTGTGCCATCGCATATGATTTCACTGGGACAACCGTATTAGAGCGAGCCGCCTGTTGTGTAGATGAGGCGCGATCAATCGCTCGCAAATACCCATTCACCATCAATGACTTATAGTTACTATCGTTTTGATATAGCGTCGCAATCCCGCCCTCCGCCGCTGAGAGCGGCTCGAACCCTGCCGCAATGGTGAACGGATATGCGCTCACCGGAGAAGCACAAGTCAGGATGTCATCCACCCCATCACCTTCCAGCCAATGCAACGTGCCGTTGGTCCGATATAGCGGGCGGGCTGCGGCGATGGGCTGCGTCAAATGGTGGTTATTCCCGCTCTGGTCTCGGATCACCGCAACCGCCTGGCCATCCGCGGTGACCTGAGTTGTCATTGCAATATCGGTAAACATATTCGCGCGGTCAGAAGGATCATAAAGCGCCTTCAAACCCGGGATTTGTGCCACAAAACAACATTCACGTCGACTCTGCCGAGTCGCGAGAACGCAGATCGATAAAGACATACCTAACATTTTTGACCTTCCTACACCTGATTGATGTTACATTTTTCGCAGAAGACCCCTAATAATCGCCTGACCTACCGAACGCTCCGCCAATAAGGAAATCAGCGATGGAATTGAACACTGCGGCACCGCGCAAATGGTAGCGGAATAATTGATGCCATTTGTTCGCCGCTTAATCACATTCCTCGCCGGAAATATCGTGGCCCAAGGCCTTGCCGCCGTGACGGGCCTGTTGCTCGTGCGGTGGCTGACCGTGGAACAATACGCCATTTATACCATCGCGATTTCGATCATGGGCGCGATTTCCGTGCTGGCGAAAGGCGGCGCGAACATCGGCTTCGTTGCGCTTTTGGGGCGGCTTTGGCCCGATTATGCCCGCGCGGGCGAATTGGTCCCCGCGCTGGTCCATGTCCGCCGGTTGTTGATGATTTTCCTGATGCCATTGGTGCTTTGCCTCGCGGCGGTGATTCTATGGCGAAGCGGCGCAGACTGGATGCAAAGCGGCGCCATTCTGATTCTGCTCGGGGCGTTTTGGGTGGTCGATCTGAATAGCCGGATTATCGATCAAATCTTGTTTTTTGCGCATCAAACAAGCCGGGTCCAAATGCTGGATTCGGGCCTCGCAATCGGCCGCCTTGCGGTGGTTTCAGCGCTATTTGCCATCGGCGGATTGAATGCGATTTCGGCGGTTTTCATTGGCGTTCTCGTGGCACTCGCCCGAATTTGGCCGATCCGGAAGTGGGTGTTCCAAATCGTGCCCCGCGTCACCACCCAGCCCCGCGCCGAAGATGTTGAGGAAATCGTCAGCGGCGTTAGACGCCAACTCCCCGTTGAGGCTTTCTACGTCTCGCAAGCGCAAATCGTTCTCCTGCTGCTCGCCTTCAAAGCCGATGCCACCGTGATCGCCGGCTTCGGCGCCCTGATGCGGATCTCGGCACTTCTCGGCCCGATTCGCGTCGTAAATGCCGCCTTTTTTGTCCCGATCGTCGCCCGAGCCAAAGACAGCGTGATCCAAAAAATATTTGGCCTCACCGCTTTGATTAGCATTCCGGGCCTGATCCTATTGGCAATTGCTGTTGTTATTCCCAACGCATTGCTATGGCTTCTCGGGGAGAATTACGCACATCTCAAAAGCGAAATTGTCGTGCTGGCGATCTGCGTCGCGTTTATCCAAACGGGCGGTGAATATTGGAATATGATCGCGCATCGCGGGTGGGTCGAATATTCCCTCGCGCAAATTCCACTTGGCTTCATGTGGATTGGTGGCGCGGTATTATGGCTGGATCTTTCGACGATTTCCGGAGCACTGATCTTGAATGCAGGATTCACAGTGCCGGCAATTTTGATTGGCACGCTGGAAATTATAAAACACCGCAAGGACAATCCGAAACAGCCGTAGCCTCAATGCCGTCTTCCGCCCGCAGATCATTGCGATGCAACGCGCCATTTGCTACGGTCAAATTCCAAGATGCCGCTGGAAAATCATATGGGCTGACACCGCAATGCCACTTGATGAAGATACTCTCACAGATCAATTCGCGGCGACAAAGCACGCGGGCCGGCCAAGTATCGCAGACCTGACCCATTGGACCGGAAGTTTCTGACACATGCAGACCGCCACCGCACAAACGCCCGACACCGCGCAGATCTCAGCCATCGTTCCAACGTTCCGGCGGCTGGATATTCTGCAACGCTGCCTCGCAGCCATCGCGGCCTCTGCGCGGCCCTTCTCGCAAATCATCGTTATCACCCGTCCGCTGGAAGATCCCGAGACCTTCGAATGGCTCTCCGGACAGATCGGTAAAATCGACACCCTCGAAATTGTCGAAGCGCATGAGGCGGGCGTAGTTTGCGCCCTTAACGCGGGCCTAGCCCATGCAACTGGCGACTTCATCGCCATTTTTGACGACGATGCCCTGCCCCATCCCGATTGGCTGGATCGTGTTTTGGCGCATTTCTCTGATCCCCAAGTTGCCTGCGCGGGCGGGCGCGATCTTGTGCATCAAAACGGACAGATTATCACCGGCACAACCACCACGCCGGGCCAACGCACAGCCTTTGGCATTCTGCGCGGGGGGCATCACCTCGCCGAAGGGGCAGCTCGCAGGGTGGATAGTATCAAGGGCTGCAATTGGATTTTGCGCCGCGTGGCAATTGGAACCGTCCGGCTGGACGAACGCCTGTTTGGAAAAGGTGCGCAAATAGCCAATGAAACTTGGTATTGTGAGAACCTCGCCCACGCCGGATGGAAAATCATCTTTGACCCATCCGCCCGAGTAGACCATTTTCCAGCCGAAAGAGCTGATGGCCCGCGTGACGTTTATTCCCGCATTCGTTGCCACGACCAAACCGCAAATGTCGTTGCGGCCGATCTTGCCTTCGCCTCACCTTGGACGCGGGTCAAATATATCGGATATTCCATTTTCAAAGGCCATCGCTACTGCCCCGGCTTGTTTTTCATCGCCCATGCGCTGGCAAAGCGACCCAAATCGCTGCCCGATATGTTGATCGGCGGCTGGTCCGGCTTTTTCGAGGGGCTGTCCCTCGCCCGCCGTTTCCGCAATGATCCCCCCGGCCGCGCCGCGCCCATGCCTCAAGGTTCTGCGCCACAAGATTCCGCACCATGAAAATCGCCACCCATCTACTGCTCCTGTGGCTCCTCGCGGCAATGGTCCTCATCCTGACCGCCGGACACGCGGGCAACCTGCTGGACCCGATGTATCTACTGGCCTGCCTCGCGATCGGCCTGCGCGCGCTCAAGAAATCTCCGACCCGCGATTACATCTCGTTCACGCTGCTTTTGTGGATGTTTTCGCCCTTCGTGCGCCGGCTTGTAGATTGGCAAAGCGGTCGACATGAATTTAGTTTGAGTTTGATCGCCCCGCTCGTCGTCACGCTTCTGGCGGTCTTCGCCCTGCGGCGGAATATGACACGGGTGACATTCAAAACGGCACTGCCGTTCTTTATCTACCTCTCGATTGTTGTTTATGGACTGCTGCTCGGGCTTGCTAACGGGCGCGGGTTCGCCGCGATTTACGCCGCCGCAAATTGGATAGCCCCTATTGCGTTCGCGCTGTTGATCCTGTCAAACCCTGATGCAAACGCTCAGATCCGTGCGACAATGACCCGCACCCTGATCGGCGGCGCGGTCGTCATGTCGATCTACGGCGCCTTCCAGTTCATCGTCGCCCCGCCTTGGGACACGGCATGGATGATCGGCGCAAAAATGGCCTCCATCGGCCGCCCCGAACCTTTCGCGATCCGCGTCTTTTCAACAATGAACGCGCCGGGTATCTTCGCTGTGGCGGTCTCATCGGCGTTTTTGTTGATTTTCAACAAACTATCATTGCGTACAGTCGCGGCGGGGGCGGTGATGATTTTAGGGCTGGCTCTCTCGCTGGTCCGATCCAGCTGGGGCGCGGTGGGAATCGGAATCTTTTTGCTGATGCTGATTGGTGACGCACGGACAAAGTTTCGCGCCATTGCAATTATCGGGCTTGTTGGTATCGCCGCCATTCCGCTCGTCATGCGCGCGGAGTTTTTCGAAACGATCAGCAGCAGATTCGAAACCCTCTCCTCCATTCAAGATGACCGCAGCCTTCAAGACCGCGCGGAATTTACCAACGCGATGTTGGAAAACGTCGGCTCGCTTTTGGTCGGGGGGGGATTGGGCAGCATCGGCGTCGCATCGAATTTAACTCAAAGCGGAGATACGCTTGGGGTGTTTGACAACGGCTGGCTGTCGCTTTTGTTCACCTTCGGCTTCATCGGCCTGTTTCTCGCCGCAATCGTATTATTCTGGTTTTTCACCCTGCTGCGCAGTATCCGCACCCAACCGCAAACGGCCTCAATGGCAGTGATCTCCATCGTTAAAATCGCGCTGATGATTTTTTCAAACACGCTGGAAGGTGCCACGGGGATGCTTCTCTTCCCATTCCTCGCCTGCATTATTGCGGCTGCGGGCCCGCGTAAATCGCTGCGATCACAGCGCGAATTTTCGAGAGCCACGTCACACACTCAACCAAAGGAAATGACATGAAAATAGCCATAGTCACGCACGCTTTCGTTGAAAACGATGGTCAGGGCCGAGTAAATTTCGAAGTGGTCCGCGGGCTAAGCGCAGCGGCGCATGAGGTGACGTTGATTGCCGCAAAGGTGGCCCCCGCTCTGCTCGCTTTGCCCAATGTCCGGTGGGTCGAAATTTCGCATGGTCCGTTGCCGACAAATTTGCTGCGCAATGCGTGGTTCTCCTTTGGTGCGGCGCGGGCACTGGCGAAGCTACGCGGACAGGTTGATCTCACGATGGCCAATGGCGCAATCACCTCCGTTCCTGTCGATGTGAATGCGGTACATTTCGTCCACAGCGGCTGGTCCGCCTCGCCATATTACGACGCGGGGCACGGTCTGCGCGGCCTCTATCAACGGCTTTATACTTTTGTGAATGCTACGCTAGAAAAACGCGCCTTCCGCCGCGCCCGACATATCATCGCCGTCTCGGGGCAGGTTGCAGATGAAATAGTCACTCTCGGGATTTCCTGCGACAAGATAACCGCAATCGCGAACGGTGTAGACACCGATATGTTCACGCCCAGCAGCGAGGATGTCGCTGCGCTTGATCTTCCGCTTGGGAATATGCGAGCGCTTTTCGTCGGGGATATCGTTTCGCGCCGCAAAGGTCTCGACACCATTCTCGCCGCATTGCCGGGCATTGAAAACCTCTCCCTCATAGTTGTCGGGCGCACGCGAAACAGCCCGTATCCAAACGAAGTCATCGCTGCGGGCCTCTCTGACCGCGTGACTTTCCTAGATTTTCGCCGCGATATTCCGGCGATCATGCGCGCCTGCGATGTGTTTGTTTTCCCATCGCGATATGAGGCATGCAGTCTGGTTCTGTTTGAGGCGCTCGGTAGCGGCCTCCCCGTCATCACCGCCCGCACAACCGGCGGCGCAGAATTCCTAGACGAAGCCGCGAGCATCAAACTCAACGACCCCGAGGACGTCCGCGCCCTTCACGCTGCCTTAAAAACCCTCGCCGCCGAACCCGTATTGCGCGCGCAAATGGCAGAGCGCGCAAGGGCATGCGCGCGCTCACTAACTTGGGAAAGGATGGCCGCGCAGTACATCGCACTATTCGAGGACATCCTCGCGCAGAAGCGCGCCGAATAATGCCTCCGATTACCGAAGCCAATCGCGCTGATGTTTAAGACCAAAAGTCGCGCCGCGAAACGCGATAACACTCGGCGCATGAAGGTATATCGATCATTAGGGTGCATTTAAGTTTCGTCGAGGAGCCGATAGCCGAAGCGCCTATAATCAGCGGCAAAAACCGATGCGACCAGCGCCGCGTCCGCCCGTGTGACGCGGATCTCGCCTTTCAAAAGCTGCTCGATTGTCAGTTCCGCCAGCGACACCGCATCAAGCTGTGCAATGATGACCTCAAGCCCGTTTTCGAGGCGGAAAACCTCGGCATCCTGTGGCACCAGCTCGGTCTGCGGACGAATATGATTATCATACATCCGGAGATCGCGTATCATGCAGGCGTTGACTAGATGCAGCAAGCTCGAAAACCCGAGGGGCCGCTCCGTGAAGCCGCATATTAGTAGCGATAACCGCTTTTCAACCACGCCAAAGGATCGCGCACGGTCGCGAAGGTAAGATCAATCTGATTTCGCAGAACTTCCTAGGTGTTTGATGCCACGGTTTGATGGTGTGATCCTTTCGCAGGAATGGAGGGAAGCATTATGGGACAAGTTCGTCATGGGAGCGCCACGACCACGCACGCCGTCAGAGCTGCAATAATGAGGGTCAGCCCGCCATTGGTTCGAGGGATGTCCCGAATGATCGTAAGCTTCGCTCGCGCAACTGAGCCGGGAGCTTGGCTGCAATCCCAAAGCAGTGGCGAAGTGGCGTAAACGCCAGACTGTCGAGGATTTGAAGATCGGCCCTCCTCAGCCTCGATCAACGGTCTTGACCGAGGAGGCTGAGGAGGCCACCATTTTCGCATTCAGACGGCACAGCTTGTTGCCGCTGCATCGCTACCTCCAGCGTCATGGCATCTCTCGGCTGCATGATGTGGCGGGTGACAAACCAAAGCGTTAGAAGTTCAAGCGCTATCCTATCGGTTTCTTCCACTAAGACATCGCCGAGGTTCAGACGGCGAAGGGCAAGCTTAATCAGTTTCTGTGCATTGACCCGCCTCTCGGCAGGCGATGTGCAGCGTCGACGGGAGGTGAACAAGCAAGTTTGCCGTGACCCAACTCGTCGAGGAGGCAGACAGGAATACCGCCTAGGAGTTCTTACAGCTCTTGCTCGAAGCCGTGCCCTATCATGTCCACACTATTTTGACCGACAACGGCATCCAGGTCGCTTAGCAACCGCGCAATCGCAACACCGCATTTTCAAGGCCAATGCGCTTCGACATGGTCTGTGAGGCCAACGAGATCGAACATCGCCTTGCGAAGCCAAACCATCCGTGGACCACAGTCGGGTGGAGCGCATGAATCGCACCATCAAAGACGCACGTTCAAGTGTTTCCACTACGATGACCACGACCAACTGCGTACGCAAACTCAAAACCCTCGGTGGCCTCAAGCCCTACGAATACATCTGCAAGATATGGACATCCGGCCAGACAAATTCATCCTAAATCCAATTCACCAGATACTGGGACTGAACACCTAGGAACACTTTAGACAATTCAATATGGTCCACGCGTTTTGGACATTGATTTGTGCTGATAAAGCTGTGCTGTTGCGTAATAGACATTGACTGAGGTCCGGTTTGGGCTGTTACCATCTTCGCCCAAAAAGTGCAGCCACGTCACCGCTCAATATAAACTTTATGAAGATTTGCGAATTTGTATCCAAATCGAGCTCCCGCAACCAAAAAACACCAATCAATATCAGACCCCTCACAACCCGCCACGGCGGGTTTTTGGCGTTTGATCCCGCAGAAAAGCCGCAAGCCACAGCAGGCGCGCCAAAGCGCAGCGTCACCCGACCCTAGCGCCACTCACAAATACACCGAGAATACGACCTCGCGTCTCTTCTCAAACTATATGCGTCCACGCGAAATGGTTGTTGCTACACTCCAACAGGATGTCGCGTTTTGCGGGATCCTGTTTGATCGACCACGCCACTCCGATACACGATCAAGCAAGAGGGGAAATTGAGGGCATATGACCTCGCCTCCCTCTCCCCATTTGCCTGAAACGCGCAGTCCTACCATGTCACGCTTCCTGAACCGACCGACAATCTTCAGCGCCTTCGGCATCGGCTGAAGCGCGCTCCAGATCAGCCTCCCTGTGCACAACCAAAATACAAACACCAAATATTGTAATTAACCCCGTAGAGTAGACAGGCAATCTCATCGTGTCGCAGTTCAGAGCAAACGCCGAACGCGTAGGGTCAGCCAGTTGGTCGGGATGCCATGCGCGCGTGAAGGCGCCAAAATGCGTTGCGTAGGGCCGATGAGCAGAGGGTTGTGATGGCCCGTTGTCAGCGAGGCACGTGGACGGATACCGCGCGCCGCATGGCGGATTTCATCGGCGCGTCCTTGTTGACAATGGTCGGCGCCGTTACGAAATACTTGTTTCGGATCTGCGTGTATCTCCTTAGGTTGGGAGGACAGGGTTTGAATTTTTGGGCGGTGTGCGTCCCCGATTAGTCGAAGGATTGCTTATTGATGCAAGAGGCCGATATGCCGCCGCCGCGCGAGGCAGGTTTCCATAAGGCCGATTGGCCGTTTTACTGGATCACCCAAACGTCGTCGCGCTACATGCAAGTGATGGAAGCGCGGCTAAAAGCTGAAGGGATGGATATTGCCTATTGGCGGGTCTTGATGTCTCTCTACGAGGATCAGGCGCTCTCGATCTCCGAGATCTCCAACTATTGTATCATCAAACCTAACACTGCGACGAAGATTATTCAGCGTATGACGCTGCAAGGTCTTGTGGTGACGGGCATGCGCGCGCGCGACGGGCGGGTGACGGAGGTGTCACTGACGGAAGCCGGGCACGCAATGCGGCGGCGGGCGCGCGGGATCGCGGATGAGGTTTTTGCGCGCGCCTTTGAGGATCTATCGCGCGAGGAACAGATGGTGATGAACCTGCTCCTCGAAAAGGTGTTTCACAAGCTTACATGACGGCCCAACTGCGGAGGCGTTTGGGCCATCAAGGGGATTGTTCAGGCGAACTGCGGGCAATCGCGTTTCATTTTGCGGATCATCGCATCAAACAGCAACGTCGCGAAGGATGAGCTGTCCTTGAGACGCTGGGCATCTTTCGCGCATTGGAGCTTCACCTCGTCAGGCAGTTGCGCATTGGGGCCAGGGATTGCCGCGGCGGCGCATTGGATTTCTGCTGCGCGCTGCACCGTCCAAAGCAGGAAGAAGGTGAGGGGGATGTCGGCCTCGCAAACCGCGATTCCGTGATTGCGCAGTACCAAGACATGTTTATCCCCGAGCGACGCGAGCATCCGTTCGCGCTCGGTATCATAAATCGTGATGCCCTCGAACTCATGGTAGGCAACACGCCCGTAGAGCTGTGCGCCGTTGAAATTGTTATGATCGATCGGGGCGTTTTTCATCACGATTGCCGAGATCGGGGTCGTGTGCGTATGCGCGATGCAACCGACATCAGGGCGGTTCTCGTGAATGACGCCGTGCAGCGCAAATCCGGCGGGATTGGGCTTGTACGGGCTTTCGCGCTTCAACGTGCCGTCGACGCCGACGACCAGCAGATTTTCGGGGGTTACCTCGTCGTAATGTAATCCCAACGGGTTGACGAGATAGGCGTGTTCATCGCCGGGCAAGCGCACGGAGATGTGGTTGAAAATCAGCTCGGTCCAGCCGAGATAGCTGACAAGATGATAGAAATCCGCGAGTTGGATGCGTAATTCGGCCTCGGTCATGTTGGCCATTGGTTTGTGAACTGGGGAGAGTTCAGTCATCGATCAGGTCCTTTCGAAGCAAATGCTCTCCAAGAGTGCGCGGCGGGCTGCGGCGCGGTGATCTTGCGGCAGGGGAAGGGAAGGGGCGGTGTTCAACGCGGCAATAATCGCGTCGAGGGTTGGGGTGGGCATTCCGGCGGCGATGCCAAGATCACGCGGCGCGCGGGCGATGGCATCCAGTTCAAGCCTGCGGCCCGCGCGGGCATCTTGCAGCATCGATGTCGGGAAATCGCCCGCATCCAGACACAGGTCGATCAACCAGTCGTTGCTGGGCAGATCATGTCCCAGAGCCTTCGCCCACGCCCGAAACGGATCGGCCACCGCGCAGGCCAGAGCGCGCAACTCAGGATCAGAGCTGATGGTCGACAGGTGGCAATCGAGCAGCGCGGAGAGCGGGTTGGTTGTGATATTCGCCAGCAGTTTCACCAGAACTTTCAGGCGGATCGCATCGGTGATGTCTGTCTTGATGCCGCATGAGTTGAGCGTCTCCACCAGTCGCGCAAGGGCGGCGTGATCGGTTTGCTCGGTCGCGGTGCCAAGGCTGAGCGTCGGCGTGTTTGTGGAGATGGCGACACCGTCGGCACCCATCCTGACCGTCATCAACAACACAGCCCCCAAAACGCGGTGGGGGGTAACATGCGCCGCAAGGAGGGCGTGCGGATCGACGTGGGGCACCGTTTGAGGTGGCGCAGTGTGATCGGCAAAGAACCAAAACGGCAGGCCGTTCACCATCGGGATGATCAGCGTATTAGGGCCGATCCCTGCGGCATTGTCGGCGACGGCTTGGGGCAGTTGATGCGCCTTAACGCAGAAGAAAATCGCATCTTGCACCTCGGAGAGGCGTTCGACCGCGCGGGGGCGTGCGTGATGTTTGGTGCCACGATCTAGCAAGGTGACACCGTGCTCCGTGACCTCAATCAACCGGCTTCCTCGGGCGGTGACGGTCAGATGTGCTTGCCCGCGCCCCATAAGGGCGGCCATGGCCGTGCCGATATTTCCGGCGCCTACGACGGCGATGTTGAGCGGCGTCATCTGCGTTTCCTTATGTCAGGAACAGAACAATTGCAGGGAAGATTGTCAGCAGCGCTACCCGCGCCACATCCATCAGCACGAAGGGCCCCAGACCGCGGAAGATCGTGCTGAGGCGCACATCGGGCACAACCGAGCGCAGAACGAAGGCATTCATCCCGACGGGAGGGGTGATGTAGCTGATCTCTGTCACCATCACGACGAATATGCCGAACCAGATGAGGTCGATCCCTTGGGCGGCGACAATCGGGTAGAATACCGGCACCGTGAGCATAATCATCGACAGGCTTTCCAAAACGCAGCCCAAGACGAGGTAGATGCACAAGATGACCAAGATCGTCACAAGGGGCGTGCCACCAAACAGCGAGAGGAAGGTTTGGATGTCGTTCGTCATGCCCGACATATTGACGTAATTTGTAAAAGTCAGGGCGCCAAACAGGATGAAGAACATCATCGCCGTGGTTTTCATCGTGTCGTAGAGAACGGATACCAGCCCGTCCCATGTGAACTTTCCGGACAAAACCACGAGCAGAAACGCGCCACCCGCGCCCATGCCGGCGCTTTCCGTCGGGGTGAAGACGCCCAGATAAATCCCGCCCATGACGAACACAAAGAGAGCCAGCGCGCCTGCGGTGCCTTTGAGGGCGCGCAGGCGGTCCATCAAGGGCAGTTTACTTTCAACCGGAAGATCGAGCTTTTGCCAGCGGATCGAGAGCCGCACGGCGACGGAGTAAAATACGATGCCAATGATGCCGGGGATCAGCCCTGCGAGAAACAGCTTGCCGATATCTTGTTGCGTCATGATCCCGTAAAACACCAAAATCACCGAGGGTGGGATCAGAATGCCGAGCGTTCCGCCCGCCGCGATGGAGGCGGTGGAAAGTTGATCGGGGTAGCCGAAGCGGCGCATGGAGGGCAGGGCGATCCGCGTCATCGTAGCGGCCGTCGCCATGCTTGACCCGCAAACCGATGAGAAGGCGCCACATGCGATGACTGTCGCCGTGGCGAGCCCGCCCTTGCGGTGGCGCAACCATGCGTAGGCGGCCGTGTAAAGTTCCGACGCGATGCCTGATTGCACGACAAAATTGCCCATCATCAAGAATAGCGGCAGCACCGAGAGCGAATAGTCGCGTCCCGTATCAAAGAAGGTCGTCCCCAAAAGCGAGAGTGCGGGCGTCCAACCGATCAGGGTTGCGACGCCGATCACGCCAACGCCGGTCAACGCAAAGGCAATGGGGACGCCGCAAAGCAAGAGCCCGAGCGCAACCGCCATACCAATTGGCCAGTAGTCCATGAGTCAGTCTCCTTTGGGGCGTTGCCACAGGCCGCTGAGGGGTAAGAGGGCCGAAATGAGCGCCCCCGCGACGGTGCAAAGCGCGCAGAAATAACCCAACGGGGCGATTGGGATCATCAGGTTTGTCGTGGCGCCGCCATAGCCTCCGATCTGGCCCGCGTAGACCCAGATGCGCCATGCGACGACCAAAAGAATCCCGCCCGCAAACAGCCCGCTGATGATGCGGCGGACCGGTTGAAGCGCTTGCGGGAGCTTGTCGGTGATCAGATCGACGGTGACGTGATCATCGCTAAGGGATACCGCAGGGAGGCCCAAGAAGATCGTCGCAGCGAGGAGAAGCTCGGTGAGTTCCGTCGCCCCTGAGAGCGGGCTGTTGAAGATATAGCGCCCAATGACATCGACAATCGTTAGCCCCATCATCGACATCAGCATCACCCCGCCCAGCACCGCAAGAGCGCCGCGGGCGGAGAGCCTTCCCCCGGACCGCTGTGCGGCCCGAGGAACATCATTCACGCTGAGGTCGGCCGGTTTCATGGTTTGGCTGTCGCCATTTCTTCAGAGACCGTTTTGATCTGTTCCAACATTTCGGCATAGGCGGCTTGCGCATCAATGCCGGCTTCAGACACTTCCGCGAGCTTGCTATCAATCACCGGCTGCAAGCTGGTTTTCCATGCGGCGAGCTGTTCTTCGGTGGCGGGTTGGACATTGATTTCACCCTCCATCGCCGCAATGCCTTGGGCATCCGCGCGATCCCACATCTGACCCGCCAGATGCGACAGGGCTTCGCCCGTCACGCTGTCGATTGCGGCTTGTTGCTCGGGGGTCAGGCTTTCCCATTTGGCCTTGTTCATGACGACGTAGAACGAGGTGTTATAAAGCCCGCCGGGCACCGAAATGGCGTTTGCGAGTTGGGGGATGAGTTTAAAGAAATTGACCAACTCGTAGGGGAACAAAATTCCGTCCGCGACGCCTTGGCTCAGCAATTCATACGCTTTAGAGGAAGGCCCCTCGACCGCGACCGCGCCCAAAGCCGCAGCAACCTCGTTCACGATCCCGCCGCCCACGCGCAGCTTTTGTCCCTTGAGCACATCGACCGTGGTCATATCGCCCTCTTTGAGGAAGATCTCGCCGGGCCCGTGGGTGAAGACGCCCAGCACCTTGACCTGATCATATTCGCCAGCCGCTTTGAGCGTATTTTCAAACACGCGCCAGTAGGCAACGGAATTGGCCTCCGCGCTATCGCTCAAGAATGGGAGCTCCGCGATATTGGTCGTCTTGAAGCGGCCAGCGTTATAGCCTTGCACGCCGAAGGTGATATCGGCCACGCCGTTGACGGCGAAATCAAAATGCGCGGCGGGCGGCCCGAGCGGCGCCGGAAGGATGTTCGCCGTGACCTCGTTATTGGTCACTTCCGCGATGGATTTCGTCAGCGGAACAATGACCTCCGCGACAAGCGGATGCGCGGGCGGCAACCAGTTTGCCACGGTGAGCACGGTCTGCGCAGACGCGGCGGTGCTCATCATGATGGCGGCGAGTGCGGTCAGTCCAAATCGTTTCGTCATGTCGCGTTTCCCTGTTGGTATGATGGCCCCGTTTGTGGACCTTTTTTAAACTCGGTGCGTGATGTCTATGAGGCGGCTCGCAGGTGATGGAAGTTGCGGTGACACCAGATCAGACTGTCTCGCTCGCCTTCGCAAAGCGCAATATCTTGCACCTCGCAAAAGAAGACAGAATGCGTTCCAACCACTTGGCGCGATTGAATTGTGCAATCAAAAGCGGCAATTGCATCGCTGAGGACAGGCGCGCCGGTTGTGCTTGTCGTCCAATCGGCGGAATCGAACCGGTCTTCGGCACCCGATTGCGCGAAACGGCCTGCGTGATCACGGTGCTGCCCGCCAAGCACATTGACGCAAAGCGCCCCGTTTTTAACAAACATATCGTGGCTGCGGTTGCTTTGGTTGACGCACACGAGAAGGGTCGGCGGTGTTGCGGTGACCGAGCATACCGCAGAGGCCGTCATGCCGTGCCGCCCGGCGGGGCCGTCGGTTGTCAACACCGTGACCGCCGCGCCCAAACGCGCCATGCCTTCGCGGAAAAGATCGTCGAGTTCCATTATCGTCCCCTCAGATATCCAAAACCAGTTTGGGTCCGCATCCACGCGAACAGCAGGCACAGATTTGATCCATATCGGCACGTTCTTCCTCGGTCAGGAAGTGATCCCGGTGATCAATGTCGCCCTCGATCACATCGGTGACACAGGTGCCGCAGATGCCTTCCTCGCATTTCACCTCGATCTTTACGCCGGCGCGGGCCAAGGCTTTCGCGATCGTATCGTCCGGCCCGACGCGGACCGTGATCTTCGATTGCGCACACTCAACCACGAAGCTTTCGCCCGTGGTATCGACATCGGCGGCGAAATACTCGCGGTGGATATTTCGGGCGGCATGGCCTTGCGCCTCCGCCGCAGCGATGATCCATTCCATGAACCCTAGCGGCCCGCAGATGTAGAGATGGGTGTGTTGATCCGCGGCAGGGATGTCGCGGGCGGGATCAATCGGCGCGTATTTATCGCTATCATCATGATGCAGAACGATTTTATTGCGAAACGGGAGTGTTGCGATCAGATCCAGAAACGCTGTGCGATCGGCGCTGCGAGTGGCGTAATGCAGGGTGAAATCGGCGGCTCGCGCGTGAAGTTCCCACGCCATCGCCAGCATCGGGGTGACCCCGATCCCGCCGCCAAAAAGCACCGTTGAGTGAGCGCTCTCCGCGAGTGGAAAATGGTTGCGCGGGCCCTCTACGGTCACGCGCGTGCCCACCGTCAGCCCCGCGTGCAGTGCAGTGGACCCGCCACGGCTTGCCGGATCGCGCAAAATGCCCAGTTCCCAGCGTGATTGATCTTTCGGGTCTCCGCAGAGCGAATATTGCCGCCAGACGGGGCCGTCGGGAGTATCCACCGCGAGATCAATATGCGCGCCCGCCGTGACGGGCGGCAATGGCGCGTCCCCCACCAGATCAATCCGCATGATATCACCCAGATCGTCGATGCGGTTCGAAACGGTGAGGGTTAACGTGTTGGATGGCGTCATGTCGTTCATCTCCTCACCGCATAAACAGGCCGCCATTCGCATCCCAGCACGCGCCGGTTACGAAGGCAGCATCAGGGGCGCAGAGCATCGTGACCATTTTTGCCACGAAATCTGGCTGCCCCAGTTGGCCTACGGGAATGTTTTTCAAAAACCCGTCCATCTTCTCGGGGGGGATGATGCCGTGGACCATCGGGCTGTCCATCGGGCCGGGCGAGATCGCATTGCAAGTCACCCCGAACGGCGCCAAATCGCGGGCGAACACTTTGGTCAGCGTCAAAATCGCACCCTTGGACGCGGCGTAATGCGCGCCGGTGGCCGTTCCGCCGTTTTGCCCCGCAAGCGAGGCCATGTTCACGATCCGCCCAAAGCCGCGCTCTTTGAAATGGCGGCCGAAAATCTGGCACCCCGCGAAAACGCCGCCCGCATTCAGCGCCATGACCGCATTGAAATCCTCGGGCGAGATTTCGAGCACGGGTTTGGCCTCGGTTTTGGCGGCGTTGTTGACGAGCACTTCCGCAGAGCCCCATCGATCGATGATTTTCGTCAGAATTGCCCGGAAATCGTCGGGGTTGCCGACATCCAAAGTCGCGCTGACGGCGGTTTCGCCTGCGAGATCAAGTTCCAACGCCAGCGCGCTAGCGGCGTCATGATCCAGATCGGCGATGACAACGCGAAAGCCCGCCGCGTGGAGTGCGCGGGTGGCGCAGGCGCCAAATCCGTTCGCGCCGCCCGTGATCACGGCAGTCTGGATGATATCTGGCAACGGCGCCCCCATCAGAACAGATAGCTGATCGAGGTCAGCATCCCGTCAGAGTTCAGCAAGCGCACGACTTTGTTTCGGATCATCAACCCGCCCTCAAAGATGGCCAGATCCCACGAGACATTCGCGGCAAACATGCGTTGGCGGCCAAATTTATCCTCAACCACATGTTGCGCCGCACGGACTTTCACCGTCGTCTCATCGACCGGCTCCATGACAAACCGCGACAGGGTTCGCACAGATTCCGCAGGGGGTGCGGCGGAGATCGAGAACCCGCCTTGCAAGCGCCGCACCCGTGCCAGACGCATTGCGGCATTGTCATATGCGATGTTCAGACAATTGGCGAAATCGTCGCTCTCTTTGTCGACGGGGATCACGTAATGCCCGCCGTCAGCCCAAAGGCCGAGCCAAGTGTCGTAATCGCGCGCATCGAGCATGTCGGCCTCGGCCCACAGATATTGCGTGACCTGCTGCAACGTCACATGTGTTGTCATTGCGGATTCCTTCATTGCTCCATCACCTTCTTCCACATGCGATAGGCGGCGCGCATGCCGGTCTCGGCCGAGACATCGCCTTTTGGCAGGCCGTTTTCTGACATCTCCTCAAGGCCCAAACCACGGTTGACCATGACGTCGACATCGCCCGCGCCGGCGGAGCCGCGCTGCACGCGTTCCCATACTTCGGCGTCATCGGGCGAGCCAAAGCCCATTGGCCCTTGGAAATGTTCATGCAAGCGCAGACGCATTTGATTGGCGGCTTCCGGTCCGCCCTCCATGCCAAGCGCGATATGACGGATTTCCGTCTCGTTCACCGCGACGGGACGCAGGATACGGAAGAACGACAGCGAACAGCCCGCATTCGGGAAGAGGTTGAGGTTAAAGCCACAGCCCCCCACCGCGCGCACGATCCGTTTGACCTGCGCCTCGTCATACTCTTTGCGCAACTCCTCGGCGAGCTCCGCAAAACGGGCCGGAATGGCGCGATCGGGATCCTCGTCGAGATCGTTGAGATCGGGCATCATGACCATCACCGAATGGCCGTTGCCGAGATCCTCGACCCAGCCATCGTTGTTATCTAGGAATGAAAATTGCGCCGTTGCCTCGCCATCGAGCGATTGCATGAAGCTCTTGTGGACGATCGGGAAGTGATACGCATCGGTGGTGTTTTCGAGCTGGATCTTCCAGTTCATCGGAACCTTGAACTGATGCTCGCCAAGGGTTTTGACAGGGAAGCCGCCACCTTGTTTCATAAACAGGCGGATCCAAGGCTTTGCATTGCCGAGGAAATCCTCAAGCGGTTCAACATCCATATCGAACGAGGCAAAGATCATGCCCTCAAAAATTCCGACCTTCAATTTCTTCAGGCCGTAGTCTTCCTTCTTGAAATCGTCGGAGTAGCCTTCGGTATAGGGGATCGCGCGCAGGCTGCCATCCAACCCATAACCCCAGCCGTGATAGGGACATTGGAACGACGATGTCTTCCCCTTTTTCACTTCGCAAACAGAGGCCGCGCGGTGGCGGCAGCGGTTGACGAAAACATGCACCTCGTCTTTGCGGTCGCGCGAAATGATGACCGGTTGCTGACCCACCCATGACAGTTTAAAATTGCCCTTCGCGGGCACCTCCGAGACATGCCCGACCCAAACCCAGACCTTGCCGAAGATTTTTTCCATCTCGGCGTCAAAAATCGCGGGATCTTCATACATGGGAGTGGCGACGCGGTCGGGCTTTACCATATCATCGGTCGAGGGTCCGTTCGGGAAAATATCGAGAGACATGCTTGGTCCTTTCACTGTCCGGCGCGGGGCGCGGGGATTTGTGTCGGCTGGTTCCAGTCGGAGATGGGCCGCGCGTAGAGGTTGCGTGTGCTGAAACGGTGGATGCGCCATGCGCCGTTCTCAAATTCAAAATCGACTTCCAAACGCGCGGCCATCACAAAGCTTTGCCCGTCTTGGAAGGTTGGCGTTTGGAGCATAAGCCAGCGCCCTGAGACGCCCCCGCCAGGGGGGCCGCCACTTGTATGGGTGATCGCCTCGGAGGAGAGGAAATGCGCGTTCATCGCGAAATGCGGTGGTGTTGTGCAGAACTGCCCAAGCCACGCGATGATCGCCGCGTTCCCGTGGTGTTGGCCGAAATCCTGTGCATAACGATCCCCCGCACCGCCCCAAACAGCGTCGGTTGTGAACAGCGCTTTTAGCGCGTCCAGATCGGTATCGGCGTCGAGGCGGTCGCAAATGTCCATGTAATCGGATAGGCATTTACGGCAGGCGCTTTCCGCCTCCAACCGCGTCAGGCGCGCGAGGATGTCGGCCAGATCGTTCACAGTTGGGGGATCTCCAACGCGCGGCCCATGCGGGCCTCGACGGTCATGTATTTCCACAGACGGTCATTGCCCTCACCGACAACGATCAAGCGCAGCAAATTGCACGCGGCTTGAACATCGGCGCGGGTCGGGAAATCCGCCATGATATACCACGTGTAGGGAAAGCCTTGGGTCGCGCCGACCATGGTTTGATCATCGTCAAATGTGCCGATGATTGTCACCCCCTCCATCTGATCGATGCCGGCAATCAAGGCTTGCGTGGCTTTCCAGACCGGCCCGATTTGATCAAACGGAAGGCTGAAAAATGTCGGGTGGTTATTGAAACAAAGCAGCGTGCGGATCGGTGTGTCGGTCATGAGAGGTTACCTTTCGCGAGGGAATTTCGGGGTATGATCACGGGAAGCCGGGCGGGGTTTGTTGGCCGAACATCGCGGCGCCTGCGGCGGTCCAAGTGCCCTCGCCCATGAAAGCATGCTGTGCGACGCAAGCGGCATCGACCATCATCCGGCCAAGGGGGTGGCCCGCCATCATCGCGCCCGCGCCGCCGATAACGAAGGCTTCGCGCGCCACCGCGGCGCCATCATGGGCGGCGGAGGTCGCGGCGAGGCGAAGCTGGATGTGGGTGTCATGGCTGACGCTGTCGGCGTGCAGCAATTCATCCCAAGCACGCGCGGTGGCGTCATAAAACTGGGCGCGCGTTCCCGCGAGCGTGGCCTCGGCCCGCGCGAGATGCGCCTGAACATACGCGCGCTCGCCAGGATTTGGGGCGCCTGTGATCGACGCGCGCTGCGCCGCGTCCGAGCGAATGAAATCAAGTGCCTCGCGCGCGGCCCCCAACGCGACGACGGCCAAGACCTGCGCGGCCAAAGCCATAGCGGGATAGCGGAAAATGGCATCATCCATCGTCGATCTTGCGCCGCGAATGAATGTCCAGTCCTCGGGGACGATCACCTTCTCCGCGACGAGATCATGGCTGCCCGTGCCGCGCAGCCCGATCGTGTTCCAGACCTCGTCGATCATCACCTTGTCGCGCGGCATAACGGCGGTGCGGGGAAGGGGTGTCGTGTCGCCCTCCACCTTGATGCCGCCGCCCAGATAATCCGCGCCCATTGAGCCTGAACACCACGCCCAACGACCCGTAACCTCAATGCCGCCAGCCACCCGCAATGCCTTTTGCGGCGGGAATAGCCCGCCCGCAAACACGGTATCGGGGTTGGCGCCGTAGATCGCGGCGAATGTCTCGGGCGGGAGGGCCGCGAGATAGGTCGAGGAGACACCGAAGCTCGCGACCCAACCCGCCGACGGGTCCGCTGCCGCGATGGTCTCGATCAGCGATAGGAACGCCATGGGGGTGATAGCATCGCCGCCAAAGCGTTCGGGGACGAAGGCGCGGTAAATGCCGATGCGGCGAAATCCGTCGATGATGTCTTTGGGAATATGACGCAGGCGGTCAAACTCGGCGCGGCGGCTGCGGATCGTCTCGCACAGCGCGTTGAGCGCTGCCGTTTGTGCCAGTTTCGGATCAAGGCGGGTCATGCGGGCAACTCCGATGCTGAGGGTTGCGATGCGGCGAGATGCTCGGCCACTGCGCAGAGCGTGGCTTCTGCACCGTAGCGTCCGACCAATTGTAGGCCAGCGGGCAAGCCGTCTCGGGTGCGCAAAGGAAGGGTGAGCGCGGGATGGCCCGAGAGATTGAAGGGCCGCACCAACCGCGTGAGCGGCAAAAGCGCCACAGGATCGCGGGCCTCATCCAAGGTGGGTGGCACGCAAGGCAGTGTTGGCAAAACCAAAGCGTCAACGCCCTCAAGGGCTGCGTCAACTTCGGCGGTGAACCGCGCGCGGATTTCTTCTGCCTCATTCACCTGTGCCGGCGTCACCGTCAGCGCGGCAAGAATACGGGGGCGCACATCCGGCCCCATCGTTGCGTTGGACCGCGCAAGCTGGCCAAACTCGGCCGCAATTTCCGCATTGATCAGGGTAAGCCCCGCCGCATAGGCCTCCGCGAAGCTGGGGAGGGCGATTTGCGGGACGTTGACAGGGGCAAGCGCTTTCAACAAAGCCTCCTGGATATCGTCATCTGCTTGCACGACGATCTGTTTGAGTTTCGGGGCCTCGATCCGGGTCGGTGTGAACCCGTCGATCATCACTGCGGCGGCTGTGGTCAGCATGGGGGCGGTTGCGGCAAGTGGGCCGATGACATCGAGTGTCGAGCTTCGTGGAATAGCGCCGCGACGATCAATTGCGCCGAAGGTGGGCTTTAATCCGAACACCCCACAGCAGCAGGCGGGTTGCCGGATGGACCCGCCCGTATCCGTTCCGATTGCGAAGTCGCAAATGTGATTGGCGACCGCCGCGGCACAGCCCGATGAAGACCCGCCCGTGATCCGGTCCGGCCAGTGCGGGTTCACGGCGGTGCCTGCGTAATCGTTGATCCCCGTCACTCCAAAGGCGAGCTCATGCATTGTCACAGTGCCGATGACCTGTGCGCGGGTTAGCACTTTCTCCACGATAGCTGCGTGGCACGGCTCGACCGGCGCATCTGCGAAGGCCGCACTGCCGCAGCGCGTGACGAGCCCTTCGATGGCGATTGATTCCTTGACGAGAACGCGCGGGCCGATTTCGCCCAACGACAGGTGTTTGGTGATGGCGTTCTCTCGCATATCCGGCCTCGCTCTTGGAACGGGTTGAGCGGCAATCACGACTGACAGGGTACGTGGCGTGCTGCATTAAGGTGAATATTACCGTAAATTTGCGCGCGCGATATGCGTATCCGTTCTGGGATCGGAGATCTGTGACGGCGGGCGTCCGTATTGGTTATTACGCTCGTTTTTATCTATAAAAATCAAATGTCTGCTGATGTAGCGGAAAAATTACGCGATTTTGGTATCGGATTGGCCGCGGTGCGGTGTGATCTGTAAGATCGTGGCGAAAAACGACGCCGAGGGCGCATTTGGATCGAGATCCGGCCCGCGATTACTCCGATTCCCTAACGTTCACTGCGTTTGAGGCCGCTGGATTTGAAGAGGGAGGTGGGACAAACCCGTCGAATTTCAAACTACCCACGCCGCGGGAGTTTATTGGTGAATATTCATTAATATTTGCCGCTTTAATGAGATTGTGACCGAAAATCGTGACCATCATTTGAGCGCTGTTAATATTTGGCGCTGCGCTTTGCCGTTAAATGCGCAGTCCTTGCAGCACGAGCGCGGTGACTTCCTTGCAGATCGCGGCCTCGTCAAGATCGGTGCCGTCTTGCAAATCCAACATGAAGCGCAATTCAGGGCCGAGCACGGCGTAAGCCTCGGTCATCGCCCAGATGTTGAACTGTAGCAGCATCGGATTTACCGGCCGGATCAAACCGTCTGCGGCCCAACGCTCGATTTCACGTGCGGCGGCGCGGCTTACTTCGCGCGAGCCTGCCCAGTTTTCGCGCAGATAAGGCGCGCCGCGCATCACTTCGCCCGTGAACATTTTGACTTCTGCCGGATGGGTCAGGGAGAAATTGATCTTGCGCGCAATGTAATCCGATAGGAAAACTTCCGGCCCTTGGTTCAGATTTATCCCGTTAAACAGCTCGGCCCAGATGGTGATCACATGATCGAGCGCTTGTTGGTACAAGTCTTCCTTGCTTTCGATATGATAGTGCAGCTTGTTTTTCGTGATCCCCGCGCGATCGGCAATGCCTTGGGTCGATGTCCCTGCAAGCCCGTGCTCCGCGAATTCCATAATCGCGGCATCACGGATCTGCGCTTTCAGATCGGCGCGCTTTTGGGCAATGCTCAGCTGGGTCACTTTGTCTCCGGCAAGTAGGCGGTGGCTTCAACTTCGATGACGATCTCATCCGATGGCATCATCGCAGAGACTTCGACGACCGTCGAGACGGGCGGTGTATCCGGGAAAAACATCCGGCGCACGGTGTTGTAGCGCGGGAAGTCGTTAAGATTTCGGAAATACTGCACGAGTTTAAACACATCAGCCATTGATCCGCCCGCATCTTCCATTGTGGTGCGGATGCTGTTGAATACGAACCAGCTTTGCGCAAGGATTGGGCCGTCCTTCGCATCGACGGAGAATTCGCCCGTCTGACCGATCGTTGGGCCGATGTCAGGCGGAAGATCGGCAAAGCCGGTGATTACTTTGCCCGCCTGCGGATCGACGGCAATCACGCCGGACAGAAAGATGAAATCGCCGCGGCGCGTCCATGCCGAATAGCGGGCGAGTGGTTTTGCTGTGTTGGTCATGTCGCTTTCCTACAATCGTGCCAAACGGCGTTCGATTTTGGTCAAAAATGCCGCGCGGTCGGAGTCGGTTGTGTGGTTCATATTGTACAGCTGGTGCCAGATGGTTTTGCATCGGCGGTTGAACAAAACACGCAAGCCACGCGTCCAAAGGCTAAGGCCCGGATCGCGGATCAGTTTGATCCACCACCTAGGGCTGCCCGATGTGGTGATGCCGACGAACAGGCGGATGTGGGACATTTTCGGCTTCGGGCGGCGCTGCTTTGAGTCGGAAATCTCGAAGGTGATCCCGGGTAGCCAGACCCGCTCCAACCAACCTTTGAGCATCGCAGGTGCGCCGTAATACCAAGTGGGGTAGATTACGACGAGCCCTTCGGCCCATTGCACATCCGCGACGTGATCGGGATGTTTTGCGATGATCTCATCGGTCTTATCGAGATAGCCCGACCATTCCTCCGCCGATAAAACGGGATTGAACCCCTCGCGGTAAAGATCATGACAGCGCAAGTCATGGCCCGCCGCACGCAACGTGCGACAAGCGGTTTCATAGATCGCAGCGCCGTAGCTGTCCAAGCTTGGATGCGAAAAGACAACGAGCAGACGCATGTGCCGATCCTTTATTTGACAAGATCCATGCCAACCTTGCGGTTAACGAATTGATCTGTGGCAACTTTGGAAATATCGACGTCGCCCGCCTCAAAAATTCCGGCTTCGACAACGGTGTCATAAAAGGCCTGAACGCGGTCCATATCGATCGCGCCGATGCCTGCCTCGGCCTGATAGCCCGAGCCGATGATCCCGAAATCAATCAACTGCTTGACCTCCGCGGCGAGACCTTCCTCGGTCATCTCGGGGTTGGCTTCCATGATCGCGGCATTGCCCAAAGCAGGATCGTTGTAGAGGTAGTTATACCACCCGATTGTGGAGGCATCGACGAAGCGTTGAACCAGATCGGGGTTCTCCTCGACCATTTCCACCCGCGCCTCAACGGTCGTCGAATAGGTGTTCCAACCATGATCGGCCATCAAGAACGTATCCACCGGCGCGCCTTGCTTCTCGGCGTAGAGCGGCTCTGAGGTTGCATAAGCTTGCTGGACCATCTTTTCATCATTGAGGAAGCCCGCGAGGTTGTATCCGTAGGGGCGCAGTTGCTCATCCGCGAAGCCTTGCGACGCGGTCATCCACTGCCAGAAGCTGAACTGACCATCCTTGCCGATCAGAACCTCCGGCGCGGTCGCCAGATCGGCCCAGTCCTTATACTGACCTTTGTGTGCGATGAGGGCTTGCGGGTCTTTCTCGTAATAGGACGCAACGACGATTGTCGGGATTTCGTTGCGCACGTTGTCGAAGGACAAGAGCAAGTTGCCCGTCATCAGGAAATCGATGCGCCCGGCCGCCAGCATGGGGCGGTTGTTGACCTGTGGTCCGCCTTGCTGAATTTCGACATCAAGACCGTATTTCGCATAAGTGCCGTCCGCCATCGCCTGATAGAAGCCGCCGTGGCCCCCCTGCGCGAGCCAGTTCGTCGCGAAGACGACCTTATCATCCGCCGCCGCCGCCGTGGCGAGTGTTGCGGCCACCGCCGTCAAAACCAAGCTTTTCATCATGATCATTTCCTCTGTTGGGTTAATTTTGTGCCATATCGGCTGTCCATCCCCGTGTTTTTCCGGGGTTCATTAATCCGTGCGGATCGGCGCGTTTTTTGAACTCGATCTGCGCCGTGTCGATTTCCTTCATGCCGCCGTCCTCGATCGTGATGACATGCGGATCAAAGATCGTGCATCCGTCGAGGCGTTCCATTTCCGCAATGATTTCGTAGGTGCGCGCCTTGCTCGTCCAGCGCAGGATCGGCAGAGCAAAAATCTGGATCTCGCCGTCCATCCGCGCCATTTCGTGGTGGAAATAGAGCTCCTCGCCGTAACGCTCTTGCTGGCGCAGGGCGACGGCGGGATCGAAGGGGCGCGGGTAGGCGACTTGCAGATAGGTCCATTCGCCGCGCTCAACCTTGAGGGCTTGAAGGGTGGTGTGGTTCCACCCGCATTCCCACGTCGCGGGCAAATTCGCGGCCTCCATCGCATGGAGGGATTGCGACACGGTGACCGTGCCGCCGTGGCTGGCGACTTTGGCGGCGAAGGCGTCGACATCGCAAGGTGCGATCATCGCGAAAACCGCGTCGCGATCTGCGGGGAAATACCCCTCTAGCCGTTTGTAGAAGCGCGCGAACCGGCGCTCGACCGCTGTCATCAGATAGGCGTCGATGCCGCTTGTCTGCGCGTCTGCAGCGCAATTGAGCGCGGCGTCATACCCGTCAAAGAGCGCGATTGTATGTTGCCAATCCACCGATGGCATCAACGCGTAATCCATCGCGGTAATGATGCCATTCGTGCCGTAGGCGTGCTGGACCTTGAGGATATCAAGGCCGTGCAACTCGATCACCTGCGGGGTTTCCTCCACGGTGACGACGCGCACATAGGTGACGTTCCCGCCGTCGCGCAGCATCCCGTTGCGCAGTGATCCGATCCCGCCCGAGCCGCCCGACATGAAGCCGCCGATAGTGGCCAACCGCTTGGTTGAGGGGAACATGGTGAGCATCTGGCCAGTCTGGGCGGCGGCCGTCTCGAGCGCTTCGATCCGCGCGCCCGCCTCGCAAATGATGCGACCCTCCGAGATATCAAGGACACGGTTGAGTTTGGTCATATCGAGGATAATTCCGCCCTCCATCGGCACGCATTGCCCGTAATTTCCCGTGCCGCCACCGCGCACGGTGATCGGGATGCGGTGCTTTGCCGCCGCCGCCGCGACAGTGATCACCTCTTGTTCGGTTGTGGGCAGGACAAGGAGCTGGCCAAGCTTGTCGTCCAGCTTCTCGGCGAGGATTTGCGAGTACCAGTAGTAATCCTTGGATTTTACCGCCAACACCCGAGCCTCGTCTTGCACGGCAATGCCGGGAATATCGGCGCAAAAGGCGGCGATGCGCTCTACAGATACGGTCATGCTGCGGTCTTTCCTGTCATCTGGTTTTGTCCGGCTCTGATCACGTGGCGGGTGCGGCGCGGGTCGCGCAGCGCATCGCCCCAATCAGATCCCTCAATCATCAAAAAGTCTGCTCGCGCGCCGACGGTGATCGCGCCTGTGGGCACGCCCATCACCGTCGCGGCGTCCGTCGAGATCGCGTTGATCCAGTCGGCGGGGTCTAAATGGCCTGCAAGACAGGCGATGCGAAGCGTTTCAACCGCGTCAAAGCACCCCCGCGGATAGAACGGGTCCGCGACATTATCCGCGCCAAGTACAACGCGGACACCGGCTTCGCGCAGCTCTTGCATCGGGGCCAATCCGCGCAACCGCGGGCTGCGGCCCGGCTGCATGTCTTGCAGATGCAGGTTCGTTGTGGGCAGAACGGTGAGCGCAACTCCGGCTTTCGCGGCGTTTTCCATCGCGCGCGCCGCCTCCGCCGCCGGCCGGATTGATAGTGAACAGGCGTGACCGCACAGCACACGGCCTGATATCGCATATTTGGCCGTCATCGCGACGATTGCGTCGAAGCCGCGGGCGTCGGGGGAGAGGCCCTCGTCAACGTGAAAATCCAAAGCGAGGTCATGCTGCGCGGCGAGCCGGAAAACGGTCTCAACCTTTGCGTCGAGGTCCGCGTTGCAATACACAAAGCATCCCAAAATCCCGCCACTTTGGGCAACATGGCGGGCGATGCGCGGGCCGTGCGTCTCGTCGCTCAACAAATCCAGCGGCGCGAGAGCGGCGCGTTGCACGGTGAGTTTTCCTGCCCAATCCGTGGCAATATCCCCCAACACCGACCATGCGATAGGAGCGTCTGGTTCCACCCAATCAACGTGGCTGCGCAGCGCATTGATCCCGTTGGAATAGGCCTCACGGATACCGCGTGTGGCGCGGGCATGGACATCGGCCTCGGTCCAGTTCACCGCATCGGCGCGGTTCGCATCAATCGCGCCAAAAAGCCCTGGCTCAATGTCGCCGCATCGGCTGATGGTGAAGGTTTTATCAAGGTGGAGGTGGGGATCGACGGGCAGGGGCATCGCCACCGCTGTCGCGGGGCCAATCACGGGGGTCATCTCGGTGATCAGACCATTTGCGACACGCAAGCGCATGGACTTGCCGCCGATATTGAGACAAGAGAGATCAATGCTCACGGCGCAACTCGCTTTCATGCCAATGCCCCAAGACGCGGCGTGATGCCCAAGACGTCAGCAGGAAAATCACGATCCCCAGCAAGGACACGAGGACGAGCGCCGCAAACATGCGGGGGATCTCGCTGCGGAACGAGGATTCGATAATCCGGCTCGCGAGGCCGGTGTTTTGTCCCGCGGCGCCTGCGACGAATTCCGCCACGACAGCCCCGATCAACGAAAGCCCGCCCGCCACTTTAAGGGCTGACATGAATTGCGGCAGGGCCGAGGGTGCGAGCAAGAAGCGCAACCGTTGCCATGGCGTGGCGCGGTAAAGGGTGAACAGATCGCGCAGGTTATGATCGGCCGAGCGCAACCCGATTACGGTGCCGGACAGGATCGGGAAAAACGCCACGATCCACGCGCAGATCAGTAGAGCCGCGAAGGTGGAATGCACATAGATCAGAATAAGGGGCGCGATGGCGACGACGGGCGTGACCTGCAAGATCACAGCGAACGGAAATAGGCTCATCTCGACGGTGCGCGAGAGGGCAAAGAGGGCGCCGAGTGTCACGCCCCCAATCACCGCCAGCAAAAGCGAGAGGACTGTCAGCTTGACGGTAAACCATGCCGAAACCATCAATGAGGGTCCGTCTGTCACCAAGGTTTGGCCGATCACGCTTGGCGCGGGGATCAGGTATCGCGGCACCTCGAAATACCACACCGCCCATTCCCAATAGCCAACCGCAATGCCCAGCATCACGACGGGCATCAGCCAAGAGAGCAACCGCTGCCGTTTTTCGCGGGCCTCTTGCTCAAGATTGATCGGCGCTTCGGCGTTTTCAGTGGTCAAGATTATCGACATGCAATGTCCCTTTCAAAACGTCGGAGACGCGTTGCGCTTGAGCGGAAAACTCGGGGCTGGTGCGCCAACTCTCCTCGCGGGGCCACGGTGTTTCCATGGCGAGATCGGCCGCGACGCGACCGGGGCGCGCGGCCATGATGACAATGCGCGAGGAAAGGTAGACGGCCTCAAAAACCGAATGCGTCACGAAAATCACCGTCAGCCCATTCTCCTTCGCCAAACGCACGACGTCATTGTTCAGCTTGGAACGCGTCATCTCGTCGAGGGCTGCGAACGGCTCGTCCATGAGCAAAATGCGTGGGCGCGTCACCATCGCACGGGCAATTGAGACGCGCATTTTCATGCCGCCAGATAATGTGCGCGGATAGCTTGCGACGAATTTGGTGAGGCCAACTTCAGCAAGGATTGCCATCACGCGGGGCTCGGCATCGGCGCGTTTTACGCCCGCAAGACGCAGCGGCAGGAAAACATTATCGAACACTGTCGCCCAAGGCATCAGGGTCGGTTCTTGAAAGACAAAGGCAAGCTCCTGCTCTGATCTGTCTTCGGATTTGGCGATGCGAATTGTGCCCGCGCTGACGGGCAGAAGCCCTGCAATCATCTTGAGCGCGGTAGATTTGCCGCACCCCGAAGGCCCGAGAAAGCTGACGAACTCACCTTCCTTGATATCCAACGTCATGTTGTCGACGGCGAGAACTTGCGTGCCAAAGCGGCGCGTCACACGGTCCATTTGGATGACGGGAGGCGGCGAGCTTGGGTGCGTCATGCATAAGCCTCCGGATTGGCCTGCGTGTTCAGGAATGACAGGGGGGTCGCATGTACTTCTTGAAGTAAGGTGACGATTTCTTTGGCGGCATGCTGCACGAAGGCCGCGCCTTTTTCTGCGGTCGCCTTGGTCGCATCGCCGCAGGCCCCCGCGGCATTCATATCCTGCGCTTGCCAACCGATTTTCCCCGCCGCCGACAAGCCCAGATGCGTGAACTTGCTCGCTAGCTCTGCCGCTTTGGCCGGAAAATTGCGCGCCTGTTCCATATGCACGAGCTCAGGATGCAGCGCCCGCATGACGGAGGTTTCCATATCGCCTGCATGGATACCGAACCGGTCTTCTTCCGGCGTCAACAGGCCCTGCGGCGTGCCCATCGCGAACCAGTTTGCCCCGACCGTTAGCATGTCATGCTTGATGCGCAGATCGCGGGCCACGATATCCATGATGGCAATCTGGCCACCGTGGGAATTCAGAAAGACAAGCTTGCGGACGCCCGCCGCCGCAACGCAATCGCCAATTTCCATATACATCGAAATCAACGTCTGCGTGGAGAAGGTCAGGGTTCCTTGCCAAGCGGAATGTTCGGTCGATTTACCAATTGGCATCGTCGGCAAGAACAGCGCGGGGAGCGTATCAGGCAGCAAAGGGATCGTCGCGGCGACGATCCCGTCGAGGATTGCCTGATCCACCGAAAGCGGAAGATGCGGGCCATGCTGTTCGATCGCGCCGATTGGCAGAACCGCTATCAGGGCGTCATGATCCAATGCGGCAAAATCACGCGCGGTATAATTTGCCCAAAATCGATGCTGCATGTCGGTGGCCACTCCGTTTGGTTGATCGCCTGTGCGGGGTTTGCGATGCGGTCAGATGCTTTTGGGCAAGGCCCATCGAGATACGCAGCGGGGGATCGGATAACAGGACGACCACGCTGTTCCTGTGATCGGGCACAGAGCAATGCAACTAGTCAAACCATTTGGTTTGTCTTTCTGATATCGAAACTCACATGCCCGTTTCTTCGGCACGCATGACAAATTGCGCGCAATTCTTGGGCCCAATGCGAGACATCAACGGCTGCGCGCGCCTGTTTTGCCGGAGTACCCCTGAGGCAGGAATCGCTGTCTGTCTGCGGCGGCATCGGCTGCGTCACCGGCGTTTGATATAAAAGACATTGATATCACTTTGGCCGATTTGTCATTGGTCAGCCTTGAGAGGCGCGACTAATCTGCCTTGATCGCAGGCGGCTGGGGCCCCCCGCGCGATGCGGCAATCGAGGAGGAGGAGTGGGCGATGGATAGTACAACGTTCGATTTTGTTGTCGTCGGCGGCGGCACCGCGGGGTGCCTTATCGCCAACCGTTTGAGCGCGAATCCTGCGCACCGCGTTCTTTTATTGGAGGCCGGTAAGGCGGATACCTACCCGTGGATTCATATTCCCGTAGGCTATCTGTATTGCATCGGAAATCCGCGCACGGATTGGATGTATCATACACAACCTGACGCAGGCCTGAACGGGCGGGTCTCGCGTTACCCGCGTGGCAAAACACTTGGCGGATGCTCCTCTATCAACGGAATGATCTATATGCGCGGGCAAGCGCGCGATTACGACAATTGGGCAAAGCTAAGCGGCGAGGCCGGTTGGAACTGGGAGAATTCCCTCAACGATTTCAAGGCGCATGAGGATCACTATAAGCTCGATGACGGGGCCGATCCTGTGACGGGCGACAATAGCCGCTTTTCGGATTTTCATGGCCATGGCGGCGAGTGGCGCGTGGAAAAACAGCGCTTGCGGTGGGATGTTTTGGATAGTTTCTCGCAAGCGGCCGTCGAATTGGGGATCAAACGGACGGATGATTTTAACACCGGAGACAATTCGGGGATTGGGTATTTCGATGTGAACCAGCGCTCGGGATGGCGGTGGAACACGGTCAAAGCGTTCCTGCGGTCGGCCAAAGCGCGCCCGAATTTGACGGTATGGACCCAAGCGCAAGCGGAGCGTCTCACAGTTGTGCGTGGGGGGGATGGGGGCTTGCGTTGCAACGGGGTCGATGTCCACCGTGCGGGGCAAACGATCTGTGTCACGGCGCGGCGAGAGGTGATCTTATCGGCGGGGGCGATTAATTCGCCGCAGATTTTACAGCTTTCGGGCATCGGGCCCGCTGACGTCCTGCGCGCGCAGGGTGTTGAGGTTTTGCGCGATGCACCTGTCGGAGAAAACCTGCAAGACCATTTGCAGATTAGGGCTGTTTATAAGGTGAGCGGTACAAAAACGCTCAATACGTTGGCCAATAGCCTGTTGGGCAAAGCGAAGATCGGCGCTGAGTATTTGGTAAAACGCACAGGGCCGATGAGTATGGCACCAAGCCAGCTAGGCGCCTTCACGCGGTCTGATCCAGCACGGAGCCACGCCAATCTCGAATATCATGTGCAGCCGTTGAGCCTTGAAGCTTTTGGCGGTGATCTGCATGACTTCCCCGCAATTACCGTCAGCGTGTGCAACCTGAACCCGACAAGTCGTGGGACGGTTAAGATCGCGTCTGGAAACTTCCGCGATGCGCCACTGATCGCGCCCAACTATCTTGCGACGGCGGACGACCGCAAGGTCGCCGCGGACAGCTTGCGACAGGTGCGTGACATCATCGCCAAACCTGCGATGCGGCGATATGAGCCGATCGAATTCAAGCCCGGTGTGCAATATCAATCGGACGATGATCTGGCCAAGCTCGCGGGCGACATCGCGAATACGATTTTCCATCCGGCGGGGACGGTGAAGATGGGGCATCCGTCAGATGCGACGGCCGTTCTGGACCCTCAGCTAAGAGTGAAGGGCGTCGCTGGCCTGCGGGTGGTGGATGCGTCCGTGATGCCCGAAATCACCAGCGGCAACACGAACGCACCGACCTTGATGATTGCGGAAAAAGCGGCGCGTTGGATCTTGGCGGCGCATTGACGCGCCTTGGGCCAAAAAGACGAACGCTAGGCGCATCCGTCCAAGACGCGGCCCATGATCGCGGCCGTATCGGCCCAGCTTGGCAATTGACGCCCGCCGCTTGCCGACGCAGCCGCCATCGCCCCGCGCAGATCGTCGTTTGTTAACACATCGCGCATGGCGGCGGCGAAGGCATCGGGCGCGTCAATCGGCACCAGTAGGCCGGCGCCTTGCGCGATTGTGTCGGGCACGGCGCCTGTTTGGCAACTCACAATAGGCAGGCCGTGCAACATCGCCTCGCCAAACACCATCCCGTACCCCTCATAGCGCGTGGCCAAGGCAAACAGGCTTGCGGTGCGATAGCGCGCATCGAGCTGATCTTGCGGCAAAGTGCCCGCCAGCGAGACGCGCCTTTGCAGGCCCGAGGCTTCGATTTGCGCGGCGAGCGCCGATGCGACTTTGGGGTCATGCGCTTTTCCGACAATCTCGGCGCGCCAGTCGAGATCTGTGAGCTGTGCCAGCGCTTGGATAAGCGTGTCATGGCCTTTGCGCTCGGCCAAAAGTCCGACCGAGAGGATGAGGGGCGGGGTGGACCTTGGGGCGGGGGGGGGAGGGACGCGCCGCGCGAACCCAGGCAAGGCGATTGTGATGCGGTGCGGTGCGACGCCAAATTCGGCTTGCAAGATGGCTGCCGTGTGCGGGCTGGGGACAACAACATGAGCTGCGCGTTTGAGATTCTCGGCCTCGCGCGCGAGAAGGAAATGAGAACGCTGAGCGGTGAGGCCTGTCTCCAAACCTAGCGGGTGATGCAGCATCGCAACCACGGGCGCGGCCATCTCATCCAAAATCGCAGGGTCAAGCGAGCCAAACACAAGGCCATCGAGAATAACCGGAACCTCGGCCGGGATGGCGGTGAGCATGGCGCGCGTGCGAGCCGTTTCATCGGCAGTTGGGTCAGGAAACCCCGCTGGCAGCACGATATGCTCAACCGTGCGTCCCGCATCGCGCAGGGCAAGCAAAAGACTGCGTTCATAGATGAACCCGCCGGTCAGTTGCGTGAAATCACCCGGAATGGCGAAGGCGGCAGGTTTCATCATGGGAGTCTCATGGTTGGTTGATCATTCTTGCGTCTCAAAATGTGCCCTCACCGCGTCAATTGCTCCGCGCCGTAGATCCGCAGCACGCTGCGTTCCATTTGTGCCACGGCGAGATAGCCGAGGACCGCGATGGCAACCAGCACGACGACGGAGCTCCAAAGCATACCGTAGCCGGATGTCGAGGCGGTCAGCGCCATTAGCCCACCAATGCCGCGCCCGGTTGCCAACCATTCCGCCGTCGTCGCGGCCAGCACAGCGGCGGGAACGGCCATGCGCGCGGCGGCAAAAAACGCGGGCAACATCGCAGGCGCTTGCGCGCTGAACACGCGGCGCAGGGAGCTTGCGGCGTAGCTATTGAACAGGTCTAGCACTTGTTGGGGCACACGGCTCAGGCCCTGTAAACATGCGATCAATGTCGGGAAGAATATCATGAGCGCGACGATGGTGATGGTGGCGGCGGGGCCTCGGCCAAGTGCGACGACGATCAAGGGGGCGGTGATAATGATCGGGATGGCGCGCAAAGCGATGGCGAGGGGCATGATGAGGCGCGCGACTGCGGGGATCAGCGCGATCCCCATCGCGAGCAACATCCCCGTCGCAAGGCCGAGGAGATAGCCCGGAATCGTGAGAACAAGTGTCTCACGCAGCGCCGTAAGGAGTGTCGCGCGATTTTGCGCGGCGGTCGCATCGGTGAGCATAAAGGCCCAAACATCCGCGGGGCGTTTTGCGAAAAAGCGGCTGAGGTCGAAGGCCTCCATCGAGGCCCACCACAGCGCCACTGTGGCCGCGATGACGATCAAGGGCCAGCTCGCGGCGGTGAACCAATGGCCTGCCTGCGGGCGTTGCGGGGCGAGAATGAGAGGCGGCGGCCCTGCGCCAAACCTGCGTCCGATCCAGCCCACCGCTGCGTAGGCCAGCATGGACGCGCCGGCGGCCACCACAGCGATGGCCCATGTTCCGGCCAGATCGAGCCCCCGCATCGCACGGATTGTAAGAACGCCCAAGCCGCGCTCTGCGCCGGTGAACTCACCGATCATCGCGCCTAGAAAAGCCGCCGGAGCGGCAATTTGCAGACCAGCGATCAGATAGGGCAGGGCGGAGATCGCGCGCACTTCGATAAGGGCGGCCACGCGCCCGCGACCATAGGTTTTGATCAAATCAAACCAACTCGGAGGTGCGGCGCGAAGCCCTACCATCAAGGGCAGGTAGGTTGTGTAATAAACTGCCAGCGCGGCGAGCGTAATTTGCGGCCCCGCCCCTTGCCCCCAAAGTACGCGGAGGATCGGTCCTGTTGCGACCAGCGGCAAGCAAAACGTCACGAGCGCAAGTGCGGAGATCAGGCGCTCGGTACGCGGGAGAAGGATCGCCGTCACCGCAAGTAAGATCGCGACAAGATTACCAATCAAAAAGCCCGCCCCTGCGGCAAAGGCCGTGACCTTCAACGCGCGCAAGATCAAGGCACCATTGTCCATCAGGTAGGCGCAAATCTCGATCGGCCCCGCGAGAAGATAGCTGCCCTCCAGCACAATCGCGAGCCCCTGCCAGAGGCCGAGGAAGATCAGGGCCAAAGCAGCGTTCTGAAGGGCGCGAAGGGCGGACGAGGCGGCAGAAAGCATCATTGTAGGGCGTATGTCAAATTCGTGGCGCCGGAGGGGGCGCTTTGTGCGAGTGCGGCGCTCACTTGCGCGATCAGGGATTCGGCCACCGCCGTCATCTCGCGCGGACGCGGGAGATCGATCGCGATATCCGCAACAACGCAGGCCGGACGGGGTGACAAAACGATCACGCGGTCTGAAAGCATGACCGCCTCCGCGACCGAATGCGTCACCAACAGCGTGGTCATCCCGCGTCCCTGCCACAGCGCGGGCAGCTCGCGGTTCAATCGAGCGCGCGTCAGTTCGTCGACCGCGCCAAAGGGCTCGTCTAGTAGCAAAAGGCGCGGATCGGTTGCGAGACATCGCGCAATCGCGGCGCGTTGCCGCATCCCGCCCGACAAATCTGCGGGGCGGCGATCTTCGAACCCTTCCAAACCAACCAAGCGGATCAAATGATCGATCCCGTCGGGGTCAGGCGGCAAAGCGGCCAGTTTGCGCACCAGCGCGATATTGCTTCGCACGCTGCGCCAAGGAAGCAAGGCAGCATCTTGGAAGGCGAAGGCCAAGCCCGCTTTCCTGCGCATTTGCACAGGGGTCTCGCCGCTGATTTTGACCTCGCCCGAGCTTGGGTCATCCAAACCAGCGATCATCCGCAAAAGCGTCGATTTTCCGCATCCTGACGGCCCGACGAGCGCGGTCGTCTTGCCCGCCTCGAATGTCAGGGTCGTTGGCGCCACTGCCTCAACCCGCTTCGCGCCATCGCCAAAATGGCGCGAGAGATTGAGGCAGCGGATATCGGGTGCGGTGTCAGCCGGCATGGATTTCCTCTAGCAACGACCGATCCCAAAGATCGGCCGTCACCTTGCGCCCCAAAATCCCAAGGGTCTCGATGTTGGCGGCGATGCTCTCATCGGTGAACCAGCCAAACCCTTGCGCTTGCGTCACATCCGAGAACATCAGCGGGACTTGCTTCTCGGCCTGCAGGCGCTGCGTTTCAAGATCCAGACCGGCATCGGGGAACATCTCCAATGTCAGGGCGGCTGCTGCGTCAGTGTCAGCTTGATAATCGGTCCAGCCGAGGATTTCGCCGCGCAGCAAGGCGAGCACCTCTTTGCGACGGTTCTCAAGGCTGTCGATCGTCGTGATATAGGTTTGCGATTGCACGGCGTAACCGTGATCTGCCATCAGCATGGTGACCGGATCAACGCCGCGCATGATCATGGCGACGGGTAGATCCGTTTCCCAGCACAAGAGGCAATCGACCTGCCCTGCCAGAAGCGGCGCCGCGTCATACTGTGTCGGGATCACCGTGATCGCGTCAAAATCGACATCGTTCAATGTGCACAGCGCCTGCAGGACGGGTGTGTTCGAGAGAGACATCCCGATGGACTTTCCCTCGAGATCTTTGGGGGTCCGGACAGGGTTTTCGGGAAGCGATGCGATCACGAACGGATTTTTCTGCATCGCAGCGCCGATAATCCGGAACGGTGCGCCTTGCTCAACCGCGGCGGCCGTATAATCGGCGGCGGAGACCCCGATCAGCGCGGTGCCCGCGACGACGGGCGGCTCGACCGGCGCGTTAGGGCCACCGGGATTGAGTGTGACTTCGAGTCCGAGGTCGTTCCAATAGCCTTTTGACTGGGCGATATAGCTGCCGGCGAATTGCACAGAATGTAGCCATGAAAGCTGTAGCGCAGCCGGAATTTGTGCCCCCGCCGTTTGCGCGCTTGCGCTCCGCGCACCGAAGGCTAGAGGCATGAGACCGCTCGCGCCCATGGCCAAGGTGGTTCCCAAGAAGTCGCGCCGTGACAAAGTCTTGATCATCATTTCATCTCTCCGCTGTTCGTATCCGATATATGGCTGTTTTCGGGGGAGGCAAATCGCAGGCCTCTTTTTGTGCCAAGCCACGCTAACCCGGGCAGGGAGCAGGCGAATAGCACTGCGCCGAAGGCCGCGCTCGCGGCGACACCAGCCTCTGGCGCCAGCCCCGCCAAAGGGAAAAGCGCGGCCGCTGCGCCCTCGCGCCACCCCCAGCCCGCGATGGTGAAGGGGATGAGCATAGCGGTGAGAACAAGTGGGACGACGGTAAGGGCCGCGTCAAGAGAAAGAGCGGCGCTGATCGCGCGTGCGCAAAAGACAAATGCGGCGATGTTGCACAGCACAATCGCCAAGCCGAGAGAGATTTGTGGCAGGCGGACAGACGGCGCAAACAGCGCGCGGGCAAGGGGCGCACGAATGGAGTGCAGTTTCGAGATGCCCCTTAACGCCCGCCAGATAACCGCCCCCGCGACAGTGAGCGCGAGCGCCCAAAGCCCGTTGCCTGTCAAAACCAACGCGGGGACAAATACCGCCGCCATCGCGATCTGTCCTGCGAGGCGTTCTATGACGACGGCTTGCGCAGAGCGTTTCAAATCCGCCGAATGGCGTGCACGCACAGCCCGCGCTGCATCTCCCACAACCCCGCCGGGCACCGTTTGATTAACGAGCTGCGCGAGATAATATTCGCCTGTTGCCTCGCCCAACCCGATGGTTTGGCCTAAGGCCCTTGCGGTGACGCACCATCGCCACGCCGATAAAACGGTTTGTAGATTGACGACGAGCCACGCCGCGAGCAACCAGCGCCAATCCGCCGCGCGAAGCCGAGTGATCGCGGCAGGCCCGTCCGCCAGCATCCAAACGAGAGACAAGAGCACCACCACCACCGCGAGGCGCGCAAGGCCCCGCATCATCAACGGATGTCCTGCACGGCAGGGCCAGCGGTGCTCGACACCGCGCGCACGAATGTATCGCGGAACGCCTCCATCGGCCAAACGGGCGTTTCGGCCTGCGGAATGAGGCCGTCTGCGAAATCCCAATCGTCGAACAGGGCGATGACGTCGGGTGGGCCGATCAGATGTATCGGGACATCTTTGCTATCGTTTTGCGCAACGAAGGGCGCGGCTTGATGGTCACCCACAATGATCATTAGCGGCGCTTCCTCAGGCGGTCGCGCCGCGTACGACAGGATGGCTTGCAAGGAATAATCCAACGCTTGGCGGTATTGGTCGCGCACACGGTCACGGTCGCGCCAAACGACCTTGGGCGGATCTCCGGATGTGGCCCATTTGTCATAAATCGTGCCGTCACCGACCTCTGCCCAATCTACCATCTCCGGCACGGGCACCCAAGGCGCATGAGACGAAAGCAAAACAATCTGCGCGAACAGTGTCCCCGCCTTTTGTCCCCGCGGGATCAGGCGATCAAATGCGGCGAGCGTGTATTGATCGGGCATTGTCACGAAATTGAAAGGCTGGCCCTTGTAGCCCAGATCAGCCTCCGCGAGGATGGTTTGGAAGCCCTGCATTGGCCCTTCGGGCCAGGCCATCGTGATCCCCGGCATCACGGCGGCGGTGCGCAGGCCTGACGCGGCGGCCAGATCAAACAGCGTCAGGCGGTCGCTGGCCAACATGGCGCGGTAGCGCGTTTGATTGGAGACCATCAGGCCCGATTCAAGCGTGCTATGCGCGAGCCAGCTTTGGCCACCCTCCACCGGAGACGTCAGCCATCCTGTCCGCGCAATGAGACCCTGCGCCGCGATTGATGGCTCGGCTGCTCGCAGCGTGGCGATATGGGTCGGTGCATAGAGCGGGTTTTCGAAGCTGGCGCGGCCGTAGCTCTCGATGAACACGATCAAGACGTCGCGATCTTTGACACGGTCAAACAGATCTGTGCGACCCGCAAACGGATCGCTCGCCGCCGCCATGCGGAAGCGTTTGATGTCGTCGACGGTGGTGACATAAGTGCGGATATGGTCTTTTGCTTGGCGCGTGGTCGCGGCGTGCAAGGGAAGGCGTGTGGGGAGGGAATTGGTAACCTGCAATGCGATCAGAAGGACCAAGATCAATGCCGTCGACCCCGAGACGGCCGCCCACGTGCCGCGCGGCATCAAGCCTGACCAGCGTGCCGTCGCCCACCACAGCCCCCAAGCCAAGAGCGCGAAGGCGCCTGCGCCGAGAAGGACGGCGGCGCCCATCAAGGCACCGCCGAGGGTTCTGAGCCCCAAGTTCGCCCCCGCGCCGATAAAGAACAAATCGACTGCCGGATTAAAAGGGCGCGCAAAGGCGGTGTATATCCCGATGTCAGCGAGTTTTAGCACGACGGAGACGACGATCAACGCCGTGACCGCGCCGCGCACCATCCAAGCCGTGCGCGTTCCCGCCCGCACCGCCATCAATGCGAACAGGATCGCGGGCAACTCGAAGGCAATCCGGACCGCACTTGCGAGAACGAGATCCGTCGGGCGGTTCGGCAATATGAGTGCGAGATTGAGGAACAGCGCGGCAAGGCAAAGGCTTGCTCCGGTTTTAAGGGACGTCGCGTTCATGTGGGCCGCCTGTTTGCAAGATATACGACGTCGACCGCGAATGACCATGCCAAGGCCAGTATTCCGGTCAAGGCAATGAGCGTGGCGATACCACCTGTGATGGGGGGCGCAAGCAGGGTAATCAGCGCCGTGATCTGGAGGACGCATACCAGTTTACGGCTGAATCTCTCGGGCAATGGGCCCCCCAGCCACGGCAGCCATAGAGCAGCGATTCCAAAGAGATAGCGCATGCTGCCGAGCAACAAGACCCACGCGCCGGCCTTGCCCATATCTATCGCTAGGGCCGCGAGAATAAGCCCGAATGCTGCATCAACTTCCATGTCGAACCGCGCACCGAAATTTGACCCCAGCCCACTACTGCGCGCGGCCCATCCGTCCAGCCCGTCGAGCGCGAGCGCGAGTGCTGCGACGCTGCAAATCGTCCAGGCGACCGCGTAATCCGGCGGACCGGCGAGGAACAACGGCGCGGTCAATGCGCAGGCCATCCCCGCGCGCAGCAAAGTCACCGCGTTGCAAAGCCCGAGGCGGGAATGCGGATAGGTGCGGATCATCATCACGGTCGTAAAAGCGGCGAGCGCCATGAACAAACTGGCCGCTATTAGCCCTTTCCCGGCCGCGAAATGGCAGGCCAGCGCTGCGCACACTGGCGCAAGGCAGAGCGCCAAAAGGCCCATGCGCGTGCTTGCCCCGAGGGGGGATTTATCTGTGAGGACTGCTAGGATGCGCAACGTCTGGCGACGGGAGGATGATGAGCTCATGGATCCTCATTTAGGGCGGTGAAAGCGTTGTCAAGCAAGGTGAGCGTGATACATTCAAGAAATAACCATGCGGGAGCGACCCATGCTGCAAGACGTGCCAGTGCCGCCCAAGTCGTATCATCCGGTGGCGAAGATGCTGCACTGGTTGGTTGCCGTTTTGGTGATAGCGATGATCCCCATCGGGCAGGTGATGGTGCTGGAAGGTTTGCCGCGGATCGTCCAGAATACTCTGTTTTTACTGCATAAAAACGGCGGTGTCTTGGTCGGGATACTGATGGTGATCCGTTTGGGGGTTCGGCTCGTCCTCTCGCCGCCCAAGATGCCTGCAACTGTGCCAACGCTTCAACGGCGTGTCGCGTCGGCGGCGCATTGGCTTTTATATGTGCTGGTCCTCACGATGGCGGTCTCGGGGTATCTGCGCGTGGTCGCGGGGGGCTACCCGATCGAGGGCCTCGACGGCCTCGGGGTGCCGCACCTGATCGCGCGAAACGCGCTTGTCGAGACGATAGCGAAAGACGTCCATTATTACGCGCATTTTGCCCTGATCGCGGTGATCCTCGCGCATGTGGCGGGCGCGCTTTACCATTTGCTGTGGCTGCGTGACGGGATATTTGCGCGGATGTGGCCAAGTCCGCGCAACCATCGCCGCTAGGGTGTTAGGTCGCTTTTGACAGGTTCACGCGCGCAATCAGGGCCTCGCCGCTTTCCTTGCGCTCGGAATAGCGTTCCACGAGATAATCGGCGCGATCACGCGTCAGAAGCGTGAATTTCATCAACTCCTCCATCACGTCGACGATCCGGTCATAAAGTGGCGAAGGCCGCATCCGCCCCGCCTCATCGAATTCTTGGAAAGCTTTCGGGATTGAGGATTGGTTCGGGATTGTCAAAAGCCGCATCCACCGTCCGAGAATCCGCATCTGGTTGACGGCGTTAAAGCTTTGCGAGCCGCCGGAGACTTGCATCACGGCGAGTGTTTTGCCTTGTGTCGGGCGGACGGCGCCGACCGAAAGCGGGATCCAGTCGATCTGCGTCTTCATCAGCCCTGTCATTGCTCCGTGTCGCTCGGGCGAGGACCAGACCATGCCTTCGCTCCACGTCACGAGGTCAATCAGTTCGCGCACCTTCGGGTGCGTCGCGTCGGCGCCGTCATCCACCAACGGCAAACCGGCGGGATTGAAAAATCGCACTTCGGCACCGAGGCGCGTGAGGATACGACCCGCTTCCTCCGCGGAGAGGCGGCTGAAACTGCGGGGCCGGAGTGACCCATATAGGATCAAGATGCGCGGGGCGTGGCGTTTTTGCGGCGGGGTGCAGAGCGCGTCTAGATCGATCGGTGGGAATGAGGCGTCGTCGATGTTGGGCGTGTCGGACATGGTGTTTCCTTTCGGCGCGGGTGGCGCAAAGACGCATTTCGCATGGTCTAATGTGGGAACCGTGAACGGGTGCGGTTCGCGAAGGCCACAAGTGACAGCATCACGGGCACCTCAACGAGCACGCCGACCACCGTGACCAAGGCCGCGCCGGAATTCAGCCCGAACAATCCAATTGCCACCGCAACGGCGAGTTCGAAGAAATTCGACGTCCCGATCAATGCGCAGGGTGCTGCAACCCTATGCGGAAGACGCCACAAATAGGCCCACAGATACCCCAGCGCGAAGATCCCGTAAGACTGGATCACAATTGGCACGGCCAGCAGCGCGATCAACGCGGGTTGCGCAAGAAGTATCGGGCCTTGGAAGCCGAACAACAAAACCACCGTGAGAAGCAATCCGATGATCGAGGCAGGTTTGATGCGCTGTGTGAAGGCCGAGACGGCCGCGGGGCCCGCGGTGCGGATCAAATAAGCGCGTGTCACAAGACCAGCCGCGAGCGGGATCACGACGTAGAGCACGGTTGACAGGATCAGCGTGGCCCAAGGCACCGAGATGCTCGTCGCGCCCAGCAAGAATGCAACGATTGGCGCGAAGGCGACGACCATGATCAGATCGTTCACCGTGACCTGCACCAAGGTGTAATTTGCATCGCCTTTGGTCATTTGCGACCAGACAAACACCATCGCCGTGCAGGGCGCCGCACCGAGTAAAATCAACCCAGCGACGTATTCTGTCGCCTTGTCGGCTGCGATCAGGCCCGCAAAGAGGTGGTTGAAAAACAAAACGCCGAGCGCTGCCATGGTGAAGGGTTTGATCAGCCAGTTGATCGTGAGCGTGATGATCAGCCCTTTCGGGCGCAAGCCCGCCGATTTGAGCGAGCCCAGATCGACCGCAACCATCATCGGGTAAACCATCGCCCAGATCAGCACGGCGACGAGCAAGTTCACAGAGGCATACTCGAGGCTGGCCATGACGGCAAACAGGGCAGGGAAAATTGCGCCGAGCGTGAGGCCCGCGAGGATCGAGAGAGCAACCCAGAGGGAGAGGTAACGTTCAAAAAGACTCATTTCGAGACCTCCGGTTGGGGGATGCAACAGGCGCCTTGCGCGGGCGAGGAAAGCGACGCCATGAATTCTGTGATCGGATCGAAGGCGGCTGCGTTGAGAGCATAGCAAACGCGGGGGCCAGCAATCTCTCCGGTGATGACACCGGCAGCTTTCAGGATGCGTAAGTGTTCTGAAACGGTCGATTGCGCTAACCCGACCGCATCAACGATATCGCCCCCGATACAGCCCGGCGTGGCGAGCAAAAGGCGCAAGATCCGAAGCCGTGCCGGATGTGCGAGCGCCTTGGCGAGATCGCAAAGCTGTTGATCGGAGGGGGCCGAGAACGGAGGATTTGACATGCGGCAGGCGCCCTTGTTCGCTTATCGTCGATTGACGATATGTAGAGCCAAAGGTCGATGCAGGTCAAATGAAAACATGCGCCACCAAGAGGGGCGCATGTCTGTTCTTGTGAGACGTTGCGCCTACTGCGCTTTTGGGGTGCCGACTGTCCGGCGGAAGACGCTCTCAAGCCCGTCGTTCAAAGCGGCACGGCCGCCCGCTTCTGAAAACACGTCGAACATCTGCGCATTGAGGCCGCCGGGCGTGCTATGAGCATCTCGCAACTGTGCGAAAGGCTTGTCAGCGGCGACTGAGGTTTGTGACAAGGCAAGGAACAGGCTCGACAAGAAGCGGCGGGCGTCGGGTTCCGCGACGCCTTTTTGCTCCATCCAATCCGTCATGATTTGTTGCATGCCGAAGAAAGTGCCCATCGTTGCCGTTGCAATCGACAGCGCGTTAAAATCATCGAGACTGTTGGACACGATCACCCCGCCGAGCTTTTCAAAGATCGCTTCGAGCGGCTTTGACGGGCCCGAGAGGATTGTCACCGCCCGCAAATCCGCGACGGGTGGGAGCGGGATCGCGCGCGTGATCCGGCCTTTCGTGCCGCTCCATTCCGCGATTTTCTCGACAGGCACTGTGGCGATCAGGCTGGCGATGTCCTGCCCCTCGGGTATCTTGAGCGCGCGCAAAACCTCCTCGGTTTGCTGGGGTAAGACCGCCAGAAACAAAAGGTCGCAGCCCGCATCCACGATGTCCTGATTGGCTTCGCACACGCGGACGGTGTCGAATGTTTCCGCCAGATGGGTCGAAATATGACGGCTGCGGGCGGAGACGATGATCTCCTCCACGGCAAATTCGGGGGGGAGGTTCGCCCGCATCATGCCGGTAATCACGGCCTCCGAGATATCGCCCGTGCCAATAAATCCGATTTTCATAGAGCTCTCCTTCGATTGCGCCAGATACCCCGTGTGGTGGCGGTTATGGCCCGCGGATGCAACCCGCATCGCCTAGCCGATCGGATGTCCCGCCCCGTCATTTCGCGAGGGCCGTCATGTCGAGAGCGACGCCGGAGATCTGCATCTGATCCATTTGCGCCAAAAGCCGGACAATTTTTCCTGCGGCCTCTGCGGGGGATAGGCCGCCATTGCGGATGTTCGAGATGCAGTTACGACGACTGTCGGGCAGGCCGCGCGCGGGGGCCCATGTGATATACGCGCCTAGACTGTCGGCGGCGGACAATCCCGGGCGCTCCCCGATCAATACGATCACGGCGCGCGCTTGCATCATCGCGCCGATGTCATCCCCGACCGCAACCCGACCGCGCTCGACCAGCACGACCGGTGCAACCTCTGGCAGGCTTTCTTGCAGTTGATGCACCAAAGCTGCGGCATTGGTATCGACAGCCGTCGCAGACAGACCATCCGCAACGACGATAACGATCTTGCCCTTGGGCAGATGCGACAGGTCGGTATCCTCGCCGAGCCGGCGCCCAAGATCGGGCCGCAACACATAGGTCGCGCGGTCTGGGGCCGCGCTGCACACGCTGGCAAGTGGCCATTGCGCAAATGCCTCTTGCAGTGCGCAAAGATTCATATCCGACCAAACGGCCTCGCGCGCGCGCGCATGATCAAGCGCGAAAGCGAGTGTTGCTTTTGTGGGCCAGCCGCTTCCGCTGCGGCCCATCGCGACGCGCGCGGCCGTCATTGATCGCAATTGCGCGGCGAGGGATGTCGGGGACAGATCCTGTGTCATCGAGCGGCCTCCGTGAGTTCAAGGAGTTTGCGTTGCGCGAGCATGGGCGCATCCGTCATCCGGCCGTTCGGGTCGGTGATGCCCATTTTCTGCATCCATGCTGCGAATTCCGGCGCAGGCTGACGCCCCAGAGTTTCTCGCATGAACACGGCGTCATGCGATGAAAGGCTTTGGTAGTTGAGCATGATGTCATCCGACCCCGGCACGCAAATGACGAATGTGACGCCCGCGGCGGATAAGGAAATCAGTAAGTTATCCATATCTTGTTGATCAGCATCGGCATGGTTCGTGTAGCAAACGTCCACCCCCATCGGCAGGCCAAAGAGCTTGCCGCAGAAATGATCTTCTAGCCCTGCGCGGATAATCTGCTTTCCGTTGAACAAATACTCCGGCCCGATGAAACCGACCACCGTATTCACCAAAAGCGGATCAAACTCGCGGGCCACCGCATAGGCGCGCGTTTCGATTGTCTGCTGATCCATTCCGTAATGTGCATCGGCGGAAAATGCGGCCCCTTGGCCCGTCTCAAAATACATGACGTTGTTGCCGACCGTCCCACGATGGAGCGCGCGCGCCGCCTCATGCGCTTCTCGCAAAAGCGCGAGGTTGATCCCAAAGCCGTCGTTGGCCTTTTGGGAGCCCGCGACAGATTGAAACACCAGATCGACCGGCGCGCCGCGCTCGATCGCTTTGAGCGCGACCGTGACATGACCAAGGCAGCAATGCTGCGTCGGAATTTCAAGCGTCTGGCACAGGTGATCGAGGAGACTCACCACACGGGTATAATCCTCGACCGAATCCGTTGCGGGGTTGACGCCGATAACCGCATCACCCGCCCCCATCAGTAGCCCGTCGACGGCGGAGGCTAGAATTCCACGGCTTTCATCTGTTGGGTGATTGGGCTGGTTTCGGGTCGCGATCCGCCCCTCTAGGCCGAGCGTATTATGCAGTTTTGTTATGATCCGGCACTTACTTGAGACAGCGACAAGATCTTGAATGCGCATTATTTTTGAGACAGCCGCGACCATCTCCGGCGTCAGTCCCGTTCGCAGCTTTGCCAGCATGTCGCCCGTGGTCGTTGCGGCGAGCAACCATTCGCGGAATTCACCAACCGTCATATGCGCGACCGGCGCGAAGGCGGCAGGATCGTGACGGGCAAAGATCAGCGCCGTCACCTCATCGCCGTCGATTCCCAAAATATCTTCCTTCAGGAAGCTTTGGAGTGGCAGATCCGCAAGCGCGATTTGCGCGGCCAGCCGCTCGACAGGGCCATCGGCGGCGACGCCTGCAAGCTGATCGCCCGAGCGTTCGGGTGTTGCCTTTGCAAGTAGGGATTTCAAGCCATCAAATCGATAGCGCGTTTGTCCTAACGTTGTGAAATAGGTCATGTTGAGGTTCCGGTGGGGGAGGAGGGGGAGGTCTTCTGCCCGCCGCATGGTGAGATGCGCTCGGGGTCTTTATCTGCGGCCCCCGCGAGGGCCGCGCGACACCGCATCAAGCCCCAATAAAGGCTTGGCGGTATCCGGTATTGGTGAGGGTTTGCAAAATCGCGAGCGCCTTGCGCAGATCATCGCCCGAGCGCGCGGCATTCAAATTGATCCGCACCGCGTGAACGGGTGTTTGCGAGAAGGTGAAAGCCTCGCCTGTTAGGACGCAAACGCCAGCCTGCTCGGCGCTTTTCACAAAGGCTGCACATCGCCAAGGATCAGGCAGTTGAAGCCATGCAAAGGGCGAGGTTTTCTCCCGGGGGACTTGCGAGGGCGGCAAGATCTCGGCCAGAATTTTGTTGCGCGATCGCAGCTCGCTACGCTCTGCGGCGATAATTTCCTGTAGCTTTCCTTGTTCGATCATTGTCGCCGCGATGAAGTTCATCAGCGAGTTAGTGCTCCAGCAATTTAGGCGCAAAATACCGGCAAGCGTTGCGACCTGGCTTGGCGGCGCGGAAATCACCCCGAGTCGGGTGCCCGCCGCGACGCATTTCGAAAGGCTCATCAGATAGAAGGTGATGTCGGGATGGGTGGAGGCGATGGTCGGGGGCGGGTTCTCCATGAGCGGCCCGCAGACATCGTCCTCGATGATGAACACGCCGTACTCACGCGCGATATCCCCGAGTGCCTTCCGGCGGCGCGGGCTCAACGTCACGGTTGTGGGGTTGTGGTTGTTCGGCATCAAAAAGACGGCCTTGGGCCGATGGAGCTGGCAGGCCTCGCGGAATGCTTCGGGCACCATACCGGCCTGATCCGTCTCGACCGCCTTCAACCGGATCGCTTTCGTCGCGCAAAGGGCGATAAAGCCGTGGAATGTGATTTGATCGGTGAGGATGACATCACCGGGTTGCGCGATGGTATCAACGATGCACGACATCCCGTGCTGGCAGCCGTTCACCATAACCAAACGCGCCGGATCGGTATGCCCCAATTCCGGAGCAAGCCATTGCGCGAATGCCTCGCGCACCCGCACGTCGCCCTCGGGCAGGTGATAATCCTGAATCATCCTGAAGTGATTGTGCGCGGGTAGCATCGGCAAAATCTTTTCGAGCATGTGCAAATAGGCATCTGTCGCGGGACGATTGATGGAGAGGTCGCAAATTCCGGCTGTCTCGACGACGCCCGAGCGGGGCGGTTTGGGGCGCGGCGGTTGAATAAAGCTGCCGCTACCGATCCGGCTTTCGACATGGCCGCGTTGTTGCAGCAATTTGATCGCGCGTGTGACGGTGGAAACATTCACCCCGAAAAGCTGCGCGAGCTCTCTGTGTGGAGGGAGTCTATCACCGTGTGCTAATTTTTTAGACTCGATGAGTAGAATTACAGCATCGCACAGTCTTTGGTAGAGCGGCCCCGACCCGATCTCCAAATCAATGCCATCGAAGGGGCTAGTAATTTTATCAATATTTTCCATGGTATTACCTGAAATTATGGGCCGCTTGTGGAAAGCTTGGCATTTAACGATGCGGTAGATCAACCCCAATTGTATGGCTTTTTGTGCGTCACACAATTCAAGAATATCTGGCAATATGTTTGACTCGAAATAGCACACGATCCTAGCACTTGAGGCATAAACAAGCAAAAAACTCAGGAGAGGTTCACATGATCCACACAAAAATCTTCCGCACGTTGTGCAGCGCCGCCGCACTTTCTGTCGCACTTGTTGCCACTGCTCAGGCCGACACTTTGCGCCTGTCGACCCTCAAGCAGCCGGGCTCCGATGGTGCCCTTGCGGCACAGCGCTTTGCCGATCTCGTCGCCGAAAAAACCAATGGTGATCTGACCGTTAAAATCTATCCGGGCAGCCAATTGGGCGATTGGACAGAAGTTTACGAGCAGGTCATCGAAGGCGTCGTCGATCTCGCGATGCAGCCGATTGCGACCTCGTCGGATAAGCGCCTGGCTATCACTTGGTTCCCCTATGCGTTCACCGATTACGACACCGCACGAGAGGCGTTGAACCCGGGCGGAAGCGTGTTTGAGATCGTAAACGACGTTATCGGCGAGCAAGGCCTCACGCCGCTTGCAGTGTACGGCGCGGGCATGGGCGGCGCGGGCTTCCCCGTTGAGGTCAAAGACCCATATTCGTTGGATGCCAAACACGACCTGAAAGTCCGCGTGTGGCCGGGTGGTACGACGCATAAGGTTTTGATGGAAAACCTCGGCTATCAAACTGCCGCCGTCCCCTTCGCGGAACTCTACACAGCGATGCAAACGGGCGTTGTCGACGGCCAGATCGGCGTTACCGCGACGATCACGTTGGAGAACTTTGCCGACATCACCAAGACGTGGATCCAGTATAACGATCACTTCGAATCCGACTTCATCTTCATGAACTCGGACACGTTCGCCGGCCTGAGCCCAGAATACCAAACAGCGATCCGCGAAGCGGCAGTCCAGATTGCGGATGAGCAGTTCACCGCGGTTGAGGCGGCCGATGAGGCTTCCTTGCAGAAAATGCGTGATATGGGCGTCACGGTTGTGACCTTCGATAAAGCGCAACTGGAAGCCTTGGGCGCCCGCGCTCGCGAGCAAGTCTGGCCGGAAATCAAGGACGAGCTGGGGGATGAAACATTTGAAGCTCTGACCAAAGCGGTCGGCCTCAACTAACCTCCTCGCCGGCCGATACTCGCTATCGGCCGGCACGTCTCGCGCTTTAGGACAGGTTTCCGATGGAACAAACGAATGCGAATTCCCTCATCGCAGAGGAGCTTTCCGACGCCTCCGCGTTTCATCCCACCGGGGTGAACACGCCCAAGTGGTTGCGGGGGCGTGCGCTTGCGATCTGGACGATGAAACTCAAGTTGCAACGGCTGATCATGCTGGTGTTTAGCGCGGCCTTGACCTTGCTCGTCACGACGCAGGTAATCACCCGCTATTTCTTCGGTATTTCGCTGTTTGGCATCGAGGAGCTGGCGACCTTCTCGGGGATCTTTATCTACTTCCTCGGTGTCTCTCATGGCGCATGGGAGCGCGGGCATATCTCGGCCAGCCTCGTGGAACTGGTTCTCCCGCAAGGGCGCCCGCAGTTGCTCGTTGAGGCCATCGCGGCCGTCATCACCGTTATCTTGTCTGGTTGGATGACGCTTTGGACTTGGAACTACCTCTGGTTCGTCATCGGGCGCGGCACTGTGTCGCTCGAGACAGGGATTCCCATGCCGTGGGTCGTCGCGGTGATGCCTGTGAGCATGGCGTTGACCACGTTCTATTTTCTTATTGAAGCGGTGCTGCGCAGTCAGGCCGCCTGGTCCGGAAAGGCTTTGTCGTGAACCCATTAATTCTTTGGGACGCAGCGCTCCTATCGTTGCTGTTGGTCATCGGCGTTCCGGCGGCGCTTTGCTTTGCTGGCGCGGTTCTGCTGTTGATGCTGTTTGGTGATTTCGGCTCGACAAACTTTCTCGTCGGCGCGGGCTTCAACAAGTTGAACTCGGTCGTGCTGATCGCGATCCCGCTTTATATCCTCGCGGGTGGGATCATGGGCGCGGGTGGCATCGCGGGACGCCTTGTGGATCTGGCAAACTCGATGATCGGACGGCTGCGTGGTGGCTTGGGACTTGTGTTGATTATCGCCACGGCGGTATTTGGCGCAATTTCCGGCATGGCCAGCTCGGCGGTTGCGGCGATCGGGACAGTGATGATCCCTCGGATGGAGGAGCGCGGGTTCGATCGCGGTTACGCGGCTGCGCTGGTTGCGGCGTCCTCTGTGCTGGCCCTGCTCATTCCTCCGAGCGCGTCGATGATTTTGTTCGGCTGGGTGACTGGCACATCAATTCTGGCATGTTTCCTTGCACCAATCATTCCGGGCCTGATTTTGGTCACGCTCCTTGGCGGTTGGAACTTTGTCCTGACGCGCAAGATGCCAATCCGTCAGCCCGCTCCGGCACCCGTGCGCGTGATTGCGGGCGAGGTATTTATTCGCACAAAACAGGCGGCCGCAGGTTTGATGATGCCGCTCATCATCTTGGGCTTCATTTACGGCGGGATCACAACCCCGACCGAAGCCGCCGCAGTCGCGGTTGTCTATGCGATCCCTGTTGCGATCTATGTCTACCGCGAGATGGGGTGGCGCGATATGGGGCAGGTCCTGTGGCGCGCGGGGCAAACCAGCGGCGTCTTGATGATTATGATCTTCTTTGCGTCGATGCTTGGCCGGATTTGGACGTTAGAGAACGTGCCGCAAGAAATCCTCGAAGCCTTCCTTCGGGTCAGTGATAACCCGCTGGTGCTTTTGTTGATGGCCAATCTGTTCTTGATGATTGTGGGCATGTTCATGGAGGATGTGTCAGGTATCTTGCTCGCTGCTCCATTGCTGATGCCGGTCATGACGCAAGCCGGGGTTGATCCTATCCATTTCTCTGCGATCATCGCAACGAATTTGGGGATGGGACTCATCACGCCGCCAACCGCGCCACTTTTGTACTTTGCGGCATTGATTGGCAAAACGAACCTCTCGGGAATGTTGAAACCCGCGCTGATCTTCGTGTTCTTTGCCTATCTACCGGTCGTCATGCTCACGACCTTCGTGCCGGCGCTTTCGATGTGGCTTCCGTCCCTGATCTTGGGCCTGAACTAACGTCGTTTGGGCTGGGAGGCCATCGGCCCTCACACAACATAAGGCGGGCAACCCTCTCTCGGTCGCCCGCCTTCCTTGACAACAGACCGCGCTGTCGCACGGCGATTGGGGAAGATAAACTTGAGTAATCAATACGATGTAGTCATCGCGGGCGCGGGAATCGTTGGCATGTCAACTGCGCTTTGGGCCCAGACAAAGGGCCTGCGCGTTGCGATCTGTGATCCAAATCCCGCAGGGAGCGGCACCACCTTCGGCCCCGCCTGCACGATCGCGACCTATGCGTGCCTGCCGATCAACAGCCCGTCAGTGGTGAAATCCTTGCCGACGTTATTGATGTCGAAGGACAGCCCGCTGATCGTGAACTATTGGCACGCGATTAAGAACTGGCGCTGGATGCTGTCGTTCCTCGCGAATTGTCGGCAGTCGCGCGTCGAGAAAATCACGGCGCAGCTCGGTGATCTGCTGCGGCAGGCGGATGCGGGGCTTGATCCGTTGATTGCGATGGTCGGGGCCGAGGATTTGTTCGTGGCGGAGGATTGTCTCTACGTCTGGTCAACCCGTGCGGGCTTTGAGGCCGCGCTGGGGGGGAATGCGCTTCGCGAACAGCAGGGCGTATCGATGCAAGAGGTCAGCGCGGAGGAAGTGCGCGCGCTGGAACCTGCGTTGAAAATGCCGATCTATCGCGGGCTGCGGTTTAAGGGGACACGCTTTGTCCTGCATCCTCAAAAGCTGGTTGAGCGGATGCAAACCTACTTCACGCAAAACGGTGGTGCGGTGATCACCTCTGCCGTGTCCAATGTGACGCCGAGCGCCTCCGGGGTTGATGTGGTTCTTGCGGATGGAACATCGCTATCGGCGGGGCATTTCGTGGTCGCGGCGGGGGCGCATAGCAAGTCGATCAAGGGCGCCGGCGTGGAGGCTTTGCCGCTCGGGGTTGAGCGGGGCTATCACGTCACTTTCACCGAGCAGCGCCAAAAGCTGACGCGGCCTGTGGGTTGGGCGGAGGCGGGCTTCTACGCAACGCCGATGGAACTTGGGTTGCGCTTTGCGGGCACGGTTGAACTGGACGATCTCGACGCGCCCCAAAACCCTGACCGACTGGCCTATCTGCGGCGGCGCGCGGCGGAGATGTTGGGGCCGCTCGACGGGCCAAGCGAGGAATGGCTCGGGTTTAGGCCAACGATGCCTGACGCGTTGCCAGTGATCGGGCGATCCCAAACGTCAGACCGTATTATTCATGCGTTCGGGCATCAACATATTGGCCTGACACTGGGGGGAATAACGGGCCGTATGGTGTCCGATCTGCTGACGGATCAGCCCCTCGCGCCGGAGGCCGCAGGCTTCAGCGCGCGTCGTTTCGGGTAAGGGCGCGCCTCCCGAAAAAGATTTATCCGATATCTTTTGTTTTGCGGTTTACCTACGTAATGACAAAGGCTTAGGGTATTTCGGCGGGCGCCCGAAATCGGGCACCCGCCCATTTATGACGCTATAAAGGGGGGGCGCCGATGCGTAGTACCAAAGTGATCCATGTCGTTTCATGCCATGCCGAAGGCGAGGTGGGCGATGTGATCGTCGGCGGGGTGGCGCCGCCCCCCGGAGAGAGCGTTTGGGATCAGCGTGGATGGATCGCGCAGGATCAGGTTTTGCGAAATTTTGTCCTCAACGAACCACGCGGCGGTGTCTTCCGGCACGTCAATCTCTTGGTTCCGCCGAAGCATCCCGAAGCGCAGGCCGCATGGATTATCATGGAGCCCGAAGATACCCCGCCGATGTCTGGTTCGAACTCGATTTGCGTCTCGACCGTGCTTCTTGATAGCGGGATCATCCCGATGCAAGAGCCTGTCACCGAAATGGTGTTGGAGGCGCCGGGCGGTTTGGTGCGCGTTCGCGCCGAGTGCGCTAACGGCAAGGCCGAACGTATCTACGTTGAAAACCTGCCCTCCTTTGCAAGCCGCCTTGCAGTGCCGCTCGACGTTGCGGGCCTTGGCACGATCACGGTCGATACCGCGTTTGGCGGCGATAGCTTTGTCGTCGTCGATCCCGATGCCCTCGGGGTGCGATTGCATGAAGATAACGCCCGTGACATCGCGGAATTGGGGATTCGCATTACCAATGCCGCGAATGCGCAGTTCCGGTTCGAGCATCCCGAAAAACCGGATTGGGCCCATCACTCGTTCTGCCTGTTTGCAGGAAAGATCAGCCGCGAGGGCAATCACCTGCGTGCGCAATCCGTCGTCGCGATCCAACCCGGTAAGCTTGATCGATCGCCCACGGGTACTGCAGTTTCGGCGCGTATGGCGATCTTGCATGCGCGCGGCGAAATGGGGGTGGACGATCGCTTTACCGGTGTGTCGATCATCGGGTCAGAATTCCACGGCCGCATTCTGGGCGAGGCAAAGGTGGGCGCGCTCGGCGCCATTCGTCCTGAAATCAGCGGCCGCGGTTGGATAACGGGCACGCATCAACATATGCTCGACCCGAGCGACCCATGGCCGCAGGGATACCGCCTTTCAGACACATGGCCGAAACTGGATTAAGCGCTGCGCGCCGCGTTAAAAGCGGCGCGCGTCAAATGCTGCCAGATCCATCTGCGGCGTGCGACCCGCGACGAGATCCGAGAGAATCTCCGCTGTCCCCGCCGATTGCGTAAGCCCGAGATGCCCGTGGCCGAAGCCATAAAAGACGTGATTGCAGCGGTCGGCCGGGCCGATCACGGGAAGGCTATCAGGGGTGGAGGGCCGATACCCCATCCATTGCGTGCCGCCTTTGGTTGAGAAACCAGGCAGGAATTGCGCCGCTTTGTTCACCAGAATTTCGGCCCGTTTGAAATTGGGCGGCAAGTCCAACCCGCCGAGCTCGACCGCTCCTCCCACACGCAGGCCATCCCCAATCTTCGAGACAACAAAACCATGCGCACTGAAGGTCAGATGCGTGCGGACGTCGAAACTGGCTGTCGGGAAGGTGGTGTTATATCCCCGCTCCGTCTCCAGAGGGATGCGATCGCCAAGCGTGCGCGCCAGATGATGCGACCACGCGCCCGCACATAAGACAAGCTTATCCGCGCGCAAAGGCCCGTTCGCCGTGCTAATCTCGACCCCGTCTTGCAAGGGCACAATCGCGCGCACATCCGCCTGTTCGTAGAGTCCGCCGCGGGCAATGAACGCCTGCGCCAGATGTTTGGTCCACAGTTCTGGATCGACCGTGTTCATCCAATGCGGCGTGAATCCTGCATGGGTGAACCGAGGGCTCAGCCCCGGTTGAATATCCGCAATCGCCTGCGGTGTCTCAAAGAGGTCGAACGCCAAGCCGTGCGCCCGTCGCCGCTCCCAAACGGGAAGGCTGTCTTGGAAGGCGCGCGCGCCCTCAAACAACTGCAGCTGCCCCTCGCGGCGCATCAAAGGCTCGCCGTCGACCGATTTGATCAAGCGCTCAATCGCGGCGCGTGAGTGATCCATCATCGCCGATTGCGCGGCCACAACACCCGCGTAGCGATCCCGCCAGCTCGCCCGCCAAAAGCGCACCATCCAAGGCGCGATCTTCAACGCGTAGGCGGGCGGGATGGAGAGAGGGCCGAGCGGATCGAGCAACCATTTCGGCGCTTTCAGCATAATCCCGGGCGAGGCCAGCGGCTCGATTTCAGTAAAGGCAAACGCCCCCGCATTGCCGCGCGAGGTTTCCGCCGCAATGCCCTTGCGATCCAGCAAGCGCACGCGGTGCCCGTCCGATTGCAATGCCAGCGCCGTTGTGACGCCGACAATCCCTGCGCCGATGATGATGATGTCGAGGTCTTTAGGCATTGGCATGGCGCACCTGTTGAAAACAATGACGAAGTTGCGCGCGCCGTTATTAGAACGGCGCGCGCAAAACAGATATCAAAGGGCGATCCCGTCCTTGAACGGATCGTTGGTCGCAAAGATCAAGCGGCTCTCGGCCATCACGTAGGCCTTGCCCGTGATCTTCGGGATAACACCTCCCTTCAGCCCGTGCTGATACGAAAGGCGGTAGGTTGACCCGATGACGCTCTCTTGGATGATTTCCTTACCTGGCGCGAGGCGGCCTTGATCGGCGAGGCAGGCCAATCGCGCAGAGCACCCCGTTCCGCAAGGCGAACGATCATAGGCGTTGTCGGGGCAAAGCACGAAATTCCGGCTCTCCACGCCCGCAACATCGGATGGTCCGAAGAACACAACGTGATCCACCGCCTGCCCGTCCTCTCCGCCGAGGTTTTGCGCATGAAGGGCCTCACGCACTGCCACCGTCACATCGGTAAGTTGTCGGATATTCTGGGAGGTGACCGGAACCGGGCTTGGGTCGACCATGAAGAACCAGTTTCCGCCGTAAGCAAGATCGCCGGTGACTGGGCCGATGCCTGCTATCTCAACCGTGACGCCCGCGCGGATGACGCGGCTCTCGATATTGGTGACGGTGACGGTGTTGGCGTCATGTACTTCGATCGTCACGATTCCGGCGGGGGTTTCAAGTTTATGAACGCCCGCCCCGATCCGGCCCAGATGGAATAGCGTTGCCGCCAGCCCGATCGTTCCGTGACCACACATCCCCAAAACGGCTTCGGTATCGAAATAGATCACACCCGCCACGCAAGCCGGATCGACCGGCTCAACGAGAAGGGCGGCGACCATCGCAACCTGTCCGCGCGGTTCCAACACGACCGAGCGATAAAACGCACGGTGCTGCGTCGCCAACCGGTGTGCGCGCTCCGCGAGCGGTCCCGATCCAAGATCGGGGCCGCCATCAAGGATCACCCGCGTGGGTTCTCCGCCTGTGTGACTATCAATCACATGCATTTAGCGAGCACTCCGCCCTGCTGAGACCAGTTCGCGAACCATGTGTTGAACTGGTGGAATTGCGCTTCGCAGAACTTCGCCTGCGAGGGGGACAATACATCAGTCTCGTAAAGGTTGAGGCGATAATCTTCGTCCCCCGTCAAAACCATCATGTGTTTGAAATAGAGGACCAGATCAACGCCCTCGTCAAACTTCGCCAGAACCGCGAAAGCTTCTGCCAGTTCGCGCGCCCGAAGATCTGCCTCCGGGTCGCCCGCAGCTGCGAGGCGGGAGAGTTCGACTTGCAGCAGGGATTCCTTGGGGAAGATCGTGCCGATGCCAGTGATTGCGCCAACCGCGCCACATTTGACGAAGCCGTGGTAAACTTCCGTATCGACGCCCACCATCAAGATGACATCATCGTCTTGCGAGGTGATGTGCTCGGCCGCGTAGCTCATCGCTGCGCGCCCACCGAATTCCTTGAACCCGATCAGATTTTTATGATCTTCGCGCAGGGCGAAGAACAGATCCGCCTTGGTCTCATAGCCATAGTGGGGGCTGTTATAGATGATCGCGGGGACATCGGGCGCGGCTTCCAAAATTGCTTTGAAGTGGTTCCTTTGTGCCGCGACGGACGCCCCGCGCGACAGCACACGCGGGATAACCATCAAACCGGCTGCGCCGATCTTTTGCGCGTGGGCGGCATGTGCAACGGCCATTTTCGAGTTCACGGCCCCTGTTCCGACGATCACGGGAACGCCTGCTTTGGTCAGGCGCTCGACGCCTTCCATGCGCTGCGCGTCAGTCAGCAATGGCCAGTCGCCGCACGATCCGCAATAGACGACGCCCGACATGCCAGCGGCCATCAATTCCTGACCCTTGCGCACGAGCGCATCGAAATCAGGTTCGCGGTCTGGGGTGCACGGGGTGAGCAGGGCAGGGATTGTGCCGTAAAAAACTGTCTTGTCCATGAGTGTCTCCGTTAAAATGGGGCGTTGGTTTCGGACGTATCTGCGGGCGTGGACGGATCAGCCGATCCACGCGGGCGGCGCGGCGGTTGCCGTGCCGGAGAGGGCGGTTTCCATGCATTGCGCGAGTGAGCCGAACCGCACGGCGCGATTGCTCAGGCCCGGCGCGTAATGGGCGTATTTGCCAGAATTGGTCATCAAGACTTTAGCGCTCGGCGGGAAGACGGGCTCTGAGATCGAGCACCAGCAAATATCGGGGACGATGGTCACACCCGCAGCTTCCAAGATCGCCGCTGTGCCATTCGATCGAATTTTAGCAAGGGTGCCGCGCCCCAAGGTGATGATCGCGGTGACATCCGCATGCACTGTTTTTCCCGCGATCAACGCGGCGAAAGCCTCGCATTCGGTTTGCGAGAAATGTGGGCTGCCCAAGGCGACCAGATCGACCTTCGCATCGCCTTTATTGAACTCCGCCCAGACCTGCGCGAAGTCGTTTGCCGTAATTTCGAGATGATCCGCGTCGGTTGCCACGGGCAGATCCGCCTCGGGTGTGACGCCCGCGATATGCAGCATAGGCGAGGCCGATGTCGTCCCGTAGGCGGCGCACAGGGCCTTGAGATCATCATCTGAGGGCGTGGTTACCTCAAGCCCGCGGATCAAGGGGATGCGATCAGAGGCGAGTTTGCCCACGAGCCATCCCAGCATTGGCCAGAACGCATCATCGATCCCGTCAGGCACCGTCACATCAATAACGCGGCGCGGCGCACGGTTGTCAGTCAGATAAACGCCCGATTGTGGCGCGCGACCTGTCAGCGCGATGCACAAATCCATGAAATCAGCATGTTTGACAGTGCGTGCCCCCAAAACGCTATTCGCGTAGATCACCGCATTGCTCTCGGCCCAAGCGATATCCTCGCCTTTCACCGGCTGGTCATCCAGCAGATAAGGCGCGCAGGTGAAACTCGGCGCGGCGCCCATTTCCACATAGGCATCGGCAAGGGTGCTCGCAGGGAGACCAAACGAATCCGGCACGCCTTGACTGCGCCAGTTCGCATGATCAACCGAAATAGCATTCATCGTTGTCGGAATACGCACTCTCGCGCCCATATCGGCCATCTTGCGGGCGAAAGTCACGAACGCATCGCTCGCGTAGATGCAGCCGTCGATATGAACGCGGGTGACATCAATCAATTTCGTCGCGCCCTGCGCAGCGGCCATCGTGGTGACGATTTTCATCGCGAGTTGCCGCGGCGCGCCTTGCGCCCCCGAGAGCATCTCGCGGTCGGTCTCGCTTAGCTCCAAGGCCTCTGCCGTCACGGCCTCCAGATCCCAAGCAACCGGCCCCGCGGTGAGGCGCGAAGGCGTGATTGCGGCGGCCTCTTGCTGTGCGAGTAAGTCATATTCGGTGGCATCAAGCCGGATCACGGCGATCGATTTTTCAAACATTTGCGCCGCGACCATCGCGCCCAAGGTCAAAATATCTTCATTCTCGCGGAAGATGAGCGCGCGCGGCGCTGCCTGCGCGAATGAGAGCCCCAGTAAAACGCCGCTGCCTGTGCAGGATCCACGGCTGGTCGGCATCATCACGATTTTGCCCGCGATCGACTGCCCGTGGAGGGGATGGTGCGCATCGATGATCTTGCCCGTGAGCGCGTCGACCCCGCCCCAAAAGCTCAAGCCTTCTGTGCAAACCACGATGGGCCCTTCGACCGCGGCCGGAACGATTATCTTCGCCATTGTTTTCCCCTTGCCGGTGTTTTGCGCGTGCGGGTCGTCGATTTTTTGATCTCATGTGACCAAAAACCCGACATTTGAGATCTACCCAAGTGTGGCGCGACTGATATTCTTGCACTCAACTCAAATATATGCTTAAACAATCAGAACTGGTAAGAAAAGAAAAATTATGTCGGAAATAGAAAATTATCTTGCTGATCCGCCTTCGGATGATTGGGAGGCCGAACGTCAGAAGCTGCGCGCCGAACTTGGGACGCGGATGAAGACCGTGCGCCAAAACTGTGGCTTGACGCTTGAAGCCGCGGCGCAACGCACCGGCCTTGCCTTGTCGACCATCCATAAAATCGAAAACGGGCGGGTTTCACCCAGCTATGAGAACCTCGTCAGGATCGCGCGCGCCTATGATATCGGCATGGAACGCCTGTTTTCCGCCGATCTCGAGGTCAATCCGCCCACGCGGATGGCCGTGACCAAAGCTGGCGAAGGCCGCAAAGTGCGTGCGGCGAATTTCGAATATGAGTTCCTGTGCAATTCACTCGCCGAGAAAAAGATCGTGCCGCTGGTGACCAAGGTCGAGAATCGCGGGCCGCTAACGCGCAACGATCTGGAATCGCACGATGGCGAAGAAACCCTGTATGTTCTGACCGGGCGTGTTGAGCTTGTCGTGGAGCACTACGCACCGGTGATCTTGGAACCCGGAGATTGTGCGTATTTCGACAGTACGTTGAAGCATGGTTTGCGCGCGTTGGATGACACTGAAACCAAAGTGTTCTGGGCCTGCACCTATACAGACGTGGATAAATAGGTCGCTTGCAGCGGCTATTGTCCGATAGAATATTCCAAAGGAGATAAGCCTGAGATGACCGATACCGTCACCCTGTCCGTTGATGCGCTGCAACAACGCTTGCGCCGGATTTTTGACTTATGCGGCCTGCGGGCTGAAGCCTCCGACTGTTTGGCGCGGGTGATCACCGCGGCAGAGCGCGACAATTGCAAATCGCATGGGATCTACCGTGTTGAAGGCTGCATGCGCGTGATCAAGGCTGGTAAGGTTGAGCCTCTGGCCGTTCCTGAGATTTTTGATGCGGGTAAGGCGGTCATCGAAGTTGACGCGAAAGGCGGCTTTTCGAATCCCGCCTTTGAGGCGGCGAAGGCGCTTCTTGCCGCGCGGGCTCGCGAGACGGGTCTGGCCGCGCTCGTGATCCGCGACTGCTTGCATTTCTCTGCACTGTGGCAAGAGGTCGAAGCCCTCGCGGATGACGGGCTCGCGGCTTTGTCGATGTGCCCGAGCTATTCTTTCGTCGCACCGGCTGGCGGCAAACAGGGTCTTTTGGGAACCAACCCGCTTGCCTTCGGCTATCCGCGCGCGGGCGAACATCCCTACGTCTACGATTTCGCGACAAGCGTTGCCGCGCGTGGTGAGATCGAATTGCATCGCCGCGCCGGAAAGCCGATCCCTGAAGGTTGGGCGGTTGATAAGGATGGCAACCCGACAACCGATCCTGATGTAGCTTTGGAAGGCGCGATGCTGCCCTTCGGCGGGCATAAAGGGTCGGCGATCTCCACGATGATCGAACTTCTCGCGGGCGCTATGTTGGGCGAGTTCATGAGCAAGGAAGCTCTCGATTTCATGGGCAGCAGTGCGCTCTTGCCGCGTCACGGTGCATTGATCATCGCGCTCGATCCTGCGGTGTTCTCCGCACGCAGCGGGCGTGATCCGATCGCCGAGGGCGAGCGTTTGTTCGCCGCGATCGGGGATCAAGGCGCGCGACTGCCGTCTCAGCGCCGCTTTGCTGCGCGCAAAACGGCACAGGAAAGCGGCATCGTCTTGACCCAAGCCGAATTCGCACAGCTCGAACGGTTTGAGGCGGAGGGCCTTGCCGCCTTGAGCTGATCCGAGATTGAATTAGAATGAAAAAAGGGGCCGGATGAACCGGCCCCTTTTTAGTTTGGTGTCAGGATCTTATCTAACGCTGGCAAGGAATTTTTGCGTCTCGGGATGCTGCGGATCGCCGAAGAGCTGATCGGGTGCGCCGATTTCGGCCATAACGCCTTGATGGAAGAACGCCACGCGGTTGGAAACATCGCGCGCGAAGCTCATTTCATGCGTCACCAAGATCATCGTCATCCCTTCTTCCGCAAGCATCTTCAGCGTCTCCAAGACCTCGCCGACAAGCTGCGGGTCAAGCGCGGAGGTCACCTCGTCAAACAACATATATTCCGGCGACATCGCCAACGCGCGCGCGATCGCCATGCGCTGTTGCTGCCCGCCCGAGAGCCGCGAAGGGTAGGTCGTCAGCTTATCGCCCAAACCGACATGCTTGAGCTGACGCTCCGCGATCTCCTCGGCTTCGGCTTTGCCCATACCCAACACTTTGCGCGGCGCGAGGGTGACGTTTTCCAACACGGTGAGATGCGGGAACGCATTCCATTGTTGAAACACGATGCCGACCTTCTGGCGCAATGAATTCAGGTTTGTCGATTTCGCATGCACTTCGGTGCCGTCGATAAAGATTTTGCCGGAATCGATCGGCTCCAACCCGTTGATACAGGTCAGAAGTGTCGATTTCCCCGATCCCGATCCGCCAATCACGGTGACGACTTCGCCTTTTTCAACCGTGAGATCGATCCCCTTGAGGACTTCAAGTTTGCCGAAGGATTTACGGACGTTTTGGATCTCAATCATTGGACCACCTTTTTTCGAGATACCCACCAAGACGGGCCAGCGGGAAGCTGATAATGAAGTAGAAAGCGCCACAAATGAGCAACAAGAACAGTGGCTCTTGCAGGCGCGTGATGAGGATTTGCGTCGATTTCAGCAGCTCGGTGACCTGAACCACATAAACGAGCGCGGAGTCTTTCATGACGCCAAGTGCCAACCCGATCCAGGACGGCAGCGCCACGCGTGTCGCCAGCGGCATCACGATGTAACGCATGTCTTGCAGCCATGTCAGGCCCAAAGACCGCGATGCGCGGCGTGTCGTCTCTGGCACGGCCTCGATCCCGCCGCGCACAATCTCGGCGCAATAGGCGGCCGTGTAGAGAGACAGCACGACACAAGCGACCGCGAAGCCGGATATGCGCAATTGCAAAACCATCCCGAGAAACGCGTTGGTCAACACAAGCTGGATGAGCAACGGAACCGAGCGGAAGATGTCGAGGAAGAACGTAATCGGTGCGGCCGCAACCGGCCCCAAGTGCATTCTGAGGACGCCGAAGAACACGCCGAGGGCGGTGCCGATCGCGACGGAGATGATTGTCACGATGATCGTGATGCCCGCACCTTTGGCGAGGAACACAAGATCGGCGGAGGAGAGGGCGGTGTCAAACATGGTCGTTCTCCCTCAATACCGGAACAGGCGCGCCGCAATCAGGCGGGCGCTCAAGGTGATGATTTTGGTGATGACATAGAAGATCACACCGGCAACGGCGAAAAGCTCAAACGTGCGGAACGTTAGCGCGTTCAGATCCTGCGTAACCCCGTAAAGATCCGCATTCATCCCGACTGTGACGCCCAATGAGGTCATCAAGATCGCCCAAACCATCTGGTTCGACATCGGTAGGAATGAGATCCGGAACATTTGCGGCACGATGATCAGGCGAAACGCCTGAAGCTGGGTCATGCCCAACGAACGGCCGGCGCGGGTTTGCGTCTCTGGGATGGCCTTCAGCGCGCCGCGGAAGTTCTCCGCAAGATAGCCCGCGTTGTTAAACGTGATCCCGATCAGCAATGATGTGAACGGGCTGAAATGAATGCCGAAGCTCGCCACGCCAAAATGCGCCATATAAATCTGGAACAGAGCGGGTGTGTTGCGGGCTACTTCGACCCAAGTCGTTGCGATGGCGACCAGAGGTTTTGATCCCGATAGCCGCAAAACCGTCAACATCACTGCGAAGGCGACGCCAAGGATCATCGACAAGACGGCGACTTCCATCGTCACCACCGCGCCATCCAGCATCTGAGGAAGCCGCGCGAGGACTTGCTTCCATTGGAAGGTGTAATCGAACATTGGGGTTCCGCACCTGATAAGAAACGTGAAAAGCGGCGCGGTGTGCCCGCGCCGCTAAGATTTACGGTGCCAGATTAACGGTAAACGTTAGGAACTGTTAGATCCGGTGCGGTGCCACCAACCCATTTTTCATAGAGCTCGTCATAACGGCCTGTGCGGGTCTGCTGGTTCACGAACAGATCGAGATAGTTCAGGAAACCGTATTCGTCGCGCTTCGCGAACAGGGCCACATAGTCGATATCAAACGGCGCGGTGCCGACGACTTCGATATCTTTGAAGTTGCCAGTTTTGACATTCGCTTGTGCAACGGTGGAGGTCGACACGGTGCCCTCAAGCTGCCCTTGGCTCAGCGCGAGGAAGACATCCGCCTGAGTTTGATACGGACGGAACTCACCCTCGCCCCATTCTTTGACTTGCGCTTCAAGCGCAATTGCTTCGTACGTGCCCGCAACGGCGCCAACCGTGTGACCTTTCATCGTTTCAAACGACGTGATGCCCGAGCCTGTGTTCGCTGTCACGGCCATGTCGAAGGCGAAGTAAGGCACCGAGAAGCCAACGGTTTTCGCGCGCTCCAGTGTGTCGGACGTCGATGCAACGCCGACGTCCACGCGGCCCGACATCAGCGCTGGAATACGCTCTGGGAAGGGTGTCTCGACGATCTCTGCTTCGACGCCAAGGGCCGCTGCCAGATCGTTGCAATAATCAACGTCAAAGCCGATCGGCTCGTTGTTCTCATCGCGCATCCCCATCGGCGGGAAATCCAGCACAACTGCGCAACGCAACGTACCGGAGGAGATGATATCGTCCAGTTTATCCGCATGTGCCACGCCTGCAACGCAGGTCGTCGCGAGTAAAGCAGCGGTGAATGTGATGTTTTTCATCTTATTTTGACCTCTCTGTTGATTCCTGTCCCTACACTGAAAGATTTTATTCTTTTTGGCAATAATTTTCATAAAAGAAAAATATCTGGCGAAGACGCGCAAAAGCCGTTAAGCACGGCCACGATTAAATCGCGTCGCCACGGGGTCCGCTAACGCGGTCGGTGCGCCCGCCACGGAAGCCGCATCTGCTATGGGCTGCCATCGGGCAACCGCCGTCGCCTGCGCCAAAGCGCCCACCGCGACCGTGAAACACTTTTGGGCCTGATGAAAGCCCATGCGTCGAAGAAAGGCCGCTAGATGACATATACCCCCCATGGAAAACACTTGATCGCCGGCGAATGGATCGCTTCCGAAATGCATTTCCAATCGGCGCCCGCCTCCGGTCCGTCGTTCGAGATTTCGAATGGCTCGCCTGATTTGGTGGATCGCGCGGCCGAGGCCGCCGAGGATGCGTTTTTGAGCTACGGTTACAGTTCGCGCGCCGAGCGCGCCGCATTCTTGAACGCGATTGCCGATGAGATCGAGGCGCGCGCCGAGGAGATCACCGCAATGGGCTGCGCGGAAACAGGTTTGCCGGAGGCGCGCCTCAACGGTGAGCGCGGTCGAACCACAGGCCAGTTGCGCCTGTTCGCGGATCATATTTTGAAGGGTGACTACCTTGACCGGCGATTTGATGCCGCGATGCCGGAACGTGCGCCGATGCCGCGTCCCGATCTGCGCATGATCCAGCGGCCAATCGGGCCGATTGCTGTCTTTGGTGCCTCGAACTTCCCTCTCGCTTTCTCCACTGCGGGCGGTGACACGGCCGCGGCGCTTGCTGCGGGGTGCCCTGTTGTTGTGAAAGGCCACGGAGCGCATCCTGTTACGGGCGAGATCGTGGCCGAAGCGATCCACGCTGCTATCAACCGCTGCGGCGTGCATCCAGGCGTCTTCTCTGTCGTGCAAGGCGGCACGCGCGCCGTCGGTCAGGCGCTTGTGCAGCATCCTTTGATCAAAGCGGTCGGCTTTACCGGGTCGCTCGCGGGCGGGCGGGCGCTCTTTGATCTTTGCATGCAACGTCCTGAGCCGATTCCGTTCTTTGGTGAGTTGGGTGCGGTGAACCCGATGTTTGTTTTGCCTGCGGCAGTTGGGGCGCGCGGCGAAGCGCTTGGCGCAGGGTGGGCGGCGTCGCTCGCGATGGGCGCGGGCCAGTTTTGTACCAACCCGGGTATCGCGGTTGTCATCGGCGGCGAGACCGCTGATGTGTTCATCGAGGCGACCCGCGCGGCGCTCGCGCAGACGGCTGGTCAAGTCATGCTCACCGATGGGATCGCGCAGGCCTACACGACCGGCGCGCAGGCGGTCGGCGCGCAATCTGGTGTTCAAGAGTTGCTGACATCCGTTTGCGGCCCGCGTGAGGCCAAGCCTTTCTTGTTTAAAGTCTCGGCCGCGGATTGGCTGAAAAACCATGCGCTCTCCGAGGAGGTGTTCGGGCCGCTCGGCTTGGTTGTTGTGGCGCAGGACGCGCGCGAGATGGCGGAGGTTGCGCGCAGTTTGGTCGGCCAGCTCACCGTAACCTTGCATTTTGATGCGGGCGATACCGATCTCGCGCGGTCGCTTTTGCCCGTTCTGGAGCGAAAAGCAGGGCGTGTTTTGGCCAACGGCTTCCCCACGGGCGTCGAAGTGAGCGATACGATGGTCCACGGCGGGCCCTATCCGGCCTCGACCAACTTTGGCGCAACCTCTGTCGGCACGATGTCGATCCGGCGGTTCTTGCGGCCTGTCTGTTTCCAGAACATCCCCAGCGACTTGCTGCCGACGGATCTTCAATAAATCCCGTCGCTTTTTGGCGCGAGCATCCGGTTTGGGGTGCTCGCGATACAACGGATGTGGCGCTTCTTTACGGAATGAGCAGCGCCATTTCCCCGATCATTGAGTCAAACTTATAAAGCCCGTCCTCTGGAAAATGGCTCGTTTCTCCGGCCTTTTCGGCCCGGTGAATGAAAATTTCGACCTCCTGTGCTAAAAGCCCAAGATCGTGGAACCCCAAGGTCGCAGCGAGGCCGACGGTCGTATGTGCCTCCGAGCGGATCTCGACCATCAGCGGCCAAACGTCGTCCACAGTTTCCAGCTGGTCTCTTATTTCCTCCAACCGATCAAGCCGTTGGGAGAGAGCCGCCAGAAACCGCGGACGAATTTCGGAGATTTTTTGAGCAACGAGGTCGGATTTCGGCACGTTTTGGTCTCCGCGTTAAACTACCTTGTTTGCGTGAAAGCGCGCATCAACCGCCCCTTGGGCGTTGCCGCCGTCAATGTCCCCCGATTGGCTTTGGGGACGGCCCATGCCAAATCCTCAATCGCGCGCTGCATCTGGTTGATTACCCAGCGGCCCGAATGCAGCATGCCGATCGATTGCGGCGCACCTACGGCGACGCGCACTGTCAGGGGTTGATCGCGATCATCCGTGAGGTGGAGACGTTCCATCATCATGTTGATCTCGATTTCCAGATCAGCGCTATCGAAGCCCTCTGCCATCCCCATGACGCCCGCGAAAGATCCATTCCCCGCATAAGACATGATGCATTCGCTGTTGCACATCGCTTTTAGGGTGCATTCGGCGACATCTGCGAGGATGTCGTGGAAGAGCGCCGGCGAGGCTTTTGCGTAGATATCGCCCACATCCGCAATCCGCAGCGCAAAGAGGCTCGTGCCCACAAACGACCCGCGCGACATTTGAAGCAGGTAGTTTTGCATTGCGAGATAATCGATCAGCCCGTCGACATCTTCCAATGCGATCGGCTCCGACAAGGGCGCGGCGAACCGTTTGTCGATCTGCGCCGTCAGCGCCAGAATTTGGCCCGCGCTATCATTGGCGGCGCGGCTCGCTTGAATTTGACGCTCGGCCATCTGGACGCGGGTCGTCAAATCCATCGCATCGAAAGGCTTGGTGATGTAGTCGGTCGCGCCTGCCAGGAAAGCGCGGTCGATGAAGGATTTTTCCGACATCGACGTCAGCATGACGATCGGCGTCGTGCGGTGCTGCGGCGCTTTGCGCAGCCAACCTGCCAGTTCGATCCCGTCAATTTCGGGCATCATAATATCAAGCAAGAAACAATCGAACGGAACCGTCGCGTTCGAGACCAATTCTGCGGCCTCGCGTGCGCTCGTTGCCGTTGTCACCGAAGTGTAACCGCCTGCGCGAAGCGTAGCGGCTACGATTTCGAGGATGAGTTCATCATCATCTACGGCCAAAATTTTCATTTCCAGTCTTCCTTTTCGATCGCCGCGTCGTGCGCCTGTCCTACGAGATGTTCCCCTCGCTCGCCTTAAAATTGATTCTCAGTTGGACCAAAATGAGGCACTCGCGCGTCACAATTGGACCGATTGCCCCAAAACACGTGTTTTGGCGTTTTAATCACGGCTGACGTTGGGGGATTGTTTCGCCGCTCATGATAGCAAAGCATTGAATCCTTGCGCTTTCGCCCCGCTAACAATGTTGCGATGCACTTGGAACGGGTGTACCTCAAGAGAGCCTCGATAGAAGATTGAGGGGATGGCTTCGGAAAGGGTTTCTGCGTGAGACAAGATTCAGTGCCTTTCCGGATCGCGCAGATCGCGGCCTTTTCCCTTTTATTTTGTGCCGTCAGTTTGACAGGCATCTTATTGACGCCCTCCGCCGGCTCAAACCTGCTGATTTTACGCGGCAGTGGCGTTGCAATTGCGATCTTGCTCATCGTCGGGCGCGAGCTTTGGCCCGCAATTTTTATTGGCTCGTTACTCAACAGGATCATTCTGATCCAGCTTGGCTATTGGGATTTTTCCACCGCGTTCGATGTCGCGGAGACCCTCGTCTTGGCGATAACGATGACCGCGCAGGGGCTGTTGGGCAAAACCCTTATCCGTGAGTTTTGTGGCTATCCGATACGCCTGCGCGGCTGGCGGCATCTCGCCTCCGTCATGTTCATTGCCATTCCGGCGAGCTGCATTCCCGTATCGAGCGTCGGCATCGCTTTTCACGTATTTGCAACGCGGATCACGCCAGATGATGTTGGTTTCTATTGGCTCGTCTGGTGGCTTGGCGATGTCATCGCCATCAATCTCGCCGTTATGGCGGCGGTGTTGGGGCCTTGGTTGGGGCCAACGAATGCCTTTTGGCGCGGCGCGCCCATCCCGCGCTTCACCACGCCTGCGCTGCTGTACGTGACGCTTTCGGTGGCGGTGTCGCTGGGGGCATGGTCCTATGTTGCACGGCTCGGAAATGAAGCGCAGCGATCCCAGTTTAACGCCGCCCAGCACGATTCCGAACAGGCTCTCCGACATCGGCTGTCAGTGATTGAACTGGCCGTGAACAGTGGCGTCGGGCTCTTCCGCGCGTCTGGTTTGGTGACGGCGCCGGAATGGAACCGGTATGTGAAAACACTCAACCTGTCAGATGCGAATTTTGGCATCCGTTCAATGGGATTCATTGAACCCGTTGACCGGGCGGACTTGGATAAGTTTCTCGAAGACGCGCGGCGGGAAGGGGTGCTCGGGCTGGAGGTAACGCCGAAGGCCAAAGACGGCCCGATGTTCATTATCAAATATCTTGAAAATCTCGAAAACGGGAAATCTGCCCTTGGCGTGGATATTTCCTTCGAAAAGGAACGCTACCGCGCCGCGATTTCTGCGCGCGACACGGGAAAAATTGCGCTCACACCGCCGATCGATCTGATTCCGGTCCATAATCAAGGCAAAGGCTTCCTGATGCTCGCGCCGGTCTATGCGGGGCTGGCCCAGCAGCCCGAAACTGTTGAGGCGCGCCGCGCGAGTTTCATCGGGTGGGCCTATGCGACGTTCAATGCTTCAAGCGTGTTATCGGATTTGACGATCGGGCAGGACGACGATCTGGTTATCACCGCATATCACGGCGATGCGACGACGCCCGACGAGGCATTCTACGTCAGTGAAGCGCAGGAGACGTCAAATCGGCGGGCCCAATACCGTATTGCCGAGACGTTCGAGGCCTACGGCGAAACATGGACGATCGTCTGGGAAAGCACCGCCGCGCTTGAGGATCGTCTGTGGACGATGAAACCCGCAATTGTTCTTATCGGCGGTGTCTCGTTCTCGATCCTGCTCGCGGTTTTCTTGATCAGCCTTGCTCAGCGCGAAGAACTCGTGCGCGGTATCGTCGTGCAGCGCACGCGCGAACTTGCGACGCAGGTCGATGAGAACCGCTCGATCATCGAGACCGCCGTGGCAACCATCGCCCTGTTAGACGGGCGCGGAAATCTGTTGCGCTATAACGACGCCTTCGCGCGACTTTTGGTCAACGATGGCGTGAACGCCGTCGGATCGCATCTGTCGACCCTGCTGAACGGGCAGATCAACGACTACTTTATTCATGCCGCGGGCGCGGACGTGCCTTCCCCCTATCGCGGCGAGGTGCGAACGCTGTCGATCCTCGGGAAGCCCTTGATCCTCGATGTGCAGATCATTCCGTGGAAGAATAGCTATGGCGAGCGGCGATTCACGGCCGTGATGCGGGATACAAGCCGCTATCACGCTGCCGCCGAACAGCTGCGCAGCACGCAGCGCCGGTTGGAGCTCGCGTTGAACGCGGGCAAGATCGGTGTGTTCGATTTCAATCTGCGCACGCAACATGCAATCGTCTCGCGCACGTGGTGCGAATTGATGGGCGTTGAATTCGACGCCTTCGCAGATCCGCAGAGCCAATGGCTCGATCGCGTTCATCCCGATGACATGGCCCATATTCGGGCCGCCGACGAAGCCTGTATCGAAGGCCGGTCCGCACGATCTGTCTCTGAATACCGTGTGCGGGCGGCGGGGGGCGTTTGGCGCTGGATGCGGTCGGAGATGACGGGCGAAGAGCGCGACGAAAACGGGCGCGCGTGGCGGATGATCGGCCTTATGACTGATATCACCGACCAGCATCAGGTCGACGAGTTGAAGAACCAGTTCGTCGCAACAGTGAGCCATGAGCTGCGCACGCCTCTGACATCAATCAACGGTTCTATCTCGCTTTTGTTGAATGCGATGTCTGACGGCATTCCGGAGACAGCGAAGCGAATGTTGCAAATCGCGCAGAAGAATTGCGACCGGTTGATCTTGCTCGTGAATGATATTCTTGATCTCGAAAAGCTTGAGAGCGGCCAAGAGAAGCCCGAACTCACCTTGGCTGATATCGGTGCGCAGGTCGAACGGGCCGTGCAGGTCAACCAACCCTATGCCGCGCAATTCGATGTGACCTATACAATCAACGGCGATCTTCCATCGGCAAATGTTCTGATTGAAGAAAACCGTTTCCAACAGGTTATGACAAATCTCCTTTCCAATGGCGCGAAATTCTCTCCCGTTGGTGGGGTCGTCTCTGTCGAGGTCGTCCAAGAGGGCGAGCAGATCGTGATCCGTGTCACCGATAACGGCGAAGGCATTCCGCCGCAGTTCCACGACAAGATTTTCAAACCATTCTCCCAAGTCGATAGCACTTCTATCCGCAAACGTGAGGGCACGGGCCTCGGGCTGCACATCGCCAAACGCACCATCGATCAAATGGGCGGTGAAATCGGCTTCGACTCCGAGCCGGGCGTAAAGACGACATTCTGGATCAAGGTGCCGCTGCAATCTGGAACGGTTCCCGCGCCCGCCGACCCCGATCTGGCGCCCGATACCTCGGATCTCGAGACGCTCCGCATTTTGCATGTTGAGGCGGATCATGACGTGGCGGAGGTGCTTGCCGCCGCCTTTGCGCCCTCTGCGGAACTTGTCCACGCGCATAACGATGAAGCGGCGCGCTACATGCTCTCGCTGGAACCCTACGCGATGGTGATTTTGGGGCGCGATACCGGACGTCCTGCCGAACAGGCGTTGCTGGATCAAATCATCACCTTGCAGCCCAACGCGAAAATCGTCGCGCTGACCTCGAACGAGGGGCCGCGCCCTGACCCAAGGCTTGTGGTGCATTTCACAAAATCCAAGATACAACTTGAGGATGTGGCGAAGCAATGCCTTGAAATCATATGGAAAAATAAAGATACGTGATGGCGGTCGGGTTGAATATCCGGCTGCCCGCATACCGTCGTTATCGTGCCATACATTTTCCTTATAGCTAAATCATACAATCCATATGTCCCGTTTTAAGGCGCCGAATTATAGGCGCTTTCGGCCCGCTTTTCTCTCATGAGAACGGCGAAATGTGTTGTACGAGGAAGTTCGATGTTTGATTTAGTGACTTATGCGCGGCTTATTATGCCCGATAGTGAAACATCAACCGACGTTGCGTCGGTCTTGGTGGCGTCTATGGTTTTGATGTCGTTGATCGCCTTTGAACGTCGAAAGACGCTTTCGCCGGCGGGCCGACGGGCGTATCAAGCCCCCATGCTCACGGCGCCCAGTCCAACCGACACAGTCGACACATATCCGCACCCGCAGCAAGACCCTGCCTACGGCATTCTGGCTGCGCTGCCCGACGAGGTCTACGTTATTGACGCGGCCTCGTTAGAAATTGCCTATCTCAATCCGGCGGCCTCCATGTCGAGTGGTCTTCGCATGGAAGACGCTGTCGGCAAGCCGCTGAATGCGGTTTTCGACGGATTCGATTTGCCCTCAATTCAAACGCGGATCGGGCGCTTGGTCGCGGGCGCGTCGCAAACCGAGCTATGTGAGGTGTCTCACGGAGATCGTCCGTTCGAGGTGAAGCTCGCGCTCCAACCCTTCCCGAATGCGCAGCCAAGGATTATCGCGGCGATGCGCGATATATCCGAGCGCAAGCGTGCAGAGCAGGAAATGGCGGATTTCGTCAGCACCGTCAGCCATGAGCTGCGCTCGCCAATGACCTCTGTAAAGGGCGCGCTCAATCTGATCAGCTCCGGCGTGGCGGGCCCGATCACCGACCGTGCCGAAGCGATGGTTGATATGGCGCAGCGTAACGTGGATCGTTTGCTACGACTGATCAATGATGTGCTTGATTTGCAAAAGCTGGATGCGGGCATGATGGATATGTCCTTGGAACGCGTTGATGTTTTGGCGTTTTGCCAAGATGTGATTGTGGCGAATGCGGGATATGGCCACGAGTTTGGTGTCGGCCTGTCTTGCTCCGGCCCGCGCGAGCCGATCTACGCCGCAATTCACCGTGACGGGATGACGCAAGTTTTGACGAATTTGCTCTCGAACGCGGTCAAGTTTTCGCCGCAGGGACAATCGGTTGAACTGATCGTCGCGCGGCACGAAACGGGTGTGCGTTTGTCCGTCACGGATCACGGCATCGGGATTCCGCCCGAGGCGCATGACAAGCTCTTTGCTCGGTTTGTTCAAGCCCACACGAAAATCGATCGCCAGCGGGTGGGGACGGGCCTTGGCCTGAATATCGCCAAGACACTTGTTGAAAAACATGGCGGAAATATCGGCTTCACAAGCGAAATCGGGGTGGGGACCACTTTCTTCATCGACTTGCCGACCGAAGATGTAACACTGTCACCTGCATCGCCATAGCTGGCCTGCGCGGAGCGGGCGTTCAAGACCTTGAGGAGGGATCATGAGCAATAATCCGAAGGTCGTCCATGTGGACGACGATCCTGATATCCGCGAGATCGCGCGCATCGCGTTAGAGCTCGTGGGCGGGTTGGAAGTTGTTCAGTTCGTCTCCGGACAAGATGCGATAGAGGGGGCCCGTGAGGCGGCGCCTGATATTTTGCTGCTCGATGTGATGATGCCAGGGATGAACGGCGAGCAAACGCTCGCGGCGCTGCGCGCCTACCCTGAATTTGCCGAAACGCCAGCGATCTTCATGACCGCGAAGGCGCAGAATTCGGATGTTGATAAGCTGATCGAGGCTGGTGCAGTCGCTGTGATCGTGAAGCCGTTTGACCCGATGACGTTGGCTGGCGAATTGCTCGGCATATGGACCCGTCTGAAAGCAGGTCAAGCGGCGCAAAGCACCGCTTGACCTTTGTTTCGCGCCTCACTCCGCCCGATCCGCAGGGCGGCGTGTCAGATGCTCCGATCCGCCCAGCCTGCGAAGGTTTTTTCCAGCGCAACGACGATATAGTAGAGCACGATCCCCAAAAACGCTAAGGCGATGAGCACGGCGAACATCAGCGGGTAATCCGAATTGGTTTTGCCGCTGTCAAACAACGCCCCCAGTCCGCGCCCATGCGGCGAGACGATTTCCATCAGGTTGGTCCCGATAAAGGCGAGGGTCACGGAGACTTTCAACGCGCCGAAGAACTCCGGCAAAGTCTTGGGAAGGGCGATTTTCCAGAAAGTCGTCGCCTGTGACGCGCCCAGTGAGCGCAAAATGTCGCGGTATTCTGGCTCCAAGGTCGACAGGCCCAGTGATATCGACACCGCAATCGGGAAGAAGCTGATCATGAAGGCGATCAGAACGGTGTTGAAATCGTGCCATCCGACAAACATCAAGGCAACGATCGGGACGACGGTCGCCTTCGGGATCGCGTTAAAGCCAACCAGCAATGGATAGAGCGCGTCGCGCATCGTTCGCGAAAAGCCCATGACCATTCCGAGCGCGGTGCCGAACACAACCGCGAGCAGTAGCCCCGCAATGGTGCGCCACAAAGTTTGCCACCCCATAATCAGGAACAACGACCAATGTTTTTCATAAGCGGGCAGAAGGTCACTCGGGGAGGCCATCTTGTAATTTGGCCAGCCCATGACCCAAACGAGCGCCTCCCAAAGGAGTAAAAACACAATCACCGCGGCGGTGGGCACCAGAACTTTCTGGGCATTCATCTTTGCGCTCATGCTGCCGCCCCTTGCGGCGCACGGCCTTGCGCGATTTCGATCTGGTGTCGCAGCGTGTTGAGCATGGTCGAAGCTTCCGGCGTGTAGAGATGGTTGAGCGTGCGCACCCCTGTATCCGGAATGTCGAGGGTGAACTGCGTGCGCGCAGGGCGGCCCGACAGCACAACAACCTGATCCGCGAGGAAAATTGACTCCCGCAGATCGTGGGTGATCAACACGCCCGTGAAGGGCTCCTCGGCTTTGATCCGGTGCATAATTTGCCACAGATCCTCGCGGGTGAAGGCGTCCAGCGCGCCGAAAGGTTCATCCAGAATAAGCACTTCGGGCGAATGGATCAGCGCGCGGCACAGCGAGGCACGTTGCTTCATCCCGCCCGAAAGTTCGGAGGGGCGTTTGGATTCGAAACCTTCCAAACCGACCAGCGCCAAAAGTTTGCGCGCGCGCTCCTCGGCTTGGGATTTGGTCAGGGAATGCGGCACGATTTCCAACGGCAAGAGCACGTTTTGCAGGATCGTCCGCCATTCCAGCAAAACCGGATTTTGAAAGGCCATCCCGACATTCGAGCGTGGGCGTGTGACGCGTTCGCCGTGAACGCGCACTTCGCCCTCATCTGGGATCAGCAGCCCTGCGACCAATCGGGTCAGGGTGGATTTGCCGCAACCCGATGGGCCAACCACCGCGACAAACCCGCCTTCGGGAACGGCGAGTTCCAGCCCACCCAAAACGGGCAGCGGGCCGGAGGCCGTGCGGTAGGAATGCCGCACGGCTTTGAGTTCAATCAGGTTTTCCACACTCATTCCGCCAGTTTGAAGCCGCCATCGGGCAGATAGGCATCCGTGAAATAGGTGGCGGCATCTGGTGTGGTCGCGAAGTCATAGGTGGTGGCGATTTGGGTCAAGGCCGTCTCCATCCGATCTGCGTCAATAATGCCGAAGCCATTGGCTTTTACCCAATCCGTGGCGACGTTATCCTCGATCGAGAGTTCCAAGCGGCGCTGTTCCAACTCGGCATCTGCGGCGGGGTTGCGCTCGATCAGCATTGGGATGACGGATGCCGGATCGGCGATCGAGGCTTTCCAGCCTTCGGCGACACCTGCGAGGAAGCCTTTGATTTCCTCGGGGTTCTCGGCCGCGTATTCGGTGTTGACGATGATGACGTTGCTATAGAGCTCGACGCCATAATCGGCCATCAGGAGGGTGACGAGGTCTTCTTCCGGTACGCCAAGGCGCGCGGCGTTGAGATACGAGGTAAACGAGAAGCCGGTGATCGCATCCACCGCACCCTCCGCGAGCATCGGTTCACGCGTTGGGAAGCCAACGGGCTCGACAGTGATTTTGGAGACATCGAGGTCGTTCTCGGCGGCGAAGATCGGGAATTGCGCCCATGCGCCATCCGGCGGCGGGGCGCCCAGCTTTTTGCCTTCCAAGCTCTTGGGAGTATCGATGCCTTGCGATTTCCGACCAATGATCGCGAAGGGAGGCTTGTCATAGACCATCATCGCCCCGATCACGGGCGCGCCTGGGTTTTGATCGAGGAATTTGATGAGGCTGTTGATATCGGCCATCCCCACGGGGAAGGCGCCGGTCGCCACTTTCGGGATCGCGTCGAGCGACCCGTTGCCGGCTTCAACGGTGACGTTCAAATCATGCGCTTTGAAATAGCCGTTGTCGATTGCGGCGAAGTAAGGCGCGGCAGGGCCCTCGAATTTCCAATCCAGCGCGAAGGGCATTTGCGTCTCCGCGTAGGCGGCGGAGGTGCCGAGTAAGGCAATCGAAAGCAGTGAACGGTAGAACATAAAAGGGCCCCCTGTGAGCATCGTGATATCGGTCTGCCTCAATCATAGGCATTGCGGGGCGGCGTGAACCAAGGGGAAGTGGCGGCAAAACAAGGGGGATGTCGAAAGCTGTAATCGTTTGGTCAAAAAATAGACAAGAGGCATAAAAATGATGCGGCGAAAGGTTTGACGCCCCCAGATTAGCCCCGAAAATAGCGCAACAAACTCATGCCGGCATCCGAGAGATCCGCCACACGGGCGAGGATATGTTCTGGCGCGAGGCCTGCGGTGTCGCCTTGCGTGAGGGCAAGCCGATCAAGGAGTTTCATCAGGCGTCGGCGGTGAATCCCGAGCACGGCTTGTACCGGATCCGCGAGGAGCCCCGCGAATGTCGTGATGAGCGACGCAATCATGGCGAGTATGACGCCGGTCAGCACAACGAAAGAGACGGGCATTGAGACGGGAAATATGCCGTACCAAATGCCGCCAAGCCACGACCCCAAGGGAAATCCTGTGACGGCGGAGGCGTGCCCGACGTAGGTCGACACGGTGGGCGCGAGAGACGCGATCCCCGGTGTTGGGGTCCCGAAGAGGGCGTAGCCTGTCAGGAGCACGATGAGTGATGTCGTGATTTCGGCCACTGCGGAGCGGACGGCGGTATAATCGTCGATCAGCTTGCGGCTACGCTCGGTCAAGGGTGCGCCTTGCAATAGGTCCTGCGCGATCTCGGCCTCAAGGCGTTGCGCAACACTCGTTTTTAAAAACAGGCGCCGCCCGAGCAACCAAGCGCCAAATCGTTTGAGCTTGGCGAGACGCGCGAGCAATGCCACCAAAGCCATCAGCAAAAAGACCGGCGCTAGAAGCACGTTTACCGGGGCGCGCAGCAGATCCCAGCCGATCGCCGCTCGGTGCAAGTCAAACGCGCCGCGCGGGTAAAAGTGTCGGCGGACGAACGCGTCCACCTTGTGCTTCACGGCTTGAGCCGCATCGGTATGAGACGTGTCCATGGTCACTGCCAGTTAGGGACGAGGATCGCAGTATCGTTCATTCGCACGGCTACGAAAAGGGCCCGCCATGCCAAGACATGGCGGCGCCGGATTTTATTGTGCGGGATGCATGTTTTGGCGGCGGTTGCGCAGCGCAATGACGAGTTCCACCAGCGCGAGCAAGATCATGCTGAGCCCGACGAGCGGGAAGAACACGCCCGCGACAACCGACATGACCAGCAATGTGCGTGGAATCCGCCAATCAGATGGCATCGTCGGTGTGCCGAGCGCGCCGGCGGGGCGGCGTTTCCACCACATCAGCCCGCCCGCAACCGACATCGCCACCATCGCGATGCAGGCAAGTGTGAGGATGATCTGGTTGGCGAGGCCGAAAGCTTGGCCCATATGCAAGCTGATGCCCCATTCGGCGGCTTTGCCGAAGGTCCCCAAACCGTCCAACCCGACATCGAACAAGATCTCGCCGCTGTATTGATCGATGTGGATCACACGCTCAAACGAGATATCGTCGGGGTAAACCGAGGCTGTGAAAACGCCCTCGGGGGAGGATGGCACATTGAGGGCGTAACCCGGATGGATGCCAGCGTCCTCGACGATCCGGACGACTTGATCCAACCCCGCCGGAACGCCTTCGGATGTGGTCGAATTCAGCATCGGCTGTTTTTCCATGATCCACGCTGTTTTATCCAGCGCCTCGCCCAGCGGGACGGTCGAGGATGGGTATTTCCCCCAATACCCGTCTGGCATCCCCATGCCCATCGCGTAGGTAATATCGTAGAATTTCCCGCCCCAAACCGAGGACCATGGCAGGCCCGTCAGCGCGAGGAACACGATGAAGCCTGCGGTGTAGATGCCGGTGACGGCGTGGAGATCGCGCCAGAAGCCGCGCCCCGTTTTGCGTTTGATCGTGGTTGTGCCAACATTGCGTCCGCGCGGCCACCAAAGGTAGACGCCCGATGCAACGAGCAGGATCATCCACCCAGCGGCGGCCTCAATGAGGCGGTTGCCGAACCAGCCGATATATTCAAGGCTATGCAGCTTGCGTACGATATACATGAATTTGGAGCCGGAAGGCCCGGCATCCCACAGCGTCCCCAGCACCTCCGCAGTGTAGGGGTTCACGTAAACGATGTCCTTGCCGCCGTCCGAATTGACGATTTTGACTTGGGCGGAGGCGTCAGGCGCGGCGGGGGGGAGGTAGCTGTGCAGGCGGCCTTCATGCGCGGCGAGCGCGGCGGCGGTGAGGGTGGAGGGGGCTTGCGTGCCGCCGTCTTGCGGCGTGACGATGCGCAGTTCCGGTTGGAAAACGGCATTCACCTCGTCTTTGTAGAGGTAGATGCCGCCCGTTACGGCAAGCAAGATCATGAACGGCAGGACGATGAGCCCTGCGATAAAGTGCCAGCGCCAGACGGCGCGGTACAGCGCAGAGCTTGGCGCTGCGCGGGTTGGGGTGGTGGTCATTGTGACTCCGAAAACAGAAAGTGAGCCGCTGGTCGCACCCCTATTGAGCCCGGTCATCGGACCACGGAAGCCTCAGGCAGGGGAGCAGCGGGCAAACATCGCGCGGCGCTCGGCGCCACCGCGACAGGACATCGGGAGATCAGATCACAATGGGGGGAGCGCGCGCGAAGCCGGTGGAGCGGGCAACCTGCCAGCGAAGTAGCAGATCGCGTTGCAATATCGGCGTTGCATGGAGCGCCAGTCGTGAGATGCCTTCAGGAACTTTCGCCGTTTGGGTGGCGGGAAGCTGATGACAAAACGGGCAGCGATGCTCGTGGTGCGGATCAATCTGGCCGCACAGCTCAAGTTCGGTGCTGCCAAATACGCTGAGAACGACGGCGCGCGCTTCGCGGTCTCTGTCCGGTGTCATCGACACGGTGGACACAACGCTGGACGCCGCGAGGAGAATCGCGAGTGTTAGAGTTGCTAAAAAGGGTGCGATGCGCCGAAACATGGCGGCATGTAGCCCAATGTTAACGCCGTTGTGAAGGGGGATTGGCGCGCAATGCTTCCCCGCGGGGAAGGCCGGTCAGCCTTTTTTCCGGCGGACGTAGAGCTCCATCCGGTGGTGCACGATTTCATAGCCGAGTTCGGCGGCGATTTCCATTTGTAGGCGCTCGATCTTGTCGGAGCAAAACTCGACGACCTTGCCCGTTTCAATGTCGATCATATGATCATGGTGATCGGATTCGGCATGTTCGAACCGCGCGGAGGCACCGTCGAACTGATGGCGGTGGATCACGCCTTGCGTCTCGAGTTCCGTCAGCGTGCGATAGACCGTCGACAGGGAAATTCCCGGCGCTTCGATTTGCGCGCGGCGTTGCAGCTCGTGGGCGTCGGGGTGATCGTTCGACTCGGCCAGCACCGCGAGCAGCGCCGCGCGTTGCCGCGTGATGCGAACGCCCGCCGTCTTCAGCGCGCCTACGAGTTGGTCAATGCGATGTGTGTCTTGCGTCATCCCTCTGATCTAGCGCGATCCGAGGCGGGCGATCAAGTCGCTTTATGCAAATCATTCGCAAGTGGCTTGACAGTTGCAAATCATTCCTAGATGCATGTGACGAGATATCCATGCATCCTTTCAGGAGACCGCAATGTATAGCCGCCGTCAAAGCCTCTCGCAGATCGCCGCCGTCGTGACAGGCGCCTTTGCCGCCCTCGCATTGCAGGCCGCGCCTGCCTTTGCGCAAGACAAGATCAAGGTCGTCACCAGTTTCACCATCATCGCAGATATGGCGCAAAATGTGGCTGGCGAGGCCGCTGACGTGGTATCGATCACCAAGCCGGGGGCGGAAATCCACGGCTATCAGCCGACGCCGCGTGATCTGGTGCGGGCGCAGGGGGCGGATCTGATTTTGTGGAACGGATTGAATCTGGAGCGCTGGTTCGAGCAGTTCTTCGGCAATCTGCGCGACGTTCCTGCGGTCGTTGTGAGTGACGGGATCGTGCCGATGGCGATTGCGGGGGGCGAGTATGATGGCAAGCCCAACCCGCACGGGTGGATGGCGTTGAGTTCGGCGGTGATCTATGTGGATAATATCCGCGATGCGTTGAGCGCGGCCGATCCTGCCAATGCGCAGACCTACGCCGCCAATGCCGCGCGGTATAAAGACGAGATCGCACAGGTGATCGCGCCGTTGGTTGAGGAGGCGAAAGCCTTGCCGGACAATCGCCGCTGGCTGGTGACGTCGGAGGGTGCGTTCTCCTATCTGGCGCGGGATTTCGGGCTGAGCGAAGTCTACCTCTGGCCAATCAACGCCGATGCGCAAGGCACGCCGCAGCAGGTGAAGGCGGTTATCGATGCGGTGCGGGAGAATGACATTCCCGCGGTATTCTCGGAATCGACGGTCTCGGATAAGCCTGCGAAACAAGTCGTTCGAGAGACTGGCGCGCGCTACGGCGGCGTGCTCTATGTGGATAGCTTGAGCGCGCAAGACGGGCCGGTTCCAACCTATCTCGATTTGCTGCGCGTCACATCGGAGACGATCGTAAAGGGTCTGCAAGAATGATGGATAAACCGCGCGAAGACGGCGTCACGGGTCAGCAAGATGAGGGCGCAGGGATCCGCGCGCGCGGCCTCACTGTCACCTATCGCAACGGCCATACCGCTTTGCGCGACGCGTCTTTTGAAATCCCGACCGGAACAATCGCGGGGCTTGTCGGCGTTAACGGGGCCGGAAAGTCGACCCTGTTCAAGGCCCTCATGGGGTTTGTTCCGGCATCGCGGGGCGAGATCGAAATTCTCGGGAAGCCAGTTAAAGAAGTCTTGAAGGCGCAATCTGTCGCCTACGTCCCGCAGGCGGAGGAGGTCGATTGGTCTTTCCCTGTGTTGGTCGAAGATGTCGTGATGATGGGGCGCTACGGGCATATGGGCTTTTTGCGGCGCGCGCGCGCGGCGGATCATGAGGCCGTGACCTCTGCTCTGGCGCGGGTGAGCATGTTGGAGTTTCGCAAGCGGCAGATTGGTGAGCTTTCGGGGGGGCAGAAGAAGCGCGTCTTCCTCGCGCGGGCCCTCGCGCAAAACGCGCAAGTGATCTTACTTGATGAGCCGTTCACGGGCGTGGATGTGAAAACGGAGGATCAAATTATCGACCTGTTGCGGGATCTGCGCGACGAGGGACGAGTGATGCTTGTGGCGACGCATAATCTGGGGTCGGTGCCCGAATTTTGTGACCGCGTCGTTTTAGTGAACGGGACGGTGCTGGCTTACGGGCCCACGAGCGAGGTGTTCACCGCCGAAAATCTGCGCGAAACGTTCGGCGGCGTGTTGCGGCATTTCATGTTGGAAGGTGCGCAGCTGCATGATGATGAGGATCCCCGCAAGCTCGAAGTCTACACCGATGACGAGCGCGCCTTGGTCATCTACGATGATCGCACCCATACAGCAGAGGCGCGAAAATGATCCTGCTGGAACCCTTTCAATACGGCTATATGACGAATGCGATATGGGTATCGGCGTTGGTCGGGGCCGTTTGCGCGTTCCTGTCCGCCTATTTGATGCTGAAGGGGTGGTCGTTGATCGGAGACGCTTTGTCTCACGCGATCGTACCTGGCGTGGCCGGTGCCTATATGTTGGGCCTGCCGTTTGCGTTCGGGGCCTTTTTGTCTGGCGGATTGGCGGCGATGGCGATGCTGTTTTTGCGGCAACGCACGGGGTTGAAAGAAGATGCGGTGATCGGATTGATCTTCACCTCCTTCTTTGGATTGGGGCTGTTTATGGTCTCGCTCAATCCGATGGCCGTTTCGATCCAGACGATCACGATGGGCAATATTCTGGCGATCTCGCCCGGTGATACGTTGCAGCTTGCGATTATTGGCGGGGTGTCCGGTGTCATCTTACTGGCCAAATGGCGCGATCTGTTGGCGGTCTTTTTTGACGAGGCACATGCGCGCACGATTGGTTTGAATGTGGGCGGGCTGCGGATCATGTTCTTCACCTTGCTATCGGCGTGCACCGTTGCGGCGATGCAAACTGTCGGCGCGTTTCTTGTCATCGCGCTTGTGGTGACGCCGGGGGCGACGGCCTATCTGCTCACCGACCGGTTTCCGCTCCTTATCGCGCTCTCCGTTGCCATCGGCGCCGGCACCTCTGCGCTCGGCGCTTATCTAAGCTATTTTCTGGATGGCGCGACCGGCGGGATCATCGTGTGTATGCAAACGGGATTGTTCTTGTTGGCCTTCATCTTCGCGCCCAATCACGGCACTTTGGCGGCGCGGCGCAGGACACGGGCGGCGATGGCGGAGCAGGGGGGGAAAGGCTGATGGAGACTCTTCTGCTGCCGCTGCAATTTCCGTTTATGCAGAACGCCTTTTTGATCGTCGCGCTGATTGCGCCAGCGGCGGCGATGCTGAGCTGCTTTCTTGTCCTCAAAGGCTGGTCTTTGATGGGTGACGCGACGAGCCACGCAGTGCTCCCGGGCGTGGTCTTGGCCTACCTGGCAGGTATCCCCTTGATTATAGGCGCATTTCTGGCGGGGCTTTTATGCGCGCTGTCCACGGGGTTTATCAAGGATCATTCGCGGGTGAAGCAGGATACGGTGATGGGGGTGATTTTCTCGGGCATGTTTGGCTTCGGGATTGTCATCTATACGCAGATCGAGAGCGCGCTTCATCTCGATCATATCTTGTTTGGAAATATGCTCGGCGTGCAACGCGCGGATTTGTGGACGACGGGCCTTATCGCGGGGTTGGTCACGATTATCCTTGGGCTGAAATGGCGCGATATTCTGGCGCATGCGTTTGATCCTGTGCAGGCAGAGATGATCGGCCTACCGGTTAAGGTCATCCATTACGGCCTGCTAGCAATTCTCTCGGCGGTGATTGTGGCGATGTTATCGTCTGTGGGCATCATCCTATCGATCGCGTATCTCATCGCGCCTGGGGCGATCGCGTTTCTTGTGACGCGACGTTTCGCGGCAATGATGACGGTGTCAGTGCTTGTCGCCCTCTCCGCTGGCGTGCTTGGGACCTATGCCAGTTTCTGGTTGGATAGTGATACGGCCCCGACAATTGTCCTCGTGCTCACGGCTATGTTTTTGATTGCGCTTGGATTTAAAACCATCAAGCAAAACGCACCGCGCTCTGCGTAACGGTGCCACCCAACTGATAGGTGAAAATTCGCGTAATTCGATCACGCCGCCTCACAATTGCGCATGATCCATTTGACACCCCCGCAATGAGACACTAGCCTTTACCTATTCTCAGGGCGGGGTGAAATTCCCCACCGGCGGTGATAGCCCGCGAGCGCCTGTCCTTTCGGTGAAAGGCAGGGTCAGCAGATTTCGGTGGAATTCCGGAGCCGACGGTTAAAGTCCGGATGGTAGAGAATGTGACGGACGGGAGTATTCCGTGCGTTGCTTGCGCTCTGGGGATCTTGTCATTTTGAAAGGATCACGAGCTATGACAAAATCCCTCAAATTCGCCTTCATTAAGGCACGTTGGCATGCCGATATCGTCGATCAGGCGTATCTCGGTTTTAAACAGCGGATCGCCGAATTGGATCCGACGGCAGTTGTGGAAGCCTTTGATGTTCCCGGCGCCTTCGAGATGCCTTTGGTGGCACAAAAACTCGCAAAAACTGGAAAATATGCTGGTATTGCGGCCTCGGCTTTGGTGGTTGATGGCGGTATCTATCGCCATGACTTCGTCGCGGCAGCCGTCGTCACAGGGTTGATGGATGTTCAGCTGAAGACGGAAGTTCCGGTCTTCTCCGTGTCGTTGACGCCGCACCATTTCCAGCCGAAATCGGAGCATGAAACCTTCTACTTCAATCACTTCCTTGGCAAAGGCCGCGAAGCCGCAGACGCTGCGATGCAAATCGTCGAGCTGAACGCCAGCATGGAAGATGAGGGTGTCATCACCCGCGCGGCCTAATCGCGCCAGCCCTGAACGGGCCGATTGATATGTTTTAAGCCCCGCCGGTTTGGCGGGGCTTTTTCTATGTGTTCATCGGCCTTAAATATATATCCACCTTGCAGATTTACGACGCTTGACGTTAGGGTATGGCCTAGATGTTCGTCCCGCATTTTCGGGCGGCGGGAGATGAAGATGGATGAATTCGACCGGAAGATTCTCAATTTAATGCAGCGCGATTGCACATTGCGCGCCGAATTCATTGCGGATCAGATCGGTCTCTCAGCCTCGGCGGTACAACGACGTATCCGCAATCTACGTCACGAACAGATTATTACGGCGGAAGTCGCGGTGGTGGATGCCGAGAGGCTTGGCCCAACAATGACGTTCATCGCGGGATTGGAAATCGCGCGAGAGTTGCCCGACGCCGTCGGAAGCTTGCGTGCTTGGGCGAAGGAATGTGAAAACATCCAACAATTATACTATGTTACCGGATCGGTTGACCTGATTGCGGTAATTAAGGCGCGCGATGTCGTCGCCTATGACGCGCTCGCAACGCGGTTGATGGCGGAGAACCCGCAAATCCGGCGGATCAATACAAATGTTGTGCTTGATCCGGTCAAGACGGGGCTCGTCGTCCCGACCGGAGCGTAGGCACTCAAGCCCAGTTCAGAACGACCTTGCCCGATTTTCCGGATTTCATCGCCGCGAACCCGTCTTGGAAATCGGCAACGTCGAAGCGATGCGTGATCACGCGCGAAACATCGAGGCCGTTTTGCAACATGGCGATCATCTTATACCACGTCTCAAACATCTCGCGCCCGTAGACACCTTTCAGGGTGATGGCCTTGAACACGATGCGGCTCCAATCGACGGGTGATTTGCCGGGAGGAATACCGAGAAGCGCGATTTTGCCGCCCATCACCAGCGCTTCGATCATTTGATCGAGGGCCGCCTGACTGCCTGACATTTCCAAGCCGACGTCGAAGCCTTGCTTCATCCCCAAGGAGTGGATCACATCGCGCAGATCTTCTTGGGCGACGTTCACGGTGCGGACTGTTGGCGCAACTTGCGCGGCGAGTTCCAGTCGATCGGCATTCAGGTCCGTGAGCACGACATTGCGCGCGCCAGCGTGCCGAGCGACGGCGGCTGCCATGATGCCGATCGGGCCTGCGCCGGTGATCAACACGTCTTCGCCCAAGAGATTGAAGCTTAGCGCCGTGTGGACGGCGTTGCCCAAAGGATCAAGGATCGCGCCGATGTCATCCGTGATATCTTCGGGCAAGGGGATCACGTTGAATGCCGGCAGGCGCAGATATTCCGCGAAGGCGCCTTGCACATTCACGCCAATGCCGCGCGTGCCGGGATCGAGATGGAACTTGCCCGCCCGCGATTGCCGGCTTGCCGAGCCGATCAGATGCCCCTCGCCGGAGCAACGCTGCCCAATCTCCAACCCCGTGACATTGCGCCCGATCTCGACGATCTCGCCCGCAAATTCGTGACCTGTGATCATCGGCGTCGGCACCGTATGAGCCGCCCAATCATCCCAATTCCAGATGTGAATATCCGTGCCGCAGATCCCCGTTTTTTTGACGCGGATCAGCACATCATCGGGGCCTATCTCGGGCGCAGGGGCTTGAACGGCCCACAGCCCTTCTTCGGGGCGGGATTTTTCCAAGGCGCGCATGGTGTTTCGAGGGCTGGTCATTTGATCACTCCCAATTCGCGTCCTGCGAGCGCGAAAGCGTTGAGCGCGGCGTCGAGATCATCGCGCGTGAGGGCGGCACTCATCTGCGTGCGGATGCGGGCTTGGCCTTTTGGAACAACGGGGAAGAAGAACCCCGCGACGAAAACACCCAATTCGTCAAGGCGGGCGGCCATGTCTTGCGCGAGCTTGGCATCATAAAGCATGACCGGAACAATCGCATGCTCGCCCGCCAGCAAATCGAAGCCAAGCGCCGTCAGACCTGCGCGCCAGTAGGTGGTATTCTCGACGAGCTGCGCGCGTAAATCGTCGCCTTCGCGAACCAGACGCAGCGCCTCAAGCCCCGCCGCCGTGATCGCAGGCGGGAGCGCGTTTGAGAACAGATAGGGGCGGGCGCGTTGCCGGAGAAGATCAATGACCGATTGCGGACCAGCGACGTAGCCCCCTAAAGCGCCCCCCAAGGCCTTTCCCAAAGTTCCCGTCAAAATATCGACATCGACCCCGAAATAGGCGGGGGTTCCGGCGCCGTGCGGCCCCATAAACCCTGTCGAATGGCAATCATCCACCATCACGACAGCGTCAAATTCCTGCGCGAGCGCGGTGATCTCGGGGAGATTGGCAAGATAGCCATCCATCGAGAACACGCCGTCGGTTGCGATCATGATATGACGCGCGCCATCCGCCCGTGCGGCCATAAGCTGCGCCCGCAGATCGTCCATATCGGAGTTGGCATAGCGGTAGCGTTTCGCCTTGCACAGCCGGATACCGTCAATGATCGACGCGTGATTCAGCGCATCCGAAATGATCGCATCCTCAGGCCCGAGGAGGGGTTCAAACAGGCCGCCGTTCGCGTCGAAGCAGGCCGCGAACAAGATGGAATCGTCTTTCCCGAGGAAGTCCGCGAGCGATTTTTCCAAAGATCGGTGCAACTCTTGTGTCCCGCAGATAAAGCGGACAGAGGCCATGCCAAATCCGTTATCTTGCATGGCTTGCGTGGCCGCGCGGATCAAATCGGGATGATCCGCCAATCCGAGATAGTTATTCGCACATAAATTGATCATCGGACGGTCTTGCGCCCCGACCGTTATCCGCCCCGATTGGGGCGAGGTGATCATTCGTTCGCGTTTGTAGAGCCCGTCTTGCTCGATCTCGTTGAGCGTTGCGGTGAGATGGGTCAGGAACGCGGTCGACATGATAGCCCTCACTTCGCGCGGGATGCGCCTCAGATTGGAGCGCGGAGTTTGCGCCGGTAAGGATGCGGCAGAACGCCGTGCATCCGGTTTAGCGGCACATTAATCCGTTATATTGTCATGCGTCAAGAGATGCTTTTACGATCAGTAACGCGCGCGAAGGGGCGAGCGCGCGGATCGTATGCGCGAGATCGGCGCGATACCGGATCGTGTCGCCGAGGGATGCGGTCACGGTTTGGTCCGCGGAGGTGACAAGCAAGCTGCCCTCGAGCACGGTCAGATGCTCGATCGTGCCCGTTTCATGCGGCGCACTATCCAATGTGGCGTCCTGGCCAAAGCGGATATCGTAGACTTCCGTCTCGCCCACAGCATCGACACTGCTCAAAATGCGGATCTCGCAATCGGCTTCGTGATTGCGGATCACGGGCGTATTATGCGCGGTCAGGACCTCAAGGATAGGTTGCGAAGATTGCGCGCTCTGATCCAAGAGGGTGGAAAAATCAATATTCAGGGCGCGCGTGAGGTTCCACAAAATCGCGACAGTCGGGCTGGATTCGCCGCGCTCAATCTGGCTCAGCATGGATCGCGAGACACCGGAGAGTTTCGAGAGGGCATCAAGGCTCAGCCCTTTTGACGCGCGCTCGTCTTTAAGGCGCGTGGCAAGTCTTTCCGCGAGTTCAGCCCGATCTTTCATGGTGTAACCTCTCTATCCGCCCGCAACCGCTATAAGTGAAACGAGACACGGCGGCCAGAACATGTGCCGATCGCAGAGATCACGACCCTGCCTGCGCGGCACGATACCAGCGGATGATCGCGAGACGCTCCTCGGCCTCCATGAAGCTGGCATTTGCAGGAGGCATCGCATTAGTCACACCCGCCTGAAGGTAGATCACCTTAGCAGCTCGCGCGATATCGGCGGGTGTTTCCAGCAACACACCGCGCGGCGCGCGGTGGATGCCGTCGAAGGCAGGTTCACGCGCGTGGCACATTGAACACCGCCCCATAGTGATATCGGCAACGGTTTCGAACCCCTCCGCCTGCGCGAAGAGTTGCTCTTGTGTGGACAGGGCGCGGGCCTCCGAGGCCTCCAAACTTTCATAGTTGAGGGGTGCGGTCGAGATCCACATCACAGCGATGAGCAAGAAAGCGGCGATGGCCAGAGCCCAATGCGGCGCGGGTTTTCCGGCGTGTTTGGTGTTGAAGAAATGTCGGATGCTCACCCCCATGAGGAACACCAGACCTGCAATCACCCAATTATAGGGGGAAGAAAACGCGAGCGGCGCGTGGTTTGACAGCATCAGAAACACGACCGGCAGCGTGAGGTAATTGTTATGCGTCGAGCGCAGTTTGGCGATTTTGCCGTATTTGGCATCGGGCGTGCGGCCCGCTTGTAGATCCGCGACCACGATCCGTTGGTTCGGCATGATGATGAAAAACACGTTGCCAGTCATGATCGTCGCGGTGAATGCGCCGAGGTGCAAGAGTGTCGCACGCCCCGAGAAGATCTGATCATACCCGTAGCCCATCGCGAGCAGCAGGATGAACAGCAAGATCATCAGGGCGGTGGGGTGGTTCCCGAGGCGGGATTTGCACAGCCTGTCATAGATCAGCCAGCCAAGCGTCAGCGAGCCCGCCGAAAGTGCAACGCCCTGCCACAGCGCGAGATCGGCCTTCGCCGGATCCAGTAGGAACAGATCCCCCCCCAGCCAATAAACCACCATCAACAGCGCGGCGCCGGACAGCCATGTGCTGTAGCTTTCCCATTTGAACCAAATCAGATGCTCGGGCATTGCGGCGGGGGCCACGTTGTATTTACGGATGTGGTAGAACCCGCCGCCATGAACTTGCCATTCCTCGCCCTGCGCACCGGCGGGAAGGTCAGGCGCTTTACGCAGTCCGAGATCGAGAGCGATGAAGTAAAACGACGAGCCGATCCACGCCATCGCCGTGATGACATGAAGCCAGCGGATCGCGAAACCAATCCAATCCCAAATCAGTGGAAAATCTTGCATCGGTCCTCCTGATGCGCGGAATGTTTAAGGGGGCGGATCAACTGCCGCGGTAGGTGGAATATCCGAACGGCGAGAGCAACAGCGGCACATGATAATGCTGGTTTTCCGACAACCCGAAGCGGATCGGTATGAGATCGAGGAAGGGGATCTCCGAGGGGGCGCCGTGCCGCGCGAGATACGCGCCCGCGTGGAAGACAAGCTCATAAGTGCCGCGCGCGAAAGCCTCAGCAGGTAGAATTGGTGTATCGGTGCGGCCGTCGGCATTCGTCCGGACGCGGCAGATATCCTCACGTGTTTCGCCCGTAATACGGACGAGGGTGATCTCAAGCCCGTCCGCAGGACAACCGCGAGCAGTATCAAGGACATGCGTGGTAAGGTAACCGGTCAATTTATGTCTCCGTTGCGCTTGAAAGCGTCTCTTGGCCGCCAGTCTATGCACCATTCCCGCGGTATGAAAAGCCCTTGCGCGGCAATCACGTAGGGTGACACGCGCAGTTTAGGGGCTCTGTGGGCGATTGGCCTCGCGCAGACGCAAAAGCGCCGAAAAACGCGGCTATTTGCGGAGAACTCCGCGCGCGCCGCCCGCAATCAGCAGCGCGACATCCGTCATTGCCACCATAGGTGAGACCGAGGGCGGCAGCGCGATGTAGCGGGGGCGCCAATCGGGCCGGAATTTCTGTTTGAAAGCGCGTAGCCCTGCGAAGTTGTAGAACGCGCCGCCGTGGCGGAACATCAGATGCCCGAAACGATCCCATATCGCGGCGGTTTTGCGTTCGCTCAACCCTGCCAACGGGGCGATGCCGAGGCTGAACTCTGCTGCGCCTTTGCTCTTATAGTGCTCGATCAGCGCGAGGAATAGAAACTCCATCACGCCAGAGGCTTGCGCGGGTTGGTACCGCATGAGGTCGATGGCGACACGTGAGCCGTCGCCGGGCGCAAGGATATTGGCGAAGGCGATGATCGGGCCTTTGTTCTGGCGCAGAACCGCAATCGGGAAGTGCGCAAGATAGGCGGGATCAAAGCGCCCGACCGAGAACCCCTTTTCCGCACCTGCCTTGCCTGTCAGCCACGCGTCTGAAACCGTTTGCAACTGGGCGATCAGATCGGGCGAATGGGGTGGCGATAGAATCTCCATCGCCATGCCTTCGCGCTCTGATTTGTTAAAGGCCGCGCGCATTGACTTGAATTTGGCCCCTGCCAGAGAAAACGCGCGCAAAGGAACGACCGCCTCCTCGCCTACTTTGTGCAAAATCAGGCCCATTTCGATCCATAGCGGGAGATGGGCCGCGCTGACTTCGTAAAAGATTGGCCTGCCGCCCGCGCGCAATGCTTCTTCTTGAAACCCCCATGCGAGATCGGGAACAGCTGACGGCGCGCCGACAGGATCGCCCAATGCGACCCAATTCGCCCGCTGGCGGCCATACATGATGAAGGCATCGTCTTTTCCTGCCAGCATCACTTGCTTGTCGCCTGACAGGGCCACGCAGGCTTGTGGATCGTTCTGGGCGCCGATGATCCGTGCGGCTTGCTCCAAGCTTTCGGCGGCAGGGGTGCTGGGTTTGCGCCGTGCGGGTAGCAAAGCGAGGTATATTGAGAAGGCTAAGAAAATCGCGGAGCCAAGCAGCCCCGCACGGAAAGCGCGGGGGGTGTTGGCGTCATGCGTGAACTCCGTCCAGAACGCTTGTGAATAGGGCGTTGCCTCGTGAACGAAGAAGAAAAAGCTGGCCGTTGCAAGGATGACAGCGGAGATCGTTGCAAACCACGAGGCGCTAAAGACACCTTCGGTTATTTTCGCGTGGCGATGGAACTCAGGCCGGAAGGGCAGTAGGGCGACAGCGGCGACACTCAGGAGAGCTGCGCTGCTGAGATCGAGATCGTTGAGCAGGGCCGCAATTGCGCCCCCGCCGAGGGCGGCGACCGTTAGCCAAAACGCGCCCTCGATCCGGCGGATCAGGCCGTGTGACAAAATCAAAAGAACGATCCCCATCACGGCTGAGACCATCGTCCCACCCTCCAGCAAAATCGCGCGGATCAAGTCGGCGTCGGTGTCATCGGGCGCTGCAGAAGGGATCATCGCGAGGAGAAGGAGATAGCCCCCAAAGCCAAGCGCCCAAAGCGCGGCGAGCCACGGCACGGCGCCGCCCAGAGCGCTAATCGCGGGTCGCATCGGCTCGGAGATATCGCCGAACACCCGCGCGACCCACCCTCCGGCGAGACGCGCCTCGTTGAGAGAAACGATCAAGAACGCGATGCCGAAGGGCAGCAGGAAATACACCATGCGGAACATCAAAAGTGCAGCGGCGAGCTCGGTTACGGGGATGTCTTTGGGCATCGCCGCGAGCACGACGCTTTCAAATACACCGACCCCGCCCGGGACATGCGAGAGAACCCCGACCATCGTTGCGGCGGCGTAGATTGCGAGGAACGACCCAAAATCAGGCGCGCCTGCGGGCAGCAAGATCCAAAGGGCGAGTGCGGCCATCGTGGAATTGACAAGGGCGACAAACAATTGCCCTGCGAGGATTTGCGGCGAGGGCATCGTGATTTTTCGGGCGCCGAGTGTCAGGCTGCGTTTGCTGATCGAAAGGGCGAGAAGCCCGCCCATCGTCGTAAAGGCGCCAACCAATGCGCCCCAACGGATCATCGTCTCGGGTAAGGGCAAAACCGCAGCAAGCGCCGCGGGGTGCACGCCAAGCGCGAGCAGGCCGACAAGGGTAAGGCCCGTTCCCATGGCGAGGGCGATGTAGGAGGACAGCGTCGCAACATCAAAGGCGTTGAGGCCGAAGGCGGAGTAAATCCGGTAGCGCACCGCGCCCCCCGAAATCACGCTGATCCCGATGGTGTTGCCGAATGCGTAACCGAGAAAGCCGCCCAAGACGACGGTGCGCGGGGGGAGCTTTTTGTCCAGATAGCGGAGCGCCCACCAATCGTAGCCAATCAATGCGAGGTAGGCGAGGGCGGTCGCGGCAATCGCAATTAGCATCACGGAGAGCGGCAAGGCCCGGATTTGCGCGATGACATCTTGCGCATCCACGGGCCGCAAAAGCCGGTACATTGCCCAAAGGCCAGCCCCGAATAGCGCGAGGCCAAGAACGATCGGGGCGAAGCCGCGCAATCGAGACAAACCGGCACGGCTCATATGGCCACCTTCATTCTAACCACGGAACACGCCCGCTGAGGCGTCCTATATCTGAGGGTGAACGCGCGTCACAGCGAAACGTTGCGGCCAAGCGCGTGGATGAAGCCCAAGCCGCAAGAAGCCGTGTCGAAACGCGAGTGCGCCCCCGATCCCCGAATGGAGGGGGGAGCGAGGGCGCATAGCGAGCGTGATGGATTAGACGCCGAGGCGGTCGCGCAGCTCATACCACCACGAGCCGATGACCGAGTAAGGCACGCGCAGCGTCCGGCCACCAGGGAACGGATACCATGGCAGGGCGGCGAATGTATCGAAGCGGGTCAGATCCCCGTTGATCGCCTCGGACAAAATGCGCCCGAATGTATGCGACCCCGTGACGCCGTGGCCGGAATAGCCATGCGCGAAATAGGTATTTGCGCCGATCCGGCCCATCTGCGGGACACGCGAGAAGGAGAGCGCGAAGTTGCCGCTCCAAGCGTGGTCGATTTTGACATTACCGAGCTGCGGATACACTTTGATCATGTTCTTCCAAAGCTTGGCCTTGATATCTTTCGGGTCCGCCCCGCCGTAAACAGTGCCGCCGCCAAACAGCAGGCGATTGTCGGCAGACAGGCGGAAGTAATCGAGGATATAGCGCACGTCTTCGACGCAGACATCATTCGGGATCAACTCGCGCGCGAGGCGCGGGCCGAGCGGCTCCGTCGCCATCATCTGCGTCGAGACAGGCATAACGCGTGAGGTCAGCGTGGGGACGACATTCCCGAGATAGGCATTGCCGCAAAGCACGAGAACCCGCGCGTTAATCTCGCCTTGCGCCGTTTTGACCACAGGGCGCGCGGCTTCGGTATCGACCGAAAGCACGGGCGACATCTCGAAGATTGTCCCGCCGAGGCTTTCAAACGCATCCGCCTCGCCAAGCGCAAGATTGAGCGGGTGCATATGGCCGCCGAGATGATCAATCATACCGCCGACATAGAGCGGCGAGTTGACTTGCCCGCGCATTTTTTCGGCGTCGAGCATATCCATATTCGTCATGCCGAAGCGCGCCCAAAGATCGCGTTTGGCTTCCAGATCTTTCATATGCTTCGGCGTGAGGGCCGCGAAGACATTGCCCTCTTTCAGATCGCATTGAATATTATAGGTTTTCACGCGCTCACGGATAATGTGACCGCCTTCCAGCACGAGCCCCGCGACGAAGGTTGCGGTATCGTGGCCGTAGCGACGCTCGATCGTGTCGAGGCCGGCGTTGAGGCCGTTGACGATTTGTCCGCCGTTCCGGCCAGAGGCGCCCCAACCGATCCGTGCGCCCTCAATCAAGGTGACGGTATAGCCTTTCTCAACCAGATGTAGCGCGGTTGATAGGCCCGAATACCCTGCGCCGACGACGCAGATATCTGTCTCGTGAATGCCCGAGAGTGACGGGCGCAACGGGGCGGGATTGGCGGAGGCGGCGTAGTAACTGGTCGTGTGCTCGCCATTGCCTGCGTAAGGGTGTGACATCAGACGGACTCCAGATAGCTGTGATATTCGAAATCGGTGACATGGCGCGTAAAGCGGCGCAGCTCTTGTTGTTTGCATTGCACAAACATCCGCTGAAGACGACGGGAGAAGATCTGGCTCACATGCGCGCCCTTTGCGAAAGCATCGATTGCCGAGGCCCAGTCGAGAGGCAACTGATCGAGCTGCAAGGAATAGGCATCCCCCTCGATTGGGGGGGGCGGCGTGAGTTTATTCTCGATTCCCACGAGCGCGCCGCCCAAGATCGATCCAAGCACGAGATATGGATTAGCATCGGCGCCCGCAACGCGGTGTTCGATCCGGCGGGCTTTATGGCTGCCGCCGGGAATCCGGATGGCGGCTGTGCGGTTCTCATAGCCCCACGCCACGGAGGACGGCGCATGCGCACCGGGAAGCAATCGGCGGAACGAGTTCTCATGCGGTGCGAAGACGAGCGCGTTTTCTTGCATCGTGGTGAGCAAACCCGCGACCGCATGGCGCAGCAAATCCGTGCCCATCTCGCCGCCATCGTCAAAGACATTGTTCCCGTCTTTATCGATGAGCGAGAAATGGACATGCATCCCCGATCCGGCGCGGTCGCCGTAGGGTTTGGCCATGAACGTCGCGGCAAACCCGTGTTTACGCGCGATGCCGCGCACAAGCATCTTGAACAAAAGCGCATCGTCGGCGGCTTCGAGCGGGTCAGCCACATGCAGCAAGTTGATTTCGAATTGACCCGCGCCGTTTTCCGAGATCGCGGCATCGGCGGGGATGCCTTGCGCGCGGCAACCGTCGTAAACCTCGTTCAGGAACGCGTCGAAGTGTTGCAACTCGTCAAGCGATAGCGCGCCATCGGAATCGAGGCGCTTCCCTGTGACGGGCGAACAGGGCGGTTGCGGTTGCGATTGCGACGGATCAACGACGTAGAATTCCATCTCGGTGGCCACGACGGGCGTCAGGCCAAGCGCCTTGAAGCGGTCGACGATATTGGCCAAGGCGCGGCGCGGATCACCGGGGAACGCTTCGCCATTCTCTTGACGCATCCAGAGCTGCGCGAAGGCGGCAGGGCGGGATGTCCAGCTGATGGGCGAGAGCGAACGGCCGGTAAAATCACAAAGACCGTCGGCATCGCCGGTATCGAAGACGAGTTCGTTGCCCTCAATATCCTCGCCCCAGATATCCATTCCCAAAAGCGACAACGGCATACGCAGCCCGCCCTCGACGATCTTCTCAAGCTGGTCGACGGGGACGCGCTTGCCGCGCATCACGCCGTTGAGGTCGCAGATGCAGGCGAAAATCTTATCAATTTCGGGCCGTTCCGCGATCCATTGTGTCGCTTGGTCTTGATCCATCTTACGGCCCTCTTTTTGTGATACCATTTACTGATATGTGATATATTTTTCGCTTGTGTCAACTCCGTTTGCACGGCAAGTTGAGCGCTACCCGATTATGAGCCAGCCTTGCGCCCTATGAATAGCCATCACCTTCCAGAAATTGAGCGTTCCGATGCGATGACAACGCAGGACTACGCCTATGCGCGGCTCCGGAATGCGATCATGTTGGGCGCGATCGCGCCGGGCACGGCACTGACGTTCCGCGGCTTGGCGCAGGATCTGGACCTCAGCCCGACACCGATCCGCGAGGCGGTGCGGCGGCTGAGTTCGGAGAATGCGATCGAGGTTCTCGGCAATCGCAGGCTGATGGTGCCGCAGATGTCGGCGGGTCGGTTTGAAGAACTTGTGCAGTTGCGCATCGTATTGGAAACCTTCGCGGCGGAGCGTGCATTCCCGTATATATCTGAAGTTCATATAGAAACGATGACGGCGTTGGATGACCGGATGGATGCGGCTATCGACGCGTCCGATCTCGATGCGCTGACATGGATGAATCAGGAATTTCACACGCTGCTCTATCGCCTCAACCCCGATCAGGCGGTCATGCCGTTGATTGAAAGCGTTTGGCTGCAACTCGGCCCGTTCCGGCGTCAGGTTCTGGAAGATCTGGAAACCATCACGACCGTTGACCGCCATAAGGAGATGCTGGCGGCCTTGCGCGCGCGTGATGTCTTGGCGCTGTGCACGGCGATTGAAAGCGACATTCGCGACGGATCGATCCGGTCGGGGCGGAAAATGCTGCGTGAGTCGCGCCTCGGCCCTCAATGATCCGCTTTTGCAGACCCGGCCCGCTTGTCAAAATGTGATAGAGTTTTGCCGGATGCGCCGTCTGCGCAAGGGGTTGAACGTGGGCGCTTCGCGGCCTAACGCTTTGGAATGTTGATTTTAGAGAATATCATTTCCGACCGTGGTTCGAAATACGCGGTCAGTGGTGCGCCTTGCGCGCATGAGGCCGATGCGAAGGCCCTCGTCAAATCCCTCAAACGGGATAAGAAATTCGCCAAGGCGACACATAATACTTGGGCGATGATTTCGCCCGACGGGCCGATCAAAAATGATGATGGCGAAGCCGGTGCGGGGATGGTGATTGTTCGGATGCTGGAGCGCGCGGAGCTTCATGGGCACCTGATCGTTGTCACACGATGGTTCGGCGGCAAGCATTTGGGTGGCGACAGGTTTCGTCACGTGCAGGATGCTGTGCGAATTTATTTAGACGCGCTGGACGCCTCGCCCAAGTGAAAAGGCCGCCCGATTTGGGCGGCCAATCTCGATTTTGGGGAGCTTACTTCGCGTCCCATGCAGTCCTGTCGATGTTCAGATCTTTGAAGTCATCTGGGTTGAACACCGGCATATCGTTGCCCGCCTTCAGCTGCTTGCGGAAGTCATCGACGACGCGCATCGCGACAGGGAACAGCATGAGCACGGCAATGAGATTGACCACCGCAAGGAGGCCCATCATTGGGTCCGCGAAGAAGAAGACCGAGGTCGCATCTGGCGCGACCGCGCCAAGGAACACCACACCAATCACCGCCGCGCGAAGGACATAGATCGCCTTCGGGGATTTTGTGATGGCCGCGAGTGCATTCTCGCCCAAGTAATAGTTGTAGATCACCGAGGAGAACGCAAACAGTAAGATCGCGAGCGTCAGAACGTATTTGGTCCAATCGCCCAGATGGCTCGCGAGGGCTTGCTGGGTGAGGACCACGCCATCTACGCCTTCCGCGCCGGGCACATACACATCCGACAGCAAAATGATGAAAGCGGTGCAAGAGCAAATGATCATCGTGTCGATGAACACCGAGAGCGACTGCGTGATGCCTTGGCTCACCGGATGACGGACATAGGCCGTCGCCGCGACATTCGGCGCAGAGCCAAGTCCCGCCTCATTTGAAAACAACCCGCGACGCAAGCCCTGCGCGATCGCCGCGCCCATGCCCCCTGCGATGGCCTCGTTAAAGCCGAAAGCGGAGGAGACGATGTCGGAGATCAATGCCGGAATTTCCGTAATGTGAAGGATAATGACAAGGCCGGCGGCACCGAGGTACAAGAAGGCCATCACCGGCACGACGACATCCGCCGCTTTCGCGATCCGGCGGATCCCGCCGAAAATGACAAGCGCGGTGATGATGGTGACGACGACACCCGTCACCATCCGGTCAACGCCCAAGGATTCCTGGACAGCGCCGGCCATCGTGTTGCCTTGGAATGCGTTAAAGCCAAGGCCGAACGCAGCAAGCAAGCAAATGCCATACACAATCGCGAGCCAGTTGTAGCGCGCGCCCAAGCCGCGACGGATGTAATCGGCAGGACCGCCGCGGAACGTGCCATCTGCGGCAGGGCGCTTATACACCTGCGCAAGCGTACATTCGATGAGCGAGGTCGCCATGCCCACCAGAGCGATGAGCCACATCCAAAACACAGCGCCCGGACCACCCAGAGAAATGGCAACCGCCACACCCGCGATGTTACCGCCGCCGACACGCCCGCCGACCGACACAAGCAGCGCCTCACGCGCCGAAATTGTGTTGGGGTCGTTGCTTTCATCCGTGCCCGTCAGAACGCGAAACATCCGCCGGAAGAAGGTGAATTGAACGAAACCGGACATAACCGTCATAAAAACGCCGAAAATAACGAGGATCGGGATCAACGCCCATCCCCATGTCAGGCTTTCCATCAGCCCGAAGAATGATTTGATAAATTCCATTCGTCCCTCCTAGAATCGCGGCGGATGCCGCATGACGGCCCGCCGCGCCAGATGCGCGCGAGCTCTTATCAAGTGTCGAGCTTGGTGCACGACTGTGTACCAATTGATCCTTTATGGCCGTTGCAAAAGTCCAATGCGGAAAATGCATGAGCGATGCAGAATTTGCATCCCCTTAACCGAACACGGACCACCCTGTAAACTTGATAAGGCGCTCGGCGGCATATGTTCCGACCTGTGAATTGCCGTATGCATTTAACCCGGGCGACCAGATCGCGATGGAGGCGCGGCCCGGTGCGATGACGAGAATACCGCCGCCAACGCCGCTTTTTCCCGGCAAGCCGACACGAAAAGCGAAATCCCCCGATCCGTCGTAGTGACCGCATGTCATCATCAACGCGTTGAGGCGTCGTGCTTTGGCGCGGGTCATCACGTATGGCGCCTGCGGTAGCTGCGCGATGGCGCGGCCCGCCATGGCGAGCTGATCGGTGGTCATCTCGATCGCGCATTGATGGAAATAAGTGCCCAATGTCAGGGCAGGATCGTTGCGCATATTGCCGTAGGATTGCAGGTAATTCGCGAGCGCGATATTGCGAAAGCCTGTGCGTTCTTCGGATTGTGCCACGTCGCGGTCGATATGGATATCGTCATCCTCGCAGGCCGCGCAGATGAAGCCGATAATCTCGCTCAGCGCGTCTTTGGGCGCACGATGTTCAAGTAGCGCATCGGTTGTCACCAAGGCGCCTGCGTTGATGAACGGGTTGCGCGGGCGGCCATGCTCTTGTTCCAGCAGGAGGATCGAATCGAACCGCGTGCCTGAAGGCTCTCGCCCGACGCGCGTCCAGATTTGTTCCCCGACGCGCCCCAAGACGCAGGCCAATGTGAAGACCTTGGACACACTTTGGATCGAGAAGCGCTTGTGATGGGCGCCCGCCGCGACTTTGGTGCCATCTGCCAGCACGATTGAAATGGCGAATTGTGCGGGATCGACCTGCGCCAGTTCGGGGATGTAATCGGCCACCTTGCCCCAGTCGGCCTGCGCGTGGATCTCTTGCGTGAGGGTATCGACGAAGGCTTGCAACTTTTGCGGATCGACGGGCTTGGGATCAACGAACATGGGCGGCCTCAAGCTGCAAGGCCGACCAGACGGCATCAAGATCGGGGCTTATGCTGCGAGCGGGGCGAAAGACGCAGATATCGAGATCCAGCCCCCAATGGGCCTCGTCAATCGGGCCGATGCTTTGCGCACTCATCGCATCGACCGCGCTTTGGGGCAACCAGCCGACCCCGTATCCGGCGGCGATCACCTCCTTGATGACGTCCGACATGTCGCATTGCACCTTTACCTTATAGCTGGGGCGGATTTCGGCGCGCTCCAACACATGCTCGAACAACCCGCCGAAATAGGCGCGGTGTGAATATGCAACGAGGGGAAAGGGCGCGCGCGGGCTGCCGGGAAAGCCGAACGCGGCGCGTTTTTCGGGGTTAAGCGTCGCATAGGGCATGAATCTGTCATGCCGCAGCTTAAGCCGCTCATGGCCCGCGAGGCTGGTGTTCATCGGCAAGGCCGGTGAATCATGCGCAAACAAGATATCCGCATCCCCTGCGAGATAGCGCGCGATGACGTCGTTCGTTGTGCCAACCGTGACCGAAAAAGAGGATTTCACCTGTCCTTCGAGCACCTCCAATATGCGCCGGAATTCCGACCGTGCGAGGACATTCGGCATCGCGATGCGCACCTGCGACATGACCTCAAACTGGTTGCCGCGAATGGAGGAGCGCGCCTCAAGGAGCTTGGCGACCGAAGCGGCGGCGCTCTCGATAAACTGTTCGCCCGCATCCGTGAGCCGGACGGGCACCGCGCCTTTCACGATCAGCGCAGTGCCGAGCCAATGCTCCAATGACTGGATCCGGCGACTGAAGGCCGCTTGTGATACGTTTCGAAACTCCGCCGCACGGGTAAAGTTTCGCAACTCAACCAATGCGAGGAAATCCTCCAGCCATTTGATATCCATAGTACCGCGCTTTCAAAGTCCGATCGCGCGATAATATTCTGCTATGCGCGCGATGGAAACGGCATAAGCTGCGGTGCGAAGGCTGGCCTCGGGGAGCGTGGCGTGACGAGCGAGAATATCGTCAAGCGCGCGCACCATGATTTCTTCCAGACCGGAACGAACGAGATCAAGCTCACTCGTCTCGCGCGTGATTTCCAATCGCATCGCATCGGTCAGCGGGCGGCCGGAGACCTGTTCCAACGCGGCGGCGAAAACACCCCCCGTGTGCGCTTTTTGTCGTTTATCCATAAGGCCGAATGGCAGATGGGTGATGTTTTTGACCCATTCGAAATAGCTCACCACCACACCACCCGCATTGATAAACAGATCAGGTAGAACGGTGATGCCGCGCTGTGTGAGGATCTGCTCCGCGCCCGCCGACACAGGCCCGTTCGCGGCCTCGACGATCAGCGCGTAATTCACCAAATCGCAATTTGCTTCGGTGATCGCATTCTCCTTTGCCGCCGGAATCAGAATGTCAGCCGCCATGTATGTGAGGCCTTCGTCCGCGGTGCGCGTCTCGGCTTGCGCGAAGTTCATGATCGAGCCTGTCGCACGGCGGTGTGCTGCCACGGCCTCAACATCGAGGCCCGCGGGCGCGAAAATCGCGCAGTCATGCTCAACGATGCCGATGATTTTCGCGCCGTCTTCGCGCAGAAATTTCGCGGCGTGGTAGCCGACATTGCCAAAGCCCTGCACGACGACCGTCATATCTTTCAAACTCTTGCGACCTGCGATCATCGGTGTCGCCGGATGGGCGAGATAGGCGCGCAACGCATATTGCAGACCGCGCCCCGTCGCCTCGACGCGGCCCTCAATTCCCCCGCGCGACACCGGTTTTCCGGTCACACAGGCAAGCGAGTTGAGCGCATCGGCATGGCCCATCTTGCGGTATTCATCCGCCATCCATGCCATTTCGCGCTCGCCCGTCCCCATATCGGGCGCGGGGACGTTGCGGCCGGGATGGATGAGGGCGCGGCGTGCGAGCTCTTGGGTAAAGCGACGGGTGATCCGCTCGAGCTCGTCTTCCGTCCACTCTGATGGATCAATTTTTAAAGCGCCTTTGGAGCCGCCAAAGGGCACGTTGACCAAGGCGCATTTCAAACTCATCAATGCGGCGAGGGCTTCAACCTCCTGCAGGTTCGCATCGGGGGCGTAGCGGATGCCGCCTTTTGCCGGCTCGATATGTTCGGAATGAACCGATCGCCAGCCCTCAAAGCTAAAGATCCGGCCGCGCAATTTCACACCAAATCGCACGGTGTAGGTCGAGTTGCACTGCGTGATGCGCTCGGCCAACCCCTCTGGCAGGGCGAGATACTGCGCGGCGTCCCCGATGAAGGTTTCGACACTTTGGGAAAATTGATGGTGGGCCATGCGGCGTTCCTATGCTGTCGCGGTTGGTTCGATCTTCCTTGATGGTGATGCGCGGGGGGGAAAGTCCAATGCGTTTCTCGCATGGGCGATGCGGGCTTTGATGTTACCGCAAACAATCGGGCGGGCGCATAAGGGGGGCAGGAAAGATGCCTGTTTCATGGTGCAAAGGATCAGGCTATCGTCGCGAAGTTAGCGCGTAGCCCTTGATATTCCGGCGGTATTTCCTTGATCAAACTCTTACACACAGCCGATCTTCACCTCGATTCTCCGTTGCGATCATTGGCCCTGCGGGATGATGTTCTGCGCGAACAGGTCCAGACCGCGAGCCGGATCGCCCTCGCGCGGATGGTGCAATTCGCACTTGATGAGGAAGTTGCCGCGTTTTTGATCTCGGGCGATCTGTTTGACGGGCAAGAGCGCAGCGCCAAGACGGCAGCTTATCTCGCCACGCAAATGGAGCGGTTGTCGGCGGCGGGGATTGCCGTGTTCTATATCAAAGGCAATCACGATGCCGAAAATCCCGTGACGGGGGACATTTCTCTGCCCGCGAATGTTCATATTTTTGATGGGCGGGGTGGTAAGGTGCAGCTTGGCGAGCATGATATCTGGATTCACGGCGTTAGTTTCCGTGGCAAGCATGCCCCCGAAAGCCTGTTGCCGAAATTCGACGCGCCCGTTCGCGGCGCAGTGAATATCGCGATGCTGCATAGCTCTCTCATGGGGGCGGCAGGGCACGATCCCTATGCGCCGTGCTCCGTTGCCGATCTGAAGGCGATGGGCTTTGACTATTGGGCGTTGGGGCATGTTCACAAGCGGCAAGTCCATAGCGATGCGCCCTTTGTCGTGATGCCGGGCATGCCGCAAGGGCGCGATATTGGCGAAGCGGGCCCTAAATCCGCAACATTGTTGAGGATTGACGCAGGGCAGATCAACATCAGCGAGGTGCCGACATCGGCGGTAGAGTTCCGGCTGAGTGCGTTAGACGTAACGGAGCTTGCCGACACGGACGCGCTGCGGCGGGCGCTTCAAAGCCATGTCGATGCGGAAGCGCGCGCGACCGTGTCTGACGCGGGGATTTTGCGCCTCACGCTGCGCGGCCTTCATGATCAGGCTTGGCAGATCCGGCGCGACGCCGATATGTGGGCCGAAACCGCGCAAAGTTGCGCCGCGCAAACGGGCCGACTGTGGATCGAGAAATTCAGCATAGAAATTGAGCCACCGCGGGCGTCGGTTGGCCGCACGGATGCGGTGGCGGAATTGGCGCAGCTGATGGACGAGCTGCGCACCGATGAGGGCTTCGTCGCGGTTGCGCGCGCCGAGGTCGAGCAAATGATGAACCTGCTGCCGCCCGATCGCAAGCGCGAAATCATTCCCGACGAGCACGCGTTTAATGCCCTGACGCAAGACCTCCTAAGGCAGGCGGCTCTTAAAATGATCGCGGCGATGAAGGGGGTGTCTATATGATGCGCCTTCGCCGCCTTGATCTGGATTTTTTCGGTCATTTCACAGAAAAATCATATGATTTCGGGCCTTCATCGCCTGAAATGTCTGATTTTCATATCATCTACGGCCAAAATGAAGCCGGCAAAACCACGACGATGGAGGCTTTCTTACGCCTTCTTTACGGTTTTCCCAATCGCGAGCCCTACGCTTTCAAACACACGCGCTCGAATTTGCGTGTCACGGGTTTGTTGGAGATTGACGGCCGCGCGGAACAGTTCACGCGGATCTCCACCCGTGCCAATAGTTTGCTGAACGCGCAGGGCGATGCCGTGCCCGAGGCCGCTCTGCAATCGGTTTTGGGTGGGCTTGGCGTTGAGGATTACCGCAAGCTTTTATGCCTTGACGATGAAACGATCGAAAGAGGCGGCGAAGAGATCGCGCAGAGCAAGGGCGATATCGGGCGGTTGCTTTTTTCGGCCGCCGCGGGGGTCAGTGACCTCAGCGCGGTGCTAGAGACGTTTGACGCGCGCGCGGGCGAGTTTTACAAAAAAGGCGGAAGCAAATCACAGTTTGCGCATTTGAAACGTCAGCTCGAGGCGATCGGCACCGCCATCAAGGAGGGCGATGTATCCGCCAGCGATTATCGCAAACTCAAACAGGATTTCGAGACCGCCGCGCAACAAGAGGCTGGGCTGCGCGAAACGCGTCGCGCGACCTTGCAGCATCAGTCGCGCCTCAATGCGATTGCGTCGGCGTTGCCGAAGCTGCGCCGGCTCGACGAACTTGCACCCGACATCGAGCGTTTGCGAGACTATCCCCCCCAATTGGAGATCGACCCCGAAGACCTCGTGAGGCTTGCGACCGATCGCGCGCAATGGGCGGCGCGGGCGCGCGGACATGAGGAGAAAATCGCCGCCTATGAGCAAACGATGGCTCAATTGCCGCGCCAACCGGCCTTGGTTGAGGCGCTCAACCGTCTTGAGAGGCTGAATGCCGCCAGGATGCGTTTTGAGACGGCGCAGATTGATCTGCCAAAACGTATCGATGCGCGGAATGCGGCGCGCGACGAGATGCGCCAGCGCCTCAAAGACATTGGCTTGCCGCATGACGCGCCCGAAACCTTCGTCCTCGCGGAGCCTGATTTGGCGGCTTTAGAGGCAGCCATATCCTCGTTGCAAAGGTCCGAGCTGGCCGCGATCACCGCGCAGGGAGAAGCGTTGGAGGCTTCGGAAAAACACAAACGGGTTCTTAATGAGGCGCAGAGCAAAACCTCGGATGATGTCGGGTCGGATCTTAAATCGGTGATGGTCCGTTTGGACGCGGCACGGGTTTATGAGGCATATTCGGGCGCTATGAGCGCGCTTAAACTCGCGCGGCGGGCAGCGGCAGAGGCGCTTTTGGCAACGGAGTTCAAAGGCCAACGCTTTGAACAGATACCAGAAGTCGGCGTGTCTGTTGCCACGGCGACAAAGATCGCGGCGGCGTTGGAAGGGGCGCGTAAACAGGTTGAGATTTGTGCCGCGCGCCACGACGAGGCAGGCGATTTCGTTGCCGCTATCGAGCGAAAGATTGCGGTGTTGCGAGGGGCCGGCGATCTCGTGAGTGACGCGCAGGCGCAAGACCTCCGCGCGGAACGTGAGGCGGGCTGGCAGTCGCATCTCAACGCGTTGGACCGTCAATCGGCAGATCATTTCGAGGCGTTGTTGCGGGCGGATGACGCCGCTGGGGCCGCGCGTTTGCGCAACGCAAAAGACCTTGGCGAGCTGCGCCAGATGCAACTCAGCGCCGCCGAAGCAAGTGTAACGTATGAGAGCGCCTTGCGAGCATCAAAGGCCGCGGCCCTCGCACTTGCGGATCAAGAGGCGGCGTTTGCACAGCTTGTGGCGCAAGCGGGGCTTGAGACCAATCCCGACGCAGAGGAATTTGCGGAGTGGCTGCGCCATGTTGAAATCGCGCGTAAAGCGGGTGGGGCGCTGCGGCTGGCGCAAGACGAGGCCGCCCCTGCTTTGGCCGCAGGGGCGGTGTTGCAGGCAGAGCTGGCTGACGCATTGAGGGCGGATGCCCAACAGGCCTTACCGCAAGACCTTGCCGCGCTGATGGAATTGGCGCGTGCAAAAGCGGAGGCGCAATCGCAAGCGGCGCATGAGGCGGCCTCGCTTCAACATCTCGTTGGACTGGCCGAGCAAGAACGAACCATGCGCCACGCACGCGCGCTTGCGGCGGATGAGACGCTTGCGCAGGCACAAGATGTCTGGCGTCGCTGCGTCACGGAATGTTTCGGGGGGGCGGTGCCATCCGACCGCGTGCGCGGTGCGCTGCCGCATTTGCACAAGCTGCGCGAGTTGGACGGCGCGCGCGCAGCGGCCGAGCGGCAAATCAGGGGTATGGAGGCTGACCTCAGTCTGTTCTCCGAGCAACTTCACGATATTTGCGACTATATTCGACAAGCGGGCGAAGCCGTTGATTGCGAGACGACCCCAGCGGCGCAGCTCGCGTGGATTGAAACACAGGGGCGTATTGCGCGGGCAGCGGAGACGCGTTCGGCCGATGTCACCGTAGAGTTGGGAGCCGCGCGCTCCGCGCTGGAGGAGGCTACAGGCGCGCTGAAGGATCTTGATTTGAAGGTCCAGCAGATCGCAGCTTTGTTTCCCGCGCAGATCGCCACGCAGGATATCGAGGCCTTGCGCGCCGCTGTGCGTGAGGCGAAACGCGCGATCAGCCTACGAGCGGAGGCTGATTTGCTCGTTCGGGAGATTGTGACGGGGCTTGGTTGTGAGGATATGACGGCCGCACGTCTTCTTTTGGCCGACAACTCAATTGAGGGGGTGGATGCCGCGCTAGCGGAGGCGGCGCATGATCTTGCGCCCATCGATGCCGCGTTGACCCTCGCGATTGAGACACGCACCCGCAGCGAGACGGCGCTCAACACCGTGACGGGGGGAGATGATATCGCGGCTTTGGTCGCGCGCCGCCGCAGTGTTGAGGCCGAAGTAGAAGCCGGATCAATGAGTTATCTGGAAGATAAGCTCGGTCACCTTCTCGCAGAGCGCGCGATCCGCCGATACCGTGATACGCATCGCAGCGGGATGATGACGGGAGCGGAGGGCGCTTTCGCGAAAATCACATCGGGGGCGTATAACCGCCTGACCACGCAGCCTGACGGCGCGGCCGAGAGCCTGATTGCGATTACGGCTGATGGGTCATCCAAGCTGGCCGAGGCGATGTCGAAGGGCACTCGTTTTCAACTGTATCTGGCGCTGCGTGCGGCGGCCTATGCGCAGATGGCAGAAAATGGAACGGTGCTACCGTTCTTTTGCGACGATATCTTCGAGACATTTGATGATCGCCGTACCCGCGCCGCCTGTAGCGTAATGCAAGATTTGGGGCGCTACGGGCAGGCCATCTACCTCACGCATCACAGACACGTGGTTGAGATCGCTCAGGAGATGTGCGGCGAAAACGTTACCGTCCATATGGTTTAACGCAGTGCGCGCCCTGCGTTGCGGGGTGCTTGCGTTCGTTACTGGGGGCGCGCTCCGGTCTGTGCCAGCCGCTCCAGATCGCGCGCAATATCTTCTGCCAAAGCTTCGATTTTATCTTGCGAGTCCGTGCGTTGCGCATAGGCCCGCATCCCGAAAATCGCCGCTTGCAGACGGCAGGCGAGGCGCTCTGGATCGGCATCGGCGGCGATTTCGCCCGCAGATTGCGCGGCCCGGAAAGCGGCGGCGAACTCGCGTTCGATGCCTTGCATCATTTCTTCTGTTTGGCGGCGCAAAACCGGATCATTGTCCGGCGTCTCCAGCAAGGTTTTCACCAACATGCAGGCGCGGGATGGCGCGGGATCGGCCGGTGTGCACCCGAAGGCGCGCACCTGTGCGGCCAAGCCAGCGAGTGGCGAGGGGGCTTCCTTCTGAAACTGCTGTAACAGCGCGAGAGAGCGTTCGCCGTAGCGTTGCAATGTTTCAGCAAAAAGCGCTTCTTTCGATCCAAATGCGGCGTAAATCGACCCCGGTCGCATATCGAGCGCAGACTCCAGATCTTTGAGGGAGGTCGCGTGATATCCCTTCGCCCAGAACAACGCCTGCGCCTTTGCGAGAACATCGTCCCGATTGTAATTGGCTTGTCTCGCCATGGGGTCTCGCGCCTCTGTGTCTTGAAATCTTGAGCGGATGGTGGTCTGGATATAAGTTGAACGGTTGCTCAAGTAAAGCTTTGCGCGGGGCAAACGGGGTTGAGGGGGGTATTTAAAAGGAAAGGCGCCCCGAATAGGGCGCCGTGATGGTCTAGCGGGAAAGGGGCGAGCTTAGCTGCCGATGGCTTTTGAAGCCCCTTTGACGGCGAGCTTGCCAGCGCCATATGCGCCTTTGACGGCCGTTTTCGCCACGAAGCCGGTAGCATCAGCCGTGTTGCCTGCGACTTGATCGGTCGAGCAAGCGGAAAGGGCAACGGTTGCGCCCAACAGGATCGCGGCGATTTTTTTGTTAAGCTTCATCATAGTTACACTCCTTTTACACATTGCGCGGTGACCGGAGGGGAAGGCTTTATCAAGGGGCGCGACGCCCTCCGACCTTCGATGGACACGCGTTGGTGTCTCATCCCGTTGAAAGCGTTATAGCGCTTGCGTAGCCAACAGAAAAACGAATAGCATTAATATTTGATACGAGTTTTGCGAATGGATAGAAGATGGACATCACACTGATCAAGACGTTTCTCGAAGTCTCCAATACAGGATCGTTTGTCGCGGCCTGTGACCGTCTGTTTGTCACGCAATCGGCGGTAAGCCTTCGCATCCAACGCTTGGAAGACAGTCTCGGCCATCCTTTATTCATCCGCTCGAAAGCCGGCGCGATTTTGACGGCGGAGGGGCGCCAGTTTGAGCCTTACGCGTTGAGCATGCTGAAACTCTGGCAAGAAGCGAAGCAGCAGATCGCGATTCCCGACGGGTATAGCCGTGCGATCTCGATCGGGGCGCAAAACTCGCTTTGGCCGCGTCTCGGGTTCCGGTGGCTGGATAAGATGCAAACGGCTATGCCGGAACTCAGCGTGCATTGCGAACTGGGGATGAGCGACCGGATCATGCGCTACCTTGTGGAAGGGGTGATTCACGCGGGGCTTTTATATACCCCCCAATTGCGCCCGGGATTGATCGCGGAACATGCTCTCGATGATGAGCTGATTCTTGTTGCCTCATTTCCCGATGCGACCCTCGATCTGAAAGACACTTACGTCGCGGTGGATTGGGGGCCCGAATTTACCCATGCCCTCACCGTGTCTGTTCCGCATCTCACGGATGCGGGGCGCTCTATGGCCCTTGGTGCACTGGCGATGGAGTATATCGTGAACCGACATGCGGCCGCTTACCTGCCCGCTAGGGCCGTTCAACGCTATGTCAATATCGGCAAGCTGCACATTGTTGCGGATGCGCCACGGTTTCATTACCCGTCGTGGGTTGTTTGGCGCGAAGACCTTGATCCGGAACTAAGGGCGCTCGCGCGGAGTTGTCTTTTCGATGTCGTGAAAGACGCTGAAATAGAACAAAAAATTCTGACAGCGCCCCTCAATCCGATGGAAAATAGCGCCGCTGATCACGACTTGAACACATATAAGTGAGAAATACTCACGATATCTACAACTAAAACGAACTTCACTCATCTGTTCGAAGGTTCTATACCAAACTCACAACGACGGCTTCTGATCGATGGCAAAGTGCCGGATGACAGACCTCTCAAATGAGAAAGGTTCAAACGATGAACACATTCATGAAACTGGCGACCGCTTCAGCACTCGCAATCGTTGCAGGCGCTCCGCTCTACGCTCAGCAACGCGCTTTGGGCATCGAAGACCTGAACGACCAAATCGACGACATCGCAGAAATCGCGACCGACGACATCGCTGATGGCCAAGACGCAGAGCGCTACGGCGCAAACGGTGTAGAACAAGGCTGGGGCGGTTCGTTCGCTCTCTCCGCGTCGGGCACCAACGGCAACACCGACAACGGTGAGCTTTCGGGCGCTGGTCGTCTGACCTACGGCATGGGTGACTGGAGCCACCTCGTTGGTTTCGCAGTTGAGTACGGCGAAGCAAACGGCGAAAAGAACGAAGAAAAATTCTTCGGTACATACGAAGGTAGCCGCTATTTCACGCCTGAACTCTACGCGTTCGGCTTGGCGCGTTACCAGTATGATGGCTACCTGACCGATTCCGATGGCAATGGCATCGACGGTTCGGAAACAGACGCCTTCCTCGGCTTCGGTCCTGGTTACCGCGTGTTGAACCAGCCTAACCAAACATGGCGCGTGCAAGCGGGCCCAGGCGCACGTTACTTCAAAGACGCAACTGGCGCTTCGGATACCGAACTCGGCTTCATCGCGTCGTCGCGCTACTTCTACGCGTTCAACGAAACTGTTTCGTTCACGATGGATACCGATATCGTCGGCTCGAAAGTTAACACCGTTGTGTCGAACGACGCTGGCTTCAACATGAAGCTCTCCGATAGCCTTTCGACCCGCGTAAGCTACACGACAGACTACAACACCGATCCGTCCGAAGGCCTGAAGTCCTCGGATAACACGCTCGGCCTGTCGCTGGTGCTCGGCTTCTAATCAAACGTGCCGGTCTCGGGGTGCAGATCTTGAGACCGGCGCATTTAGATAAAGTCAAAATCGTAAATACGGGCATGTTTTGACATCGTGTGTCGTGCTTGGATTACGGGAAAGGAGGAGGGGCAACCTTCCTCCTTTTTCTATGTCGCGCGTCACGGCAAGAAGCGCACGCGCCTTCACAATACCGCACGAACCGCGTCATGCTCGGGGACATCACCTTAAGATCGCGACGTTTCTGGCGCGCCATCTTCGGCGGTTGTCCATGACGTGCCGCCGCAGATATCGCACCGTTCCGGCAGCGCGGTCCCCCCGCTGAGGGTGGAGCCGCATCCGCAACAGCACATTTGCCCTAACGCTGTTACGTCATCGCCATGATAATAAAATGGGGGCGGGGCGACATCCCAAGCCGGCTCAAACCGCAGGCCAGCGCGGGGCGGTTCCGCGCGAAAGACGCTGAACTGTCCTGATGTCTCGATATAGGCGCTGCGTACCTCGCCCAGATTTGTGACTCCGTGGGTGCGCAGGCTCATGAATAGCTCGCTTTTGCCAATACTGCTATTGCCGAGGGTTTTCATCACGATAACCCCGTCGCGCACAATTTCGGCCGTTGCGCCATCGATCGCTTTCTCGACGAGGTCATAGCGTTGGATCAACCAGTCCAGACATTTGTTGATGATCACGACGATGGTGATGACCAGCATCGCGTGGAGTATCGGCACCTCGGGGTAGAACATCGCGTCCCCTACGGCCGAGCCAAGCGCGATGACCAGCAAAAATTCCACGGTCGACATCTGGGCGATCCCGCGGCCGCCGACCCAGCGTATCAACGCCAAGGCATAGGCATAGACGAGGCATGTTCGGAACACGATTTCCAAATAGAACAGGTTGGGGTCATCCCCCAAAAACATGCGCGCCCAGTCGAATGGGACAATTGGATCTTCCATGTTGGAATTCTCTATAATTCAGGAATTTTCGAAAAAAGGGCGCGGCCGGCGCCGCACCCTCTCCTGTTCACTGCAGTTTAGGACTTGGTCGAAGACGCCGTGTCTGACTCGTCGTCGTCCTCATCGTATTCGGATGCCGCCTCGTTAATGGATCCGTCGGCCAGATCGTCCAGCTTGGTATGGGCCGAGGATTCTTGATCCAGAATCTCTTTGAGCATATCGCGAACCTTATCCAAGCCCAATGCGTCGGCAAAACCGACCATGCTGGTGTAGCGTGCGATCTCGTAATGCTCGACTGCTTGGCACGAGAAGATGATCGCCGCATCGCCGGCGAAGGTGCCGCCAAAATCATCGAGGATGGAGTCGGATTCGGCCAAGATCCCGTCGATGGCTTCACATTTCTCGCCCTTGGCTTTGAGGCCCATCTCTTCAAAGACTTTTTCTAAGGTCTCGATCTGCCCCGAGGTTTCCTCGCGATGCTCGGTCAATGCCTCCACGAGCTGCTCGTCATCCGCAGCTTTGATCATCTTGGGCAGGGCGCGGTAGATCTTCTTTTCCGCGTAGTAGATATCTTTCACGCCGTGCTCCAAGAGATCTGCGAGGCCTTTCTCCTCGGATTTGTTCGCTTTGGCGGATGATTTGGCCTTTGTGGAGGTTTTGCGCGCGACGGTATTCGCCCGTTTTGAACGTGCTGTCGCATCGGGCTTGGATTTGCTGACGGTGCGGGTTTTCCCGCCGCGGCTCGTCTTGGATTTCGCAGCAGGTTTCGACTTGGTATCGTCAGTTTTCGCGGTGCTTTTAGCTGAGTTTGAAGTTGCCATAATACTCTCTCAATGTTGGGGTGCAAAACTTGGATATGCCCCCCGAAAGGGGGCATCCGAAAATTCTGATATCGATCCGAAATATTACGAAAAAATAACGAGTTACCTCCAAGATCTAGCTTGGCTTAGCGGCTCGAAATCACGTGACAGTAACGCCGTGAAACGTCATTGGGTTCCCGAAATTCGCGCAGCTCCGCAGCCGAAAATTTCACTGACACGTCGGGAACTTTTCATCCGAATGCGGGTTGAGAAAACCTAACTTGCATTGAGGATTTTGACATGCCCGATTGCCCAGAACGACGCGCTAATAAAGATCGAGCCGGCAAAGATTTGTCGCCTGACGATATGCGCCATCCCGAACCGCATGTGATTGATCAGCGCCAGCAGCGTATTGATCCGGCCAACGAGCACACGCGTGACCCGAATGATCGGCCAACGCCCAACTCCAAACAGCCCGGCACACCGAAAGATGATCCAGACCCGTAAGGGGTCAGCCGTTCTTCGCATCACTTTCTTCGGTCGATTTTTGCCATAGCCCATCCCGCCGTGAACCCGTGCAGGATGGTTGATCCGAAGATTGTGAGCCCTGTGATGATCCACAAGTCGGACGCGTCGGCCAGATTTGCATGTGCGCCTGCGAAGGCGAGATAGTAAATCGATCCGATCCCGCGTACTCCGTAGACGGCCACAAACATTCTGCGATCGGAGGTGAGTGTCGTCCCATACAGCGATAGCCAACCCGCCACAGGCCGCACGAAAACTAACGCGATGAGCGCCGTTCCGAGATGGAACCATTCCATGTCCGCCATCAAGCGAGGCAGTATGCCGCCCAGTAAGATGAGCAGGATAGCCGTCAGAGCGTGTTCGATTGCTTGAGAGAAATCATGCAAGTGGCGGTGGTACGCGTGATTGCTTTCGACACGGCGCAAGGAGAGGCCCATCACCGCAACCGCGATGAAGCCGTACCCCTCGAGTAATTCGGTTGAACCATAACACAAAAAGACACCGGCGAGTGCGATGACGCCAAACTCAGTATCCGCGAGGCGCGTGGCTTTGGGCAAGTTGAACAGGATTTGCCCCAAAAGCCATCCGCCAACCCACCCCATCAAGCAGCCAATGCCGATGCGGTAGATAATGTCTTGAAACACCCAGCTCAGCCCCCAATCGGTAACCGATAGGCCCTGCGCCGCGATGATTAAACCCAGATAGACAAAGGGAAATGCCAATCCGTCGTTCAGCGCGGCCTCGGTCGTGAGTGCAAATCGGACGGGATGTTCGTCGCCCTCTTGCGGCGGTGCAATTTGCACATCGGCGGCCAGTACAGGATCGGTAGGCGCCAGCACGGCCGCCAGTAAAACTGCACCAGCCGCCGTCAAACCAGCCATTGTGATCCCGAGGAAAAAGATCGCCAAAATCGTCAACGGCATAGCCACCAACAAAAGCCGTATTGTTGGCACCCATTTTTTGAAGGGTCCAATTTTATCAACGCGCATTCCTGTGCCGAACAGCGCGACGATCACCGTAATCTCGGCAACGATTTCCCATAGTTTCGGCTCGATCCGGGGATCAGGAAGGGCGGGAAGCGATGGAAAGAACATCACCGCAAGGGCACCAAATCCGATCATTAAAGGCGCGGCGGCGGGTTCGTGTGACGAGATCAGCCGCGGAAACCAACGGGACAGAATGACGATCACGCCGACGACGGCGAGCGTCATATGATAGGGGGCGAAATGGTAAAACGTATCGTCTGTCATGCAACTCTCTGATGAAAATATGAAGTATTAGACGCGGGTGACACCTCGGAGCAGGCGATCTTCCAAGGTCTGACCATGTAACACCGAAAGGTTGCCTGTGGTTTCCAACACCACGGCGCGCACGCTCGCAAAATGATGCACATTCGCCTCACGCAGTTTGGAGATCAAATCTTCTTCTGACACACGCGTTTTTGCCAATGCTTCGTGCAGAATATGCCCGTCTTTCATCAAAAGAACTGGCGTATTTTGCACCAGTTGATCAAAGGCTTCCGATTTTCGGCGCAGGGCCGATACAAAATATTGCACAGCAAAGAGACAGCCCATCGCCGTGAGGGTTTGAAGAAAACCAATCCAGTTTTCAGATTGTGAGGCGCCGGCGAGCAGGGACCCCATTGCAATCGTTATCACGAAATCAAATTTGGTCATTTTCGAGAAAGACCTGAGCCCGACGACACGAACAAGCATGATGACCCATGCTAAGGCGAGGCCACTTAACATAACGCCTTTGGCCAAGGCGTCGACGACAGGTTGATCAAAGAACATATTCTTTCCCCAGTTTCGTATCGTCAAAAGGTCGGGTCGCGACGGAGTTGTCAGACCCTTCGTCAAGAATATGGGGCAGAAATTTCAGAGTGACACCCGCGCGAACGGCAAACTGACAAGTCGTAGCTTGAGGGAGCACATCATATTCACGGCAAGAAGGAACCTTTCTGAGCTTGGCGCGTTAAGGAAGCGGGCTTCCGGATCGCGTAAAACATATAGGAATGTAACTGTATGTAATTGCTAGGTCTTTTGTCGCCAGCGTTTTTGCCAGATCGCCTTTGTGAGAGGTGTTATGAACGAGATAAAAAAATTTCCGACAGCGGGAGGCGCGATGGATGACTATGACATGTGCGCAAGCGACGTTTGCGCCCCTGCAGGGCAGCTACCTGACGCCAATTGCGGAGACTGGCGCCAAGCCGACAGTCGGCGTTGTTCATGATCGGGTTTCGACAGGCTTTAAGATACGCGCTACGTAAACCTTTACATATATATGAGAGTTCACCAAGACTTGGGGACTTAACGATATTCACCCCCTCATTCGGCATAAAAGTATGAAAATAGATATCGACACGCTTTTTGCGAGAGTGCCTTCAGCCTATGTGCTGCTCGATCCAGAGCTGAGAATAGTCTGGGTGAATGATGCCTATTTGAAGACGGTTGGCCGAGCACGCGAGACGCTTATCGGTCGTTTTCTGCTCGAAGAATTTCCCGCCGATGAGGATACAGTTTCCGATCAGATGCTGCGCGCGTCTTTCAATCGGGTTTTAACCACCGCGCAGACAGATCATCTGCCGCTTATTCCTTACCCGATCCGCGATCAGGACGGAAATCTCGAAGATCGTTTTTGGAGCGCAACCCATACGCCGTTGCTCGATTCCGGCGGCGCCATTGAATATATTTTGCAAAACACGATGGACGTCACTGATCTCTACCAAAGTGACCTGCCGGTGGGGGCCGACCGCTTGCCGAAACATGCGGCACTTCTACAGCGCGCTGAAGCCGTCGCGAGCGAGAACCTTGAGCTTGAAGCTATGAGCGCGTTCTTCAAATCAGCCTTCGATCAAGCGCCGAGCTTTATGGCGATTGTGGACGGGCCGTCGCATATCTTCAAAATTATAAACCAAGCTTATTATGACCTCGTTGGAGATCGTGATCTCATCGGGCGCGCCGTGCGCGAAGGGCTGCCGGATCTCGAAGGTCAGGGGTTTTTCGAGCTGTTAGATCAGGTCTACGAGACCGGAGAGCCGATTTCGATCACGGGCATGCGTGCGACACTTAAAGCCCCCGCTGACGGTAGCCCCGCGCAGCGCTACATCGATTTTATCTACCATCCGCTAAAAGACGATAGCGGGAAATGCACCGGCATCTTTGTTCAGGGGCATGACGTCACAGGCCAGAAGCTTGCGGAAGACGAGCTTAACGTAACGCGTGAGAAATTCCGCACCATGGCGCAGACGATGCCAAACCACGTTTGGACGGCCCAACCCGATGGAAAGCTCGACTGGCTGAGCGACCAATTGTATGACTTCACGGGGATGCAGGAGGGGGATCTTTACGGCGATGCTTGGGGGCGCGCCGTGCATCCGGACGATTTATCCGAGGCCGCTGCGAGCTGGACTGATGCGATAGCGAATGCGCGCACCTATGCCACAGAATTTCGCCTCCGCAAGGCCGACGGCAGCTACCATTGGCATCTCGTCCGTGCCACCCCGTTGCGATCCGCGGACGGCGTGTTGATTGGGTGGGTCGGCACAAATACCGATATTCAGGAGCGCAAAACCGCTGAGGACCAGATCGCGGAGTTAAACGAGACCTTGGAGCGGCGTGTCGAGGCCCGGAACCGAGAGCTTGAAGATGTGCATAACACCCTGAGGCAAAGCCAGAAGATGGAAGCGATTGGCAGCCTCGCTGGCGGGATTGCGCATGACTTTAACAATCTGTTGCAAGTCATCACGGGCAACTTGCAGATGGCGATGCGCACGATCGAGGCGGGATCGCCCGCCCAATCACGGATCGCTCTCGCGATGAAAAGCGTTGGGCGGGGCGCGAAGCTTTCATCCCAACTCCTGTCCTTCGCGCGCAAGCAACCGCTTGAGCCCATCGTGGTGGATCTGACGTCTGTGATTGGGCAGATGGTGGGTATCTTGCAAAGCGCCGTTGGGGAAGGCGTGGAGCTGAAAACCCAGTTTGCGCCGGATCTGTGGAATTGCAGCGTTGATGTCAACAGTTTGGAAAATGCGATCCTCAATCTGTCCATCAACGCGCGAGATGCGATGGATCGCCTTGGGACCCTTTCGATCGAGGTCGAGAATACAGACCTGTCGCAGTCCCGTTCACGAACATACCGTAGCGTGCCGCCCGGAAAGTATGTGGTGATCAAAATCACCGACACAGGAAGCGGTATGGCGCCTGATGTGATCGACCGGATTTTCGAACCCTTCTTCACCACGAAGCTCGACGGCAATGGAACCGGCCTTGGTCTGTCCATGGTGTACGGGTTTGCAAAACAATCCGGCGGCCACATCACCATCGAAAGCGAAGTTGGGACGGGGACAACGATCGCGATGTTCCTGCCGCGCTCGCTCAAAGAACCCGCGTCCAGCCGTATCATCTCTGTCGGTGGAATGCCCCGCGGGACGGAAGATATTCTCTTGGTCGAGGACGATGACGACGTGCGGGACACGGCGTATGAGTTGCTCACCGATTTAGGGTACCATGTTTTGGTGGCGGAAAATGGTGACGCGGCGCTCAAGCTCCTCGAGGGGGGCGCAAATGTCGATCTTTTATTCACCGATGTCATCATGCCTGGCGGAATAAATGGCCACCAGCTTTCAGAAAAAGCACGCCTCCTGCGACCGGATTTGCCTGTGCTGTTTAGCTCTGGCTATGTGCAGGACGCGATTGTCCATGAGGGACGCTTGGATGAGGGCGTGCACCTGTTGAGCAAGCCCTACACGCAATCTGCAATGGCCCAAAAAATTCGCGGCATCCTGTGTCGAGAGACAATTCTCTCGGATGGCGAGAGCCGTGCGGACGCGTTCGTGCCAGCGCAAACCCCGCCCGATCCTATGCGTGATACGGCGCCGCGCTCCGATCACGCGGTTCGGAAAGTGGTTATTTGCGAGGATGATGTTTTGATCCGGACAGATATCGCTTTCGGATTGAAGGATGACGGGTGGGACGTCTTGCAATGCGGATCGATCACGGAGGCGATAACGCTTTTGCACTCGGAGACACCGGACCTCTTGCTCACTGATCTGGGCCTGCCGGACGGATCGGGGTTAGATCTGGCGAAGCAGGCGCGTCTCATGCGGCCCGGATTGCCAATCATTTTCGCAACGGGCGGGCCAGAAATTTCCGGGGAAGACCGGCTGATAAACAGCGTGACGTTGAGCAAGCCTTTCCTCAGCGAGGATCTATCGGCGGCGGTAAAAGAGGTGATGGGGGCTTAGGCTCTTTCGCCGCCGTGTGATCCTCTTCGCGCTTGACCCAATTACTGTCGAACAGCGCGATGATTTCGTTGGCCCCGCCGACCGCGCGACGACAACGTATGTCTCGGATGACGCGTTGGAGCGGGCGCGGACAGGTGATCTGACAGACGTGTTGGAGGGGGCTGTCTTGGTATTGGTCGAGGCCGCATTTCCGCAGGCACAAGGTACGGTACAGCCCGACGACGCGGGGGCGGTCGGTATTGACCTGCCCCCCGCAAAATCCCTCACTTTAGTGTAGAGCCTGCCCAAGATTGAAGGAACCGACGAACGCAGCAACCCCTCCCTTCATATCTGTGCTTCCACGACCGAACAGCTTTCCGTCGCGGATCTCACCGGAGAAGGGATTTGTGCGCCACGGTTGGTTTCCCAAAGGGAAAGTGTCGAGATGGCCGGTAAAGGCGAGCGGTTCGCCGGTACCACTCCCGAGGTGTGCGATCAGGTTCGCACGGCCATCGGGCATTGGGTATGATCGTGCCTCAAAACCGGCGGTTAAGAGAAAATCGCATAGAATGGCCGCGCATGGCGTCTCATTGCCCGGTGGGATTGATCGTATCGAACGCCATTAGGCGCTGTGTCAGAGCAATCACGTCCATCGGCGCGGCCTCCCTATATGGTGGGTAGATATCGTTTGCGGCCCACGCGACCATATTGCCGAAGAGTTTATCGTACCCGTCCCACGCCAAGAATGCCGGCGGTAGCCAACGCTCGCTCATATAAGATGTCGCTGCGACCGTGCGACCTTTTTCGTAAGATCCCGTCGCCAAGAGCGGGAGTCCGCGCTGATCCTCGGGGAACGACAGGATCAAGTCGACATTCGCCTCATTTTTCAACACAACCTCGTTCACGCCGAGCAGGTAAGGCCAATCACCAGTGATCCCGCCCAAGATGGGATGGTCGGCCGCATTCACCGTGGGAACGCAACCTTCTGGAATTTCCAAACGGTCATCGCACGTCAGGCAGGTCACGGGACGTGCGTCCTCGACGCGGGTGTTATGCCTCCGCGCCTTGCTATCGATCCCTTGGAACGAGAAGTAGCCGCCGATCATGATCAACCCGCCCCCATTGCGGGTCCATTTTGCAAGCAGATTGATGCGATTTGCGACACGCTCACCGCGCAGCCAGACATCGGGATGCACCAGCAAGGTGTTCGCGGAGATGTCTGAAAGGATCGCACCATCAAACCTTGGGTTCAAACACCTAGCTCCGAAAATTAGGATTTAATCGCATTTGGGACGTCAATCATTACAAATCCTCACATTTCTGGGAACTAATATTGAAGGCCCGTGTTGAATACCCATACGGCCCAAGCGGCTGCTTCAAATAAATGAAAGAGGTGTTCCATGCACAGTGTTATTTATCTCGTCGGACTCGTGGTCGTCGTTATGGCAGTGTTGTCGTTCGTTGGTCTTGCTTGAAACGTTTTAATAAGGAACGATAAGTATGGATTATTCAACAACCCAAACATCCTCTGATTTCGCAGTACGTGAAACCGATCTGCGTTACGTAGACTGGCCCGCGATTTTTGCCGGCACATTTTTGGCGACGGCCTTGACGGTCGTGCTTCTATCGTTTGGCGCTGCCTTCGGTTTATCGATGTCCAGCCCAATGGAAGGCGAGGGTGTGTCCTTGCGCTGGATTACGATCGCCGGTGGCATTTGGTTGATCTGGACGGCTGTTACGAGCTTCTCCGCGGGGGGCTATCTCACAGGCCGCTTGCGTCGCAGACTCGGCGACAGCAGTGCCGATGAGATCGAGGCCCGCGACGGGGCGCACGGTGTGGTGGTCTGGGCTGTCGGGGCCGTTTTAGGGGCATTCATGGCCGTCAGCGGTGTCACCGGCACACTCGGGGCCGTCGGAGGCGGTGCGAGCGCAGCTTTGGAGGCCGCTGATGAGCAATTGGCAGAGGCAACCGATTATGCGAGCTCGGCGTTGCTGCGCGGCGACGCGACGCAAGGATCGGCAGAAGCGAAAGCCGATGTCGCAGCAATTTTGGCGCGCTCGATCGCGACTGGTGAATTCTCGCAGGAGGATCAGCAATACGTTGCAAATGTCGTCGCTGCGGAAACACAGCTGGATCCTGCCACCGCACAAGCACGCGTCGAAACCGCGTTCGCTGACGGGCTCGCAGCTCGTGAGGAAGCGATTGAGGCTGTGGACCAAACGCGGATCGCTGGGATGATCGCAGCCTTCGTTTTGGCCGCAACGATGTTGATTAGCGCTGCTGCCGCCTATTTCGCATCGGTTAAAGGCGGGATGCACCGCGATTCAAATCTCGGATTCCGTAAATATGGACATTAACCCTAAACATTAAGGAGTTGGCTATGCCTGTTCTTATCGCTTGGTTGCTCGGCGCGCCTTTATCGGTCTTGCTGATCATACTTCTACTAATGTAATTCTTATTTACCCTCCCGCCGATAAAAACCGGCAGGAGGGTTTTTAATTGGATCGACGATTTTTAAAATACCCTGGCCTGATCAACGTTACTCCCGAGCAGGCTCTGACACGCGCCACTCCCCCTCTATCCTCGCGCTGAAGCCACTGATGACTTGAAGGAAAAGGGGGCGCCATCAAGCAGCGGATTGTTATGACACGCGTTGTCACCGATGATGATGCCCATGAGGCAATCATCGCAAGAATTCGGGATGCTGGGGCGGCGGGATGGCTAAGGGGTTGAGGATGGGATCGCTGCATCGAACCGCTAGGCGATGCAGATGCTAAGCTTCATGAGCTCGACCGCTCGCCTCGGTTTAGGGAAATGACATGCCGCCTCCCCATGCCGGGCTCAATAAAATCGGTAATTGTTGATCGCCCTGCTGCCTTTACTCAAAACCCGAGGAGTGTACGTATGTGCGCGAAGGCACTCTGGTGAGATCAATCAACCGCAAACAAACGCGGTCTTCATGCCGAAGCGCGGCAATCTGTATGGCGTGGCAAGAACGTCGGTTTCTGTGTTCGAGGCGGATACCTATCCTCCAATCTCCGCGAGCCGAAGTAGGATTTAGTGGGAAATGGTCGTATTCCGCGTTGCACGTTCGCGATTTGGACGCCACCTGCACGCGCTTAGCGGTCCGCCCGCCGCCTTAAGAGTCACCTGCCGCACGATTTTGAGAGTGTGCATCGCGATATTTATGATTATGATTTAGAAGCTCCGTTTGGGCTTGTTTACATAAGAGGATTAATCGATGCCTGACACGCCCTATTCGCCGGACATTGCAATTGTTCATGACTGGTTGCCGGTTATTGGTGGCGGAGAGCGGGTTGTGCAGCAGATGGTGAAGACCTTCCCGAACTCGACGATCTACACATTATTCAACTTTCTTTCTCCTTCTGAAATATCTGAAATTACGAACGGCCGCCCGATCCATACCAGCCATTTGAATACGTGGCCGGGCGTGAAGCGCTATTATCGATACCTAATTCTACATTGCACACGCGCCATCGAAGCCTTTGACGTGACACATCATGAGGTTGTGTTGAGTTCTTCGGCTGCGCTCGCGAAGGGGGTTATTACGACCCCCGATCAGACGCATGTCTCCTATATTCATAGCCCAGTCCGATATGCTTGGGATATGACGCATGAATACGTGAACTCGATCGATGGCGTTGGGGCTTGGCTGAAACGAAAAGTCGCGCATGAGATGATGCACAGGCTTCGCATTTGGGATATGCGGACGGTCGCGCAGGTTGACTATATGGTCGCCAACTCCAACTTCATCAAAAAGCGAATTTGGAAAACATATAGGCGTGAGGCGGACGTGATCTATCCGCCCGTCGATGCGGAAGCTTTCACCATCTCCGATCAACCTCGCGGCGACTACTTTTTTACCGCCTCGCGAATGGTGCCCTATAAGAATATCGATCTGATCGTATCTGCCTTCGGCCAGCGCCCCGATTTGAAATTGATCGTGTGCGGTGATGGGCCCGAGATGGCACGGATCAAGGCACTGGCGCAGCCGAACGTCACATTCCTAGGCCACGCGCCTTTCGATGTAATGCGCAAGCACATGCAACATGCACGCGCCTTTGTCTTTGCTGCGAAAGAAGATTTCGGCATCGTCCCAGTGGAGGCGCAGGCCTGCGGGACCCCAGTCTTGGCTTTGAGCCAAGGCGGAACGGCGGAGACGGTGCGGGGCTTGGAGACGTCGCATCCGACGGGTGTCCATTTCGATATGCCGAGCGTGCCAGATTTGCTGTCAGCAATCTCGCGTTTTGAGGCGGTCGAGAGCCAGTTTGATCGGCAAGCAATCCGCGAACATGCGAAGGGGTTTTCATCGGAAAGGTTCCGGCAAGAACTCCGCGATTACGTCCGCGCGGTGGCATGAAGCGCCGCCAGCCATCATCCCAATATTGGTTTAAAGGCGCGATCATATGGGCAAGATCGCGCCTTAAATTATAAACTGCCTTGCGGGAATATCTCAATCCGCGAGAGGCGCGCGGATAGGGCCGTGAATGTCCAACCTTGCGATAGTAAGACGGATTTGCGAACTTCCGTGATACCAGCATCAAAATACAACATGAGGTCGTATAGGCCGGATCGCGGCGGTAAAGTGAGCACATCTTGTTGCCGTGTGGCCCGCGCCCCGTCGGTCACAATATGGCTGGAGGTGCTGTTCCCTTTTTCACGTTGCGCCCCCCACACATTGATACTGCCGCTGCCATTCCCCGGATAGCTATCGCCCCCACTTGCATCCAGCAACCGTACTTGCAGGTATTGGGCCGTACTTGTTTGATCGAGTGTCGTTGTCAGAGCCAGCCGCCACCAACCATTGCCGACGTCTTCGCAGCGGTGCGACGTCACGCGCGTGCCAACAGCCTCGACGGCGCCCGATATAAGATTGACAGTGATTGATTCCGCAGAATCAGATCTGCCGCACCGAAAACGGACGCGGCTGCGCGTCCCTTGTTTGACGTAGATCGAGGCGGAATATGCCTCTCCCGCTTGGCCACTGCCAAAATTATATTCGATGTCGTGACGACCGTTGGAGCTATCTTCGACGATCATTTCGGACAAGACGCCCGCCATCGGTGAGGTGGCATTAGGGCCGCCGACGCTCACACCATTGCGACGCCACGACGTGGTTGAATATCCGGTACTGCGATCCACAAGGTTCGTCGCGGCAGCCTCTAACAGAAGCCCGCGCGGGAGGCCGCCGATGGGCGCGTAATCGAAACGTGGCGTTGCCGTCGGAGCGAGCACGAGCGCCCCGTCGACCTGCGTATAGCTTCCAACACTTGCGCGCGCGAATGTCAGACCTGACGGCAGTTGTCCGCTGATGAAGGTGTAGGTCTCGACCGGATTACGATAAGAGGTCCGCTGGAGAGCTATTGGTGTGAAAGCACGCGACAGCCCCAACATTTAGGATACCGTGAAAGCGTGAATTCCCGCCGCGGTCGTCCCCGTAGACAGGACACGCGTCACGCCGACCGGCAGGATCGAGAAGTTTCCGACGCTGACAAGACGCTGTTGCCCAACAACAGTCACAAATGCGACCCGCCCACCGGTTTCGACATAAAGCGCAACCGCAGTGCTGGGAAGATTCTGCGCGTCATTTGGCACAACGGGGGCGAGGTCCCGGCTTGGGTCGGACAGGGCGCTCTCTCGGCCTTTGAACGGATTTGTCATCTTGAGTTCCTTTCACTCACAAACTGCGCCTTACGCGCTCTGTGCGAGTCATAGAACTCAAGGATTTACAGCTTCGAAACGCAGCGTACGGTGGTCTCAAGCCACGAGGTGTGAAAACCCTCGCTCACTCAACCTCTGAATATTCACGGATCCGTCCGCCTGATAAAAATCAATTCCAAACGCATCGATTATGCGCTGAATTTCTGCTCGTTCCGTGTCTTCCAAGCGCTTTGCCCCTGATCCCTTATCGCTACTTGAGGTTGTCCGACTGCGCTGTCTCAGTGTTTCGATGGTGGGCTGATGCACCACGGGAAGACCGAGAGCTTGAGCAATCTTCAAGAAATTATTGGGGTTATCCACGAGTGACTCGTAAACTGCAAAAGTATAACTTTGACGTAATTCGGCGTCAGATATTGACGACAAAAGATCTAGGCATGCAGTCACGGCAAGCTTCCTTGCGGGGCTTAGGTCCCATGATAAAATATCGTTGATCTGAGGAAATTTGGACAAGTCTTCATCGCTGTAGATTGGGTGCACACGGCTAATCACCTCAACGGTCCATTCCGGATGCTGATTTGCATGACCCGCTTTATGGTAGGGATGGTGCAATTGCGATGCGACCACGGCAGAGGGGTGTCTCAGGATTATGCATCCTTTCGCGGAACTATTGTTTTTCAGCCACCGAAGAGCTCGCTGTGCGTATACAAACTTGATGATCGTTCTACCCGCGGTGAGCAGCCGCATCATATTTTTAAACTGCGAAAGCTCGGATATTCTTGCCATCGCGGGCCTGCGCGGCGCAGAACCCGATAGTGTCCTTCGAAATTCCGAGGCGTAGTCATCGTCGCCTGCCAATATTTCAGCGTCAGGTCGCATCCAGTTTTGATCGCCGGAAAGCCGATCATGATCCAATTCGTAAAGATACCAGTTAATTGGTTCCCAATGGACCCGAGCGTAAGAGATGCGCGCAAGGACTTCCATTATCCAAGTAGTTCCCGATCTTGGTGAGCCAGAAATAAAACACGGATGTTCACTTTTTCCGAGACGCCACAATCTCCTGCTCTAGAGAGGTGTCATCGACGTGACCAAGATATTACTGAAAATATAGAAGGGTCGACCCCGACTTTCTTGATAACCATATGGCGGCTTGCGAGACCTAAATAGCACATGGCCATTAGATTTGCATAGGCGCACCCCATGACACCAAAATTTGGAATAAGGACCAAATCAAGTACAAACTGTATGGCGATGGAACCCATTAATATGCGAGATGCCACGCCTTCTTGTGCGCTAAAGGATAGTGTAGCGTCACCTGGGCCCAAGATAAGAGTGACCAGCACCCCCAAGACGTAGATGCGCATTGCCCATGCGCCTTCTACGAATTCCGGCCCAAAGACGCCCATTACCTGTTCCGCGAAAATCCAAAGCGTCACGGTAATGGGTATTCCGGTTATCACGAACATTTTTACCATCGACTTCACATGCGCTTGCAGGAGTGCGGTGTCGCTCTTCCCATGTGCCTCCGCAAGCAATGGTTTGAATTGCAGCATGATAATCGCGCGCATAAGCCCAGCCATTTCGGCGACCCGAGAGGCAATGCGGACGAGTGTGACGTCTCCGGGGCCTGAAAGAACGCCTGTCAAAAGAACATCGATATGCTGCCCCAACACAAAGCCGAGTGACACGAGCGAGAAGTGGATCCCGCTCATTAATATCGCGCGCGTGCCCGGGCTTGCACCATCTTCGACAGAGGTGTCAGAGCTGGTGCGTCGCATGTCCGCCAACGCTCCTCGAATGAGTAGCAACGAGGCCATCATGCTCCCGAGGCCCGCAAAAACGTAGGTGTAGGTGATTGCGGCCGCCGATGTCTCGACCGCGCCAAGCCAGATAACACCACCGCCAAGGATCATCAGCACAGGATAGACGATCTGGCTCCCAAAGATCGATCGCACGACCTTCTTCGTGCCGAGCGAGATTCCTTCCGCGTATTTACGCACAAGGAAGGCGGGCAGTATGATAAAGCTGCCGAGAAGCGTGATCTGATAGGGCCCACCAATATCTGTCGTCAGCATCAATAGCGCCCCGCCCGCGGAGACGATGAGGGTAACGGGCGTCACGAGATAGCGAACCAATCGCCAGATCGCCGTCCATCGCCCTGTACGCGGCGCTATCGAGGCCCCAAAACGCGCAATGTCGCGCATCAGGATCTGATCCAATCCCGCAGAAAGGATCAGGATCGCGAAAGCCGAAATTGACAAAGCGAATGAAAGGAGGCCGAAGACTTCGCTCCCGAAAACGCGTGTCATGACAATCGTCTGCACGAACGTGAGGCCAATCGCGAGCAAGCGAACGCTCATCAGTTTGCCAAGCTTTTTAAGTAGGGGCATCATGGCCGGTGTTCTTTCGACGGCGCGAGGAGCGATGTGTAGAAGGCGGTTGTTTTGTCGGCAATCACGTCCCAATCGAAGGCCGACAGGTCAGGGCGCTGACCCGAGGCCTTTAATCCCTGCGCGTGTGTGAGTGCGGCGGCCAATTGGGGCGCGTCCAATTCGGCGTCAATCAACCTCACCCAATCGCCGCCCACCTGCGCCTGTAGTTCGCGAAAGAGCGCGTTATTGCTGGCTAGGATCGGTCGACCGACCGAAAGCGCAAAGATCGCGGCGCCGGAATTCAAAACATCCGAATAGGGGAAAACGACAAGATCGGTCCCACTGATGGCGTCAACCAACTCGCTATCGTCGAGAAAGCGATCCTCAAACAGCACATTTTTAGCCTGTTCAGGGGAAAGAGATTTGAGCATCGATTCAAGCTTGAGGTCGGGCTCGGTCTTGCTCATTTTTCCGCGAATTGCGAGACGAGTGCCCTCCGAAGGCATGCTCAAAAACGCGTCCAAAACTTGATAGGCATTCTTGTACCGCGTGATAGACCCGAAAAATAGGATGTCACTGGCTGGGGCAGGACGGGCAGTCGATTCAGCCGCGAGTGCGTCGATGATCGGTCTATAATGGCCGTGCGGGATCACGGCACTTTTGATAGTTTTCCAATTCGGGAAGGCCTGCTCTGCTTCGGCCTTGGAAACGGTGGTCATATAAATAACAGCGTCGATACGGTCCGCGAACCAGGGCCAAAACCACCGCTCCATCTTAGCTTGGTTTTTCTGTCCGGCGCGCTTGAGGTTATGGGCGGTCCAAACCACCGGTATATTTCGCATTCCGGCAATGATGAACAGGCATCGCAACAAACCCAGCTTGACCCAAAACCTCGCTCCCTTTGCATTGGCGAGATATACATCTGGCCAATGAATATGAAGAAGTCGCTGGTCGCTACCTTTGAAGATTTCTAGGATCGTAAACTCGATGACCGAAAAACGATGATTTTTCTCTACCGCGGAGTATAACAACTTCTGGAAGGGGTTCGCATGGGCGTTCTTCTCTTTCGGCCACGCTAGCACATCAGTTTGCATAATATTCTCCCAAATCCGAGTTGGAGAAAGTAGCCTTATTTCCAATCCAAAGCCTAGTTGGCGCCGAAGCCGAAACTAGATTGGCAACTAACGTATTGTTATAGCGTGCAGCAAGGTGATCCGGGAAACCCGGTAGCAAGGCTTTGCCGATTGGCGCCGTAAAGAGCAGCGCCGAGATCGCGATATCGTCATAAGAAATCTTGGTTTTCATAGTTGAGAGCGCCACATCGATTTTACCGCTTGAGTTGAATACTGCGCGGCGACTTGCTGCGCGCCGCGCAGGCGGGTGAGGTTTTCGCGATCAATACGTATAGTGCGTAACAAGGTAAGCACGGACTGGCTATCCTTCTCATCGAATAGTCCGACAGTCTCACCCTCGCCTAAAATGCCCACTGGTCCGATGTGATCGGTCGCGATGACGGCGCAGCCTGCGGCAATCGCTTCGACGATGACGATGCCGAACAGTTCTTCCCAAGTTTTCGTCCGTTGGGAAAGGAGCATTAGAATATCATGTGACGCCATCGTCTCGGCAAGTTTTGTGCGATCGTAAATCGGGCCGAGGTAGGTCACTTTACCGCCCGCCGCTTTCACCTCATCCACAAGCGGCCCGTTCCCGACAACGCTGAGAACAACGTCCTCCGCGGAAAGCGCCTGCATGATGGTAAGCAGTTGCCTGATACCCTTTTTCTCCGAAATCTCGCCAACATAAAGAAGCTTTAGCGGCCCAGTGCTACTCGGTCCCCGAGCCCTTCCTGCTTCAAAGAAAACTTCGGGCACGGCATGGGGTATGACGGTCGCGGCCACGTTGGTTTCCGCAAGCACCGTCTTTGCCACGGTGGGCGTAACTGCAATGACACGAACATTGGGGTGAGCGACAAAGCGATGCCACTGTTTTTGGAGATATAGCTTAAGCCAGAGTGGCTTGGGTTGTCTTGGCGTCGCTTCAAGCCGCCAATCGTGCCACGACGTCTGATACAATATCCGGTTTCGTGCCGCGAGATGCCGATAGATGAGCAGTCGCCAATCCCAAGGCGCAAAGCCGATGACGATCGTCTCGCCTGAAATGAAAGGGATACGGGCGCGCAGCGCAAGATCGCCTAGGGCGTTCTGAGTTCGAGTCAATAAGGGCGTCCGGTCACGCAGCCATGCACGCAGCCACTCTTTGCACACGCTATAACGATGCGCCCCCACCAGTTTCACATCTTCGGATTCTGCCAATTCATAGAGCGCCGGAAAATACTTTTTGGGGTTCGTCTCGTGGATGATCCGAAGCTTTACAAAGCTCATCGTGCAACTCCACTCAATCGCAGTAAGGAATTGGTTTGACCCGCCCAGGAATAGGTCGCCGCTTTCGAGCGGCCTGCGGCGCTAAGCGTTTCCCACAGGTCGGGCGAGGTCATCAGGCGATCGATTGCATCAGATATGCTCGTTTGATCATGCGGCTGACAATAAAGTGCGGCCTCTCCACATCTTTCTGTCAGGCTCGGAATTGACGATGCGATCACCGGGCAGCCGAATGTCATCGCCTCAACGACGGGCATCGGGCTTGCTTCATAAAATGATGGAAATAACAAAAACCGTGCTTGTGCGAAGGCGGCATAGATCTGGGTTGGATCATTGATCTGACCGCGCAGCTCCAGCCTGTCTTTCACGGCATCAGGGATATCGATCTCGAAACTGTCGAAGACGGCGGAGCCGGCGCCAATCACGACAAATCGCATCTCGGGGTAACTCTCCAGAAACCGGATCGCGGCCTTCAAGACACCTTCCGCGTTTTTACGTTTGCTCAGCGAGCCCACATAGATGCCATAGCCGCGCGCCTCCATCGGGGGAAACTCCTCGGCATGCGCCTTCAGTGCAACATCGTCGGGCACACCGCCGTTTTGCACCGCATGGAACGTCTCGGCGTTTCGTAGGAAAGGGTAGTGTTCGGAAATTGCGGCTTTTTCCGAATTCGACACGGTCACGACGACATCGCTCTTCCGAAAGGCGATAGGGATGAGGGCGGAATAAAAGGCGCGGAACTTCCAGCTATAGGCTTCGGGAACGTATTTGTAGGAAAGGTCATGCACCATCGTCAAAACACGCGTATCGCGTGACATGAGGCTCACGATTGGCGCCGTATTCCCCAAACACCAAAGCATCTTTCCGCGCGCATACTGGGGAAGGTCGATTTGCTCCCAAAGGTGTCCGGTTCGTGTCCCGACACGCGTCAATTTCAGTGACTTGAGATCAGGAGGCGCAATGATTTCGCCCACAGCTGGCAACACGATCTCCGGTGCTTCGATCTCGCCGGCCGCTGTCATCTGATCGAGTGCGCCGAGGATTTCGCGTTCAACCCGTTGAACGCCTGTCACATTCTAAAGCAGAAAGCGGCCGTTCAGAATGATTTTAGGATTGGGTGAAGTCATTTTCCGACTTTCTTTCAGAGATATTTGCCAGACCGGTGTAGAGTGCCGGCGACTGTCAGTCTTTGCCAAACAAATCGCGCGTGAACACGATATCCTCGACATCCCGCAGATCATCGGTCAGGCGATTTGATATGATGATATCAGAGTCTGCCTTGAATGTTGCCAAGTCTTTCACCACACGAGACCCGAAGAAGCTGGTCTCCGTCATCGCAGGCTCATAGACGATTACCTCGATACCCTTGGCCTTGATACGTTTCATAATGCCTTGGATCGAGGATTGCCGGAAATTGTCGCTTCCTGCTTTCATGACCAAGCGGTGCACCCCAACGATGCGCGGGGCTTTGGCAATGATCTGATCGGCAAGAAAATCCTTCCGTGTCCGGTTCGCGTCGACGATCGCACGGATCAAGTTTTGCGGGACTTCGGAATAGTTCGCGAGAAGCTGCTTAGTGTCTTTGGGCAGGCAGTATCCGCCATACCCAAATGACGGATTATTGTAATGGGCGCCGATCCGTGGATCGAGGCCAATTCCTCCGATGATCTCGCGGCTATCCATCCCGCCGGCCATCGCATAGCTGTCGAGCTCGTTAAAAAATGCGACGCGCATTGCTAAATAGGTGTTGGCGAACAGCTTGATGGCTTCGGCTTCTCGATTGCCGGTAAATAGAACGGGCGCATTCTTGTCGACCGCGCCTTCTAGCAAAAGCTCGGCAAAGCGTTTCGCACGTTCAGATGTTTCGCCCACGATGATGCGAGAGGGGTGCAAGTTATCGTAGAGGGCTCGCCCTTCGCGCAGGAATTCCGGCGAGAACATAATCCGGTCACAGCCCGTGGCCTTACGTAGATCACTGATGAAGCCCACAGGTACGGTAGATTTTACAACGATCGTCGCGTGATCGTTGATTGCAATCACCTCGGAGACCACCTGCTCAACGCTGGATGTGTCGAAGAAATTGGTGACAGGATCGTAATTCGTCGGGGTCGCGACGATTACAAATTCCGCGTCCGCATATGCGAGTTTCGGATCGGTGGTGGCCACCAGCGAAAGTGACCTATTCGCGAGAAAATCCTCAAGGTCGGGATCCGAGATTGGGCATTGGCGCGCGTTCAACATCTCCACGCGCGCGGGCGACACGTCAACCGCGATCACATCATGATTTTGCGCTAAGAGGACGGCATTCGAAAGCCCGACATACCCAATCCCGGCGACTGCGATTTTCATGAGTTACCCTTTCGCACCCTGACCGCGCGAATAAATATCCTCATAGCGGATGATATCGTCTTCACCGACGTAAGAACCGGTTTGCACTTCGATCAGAACCATCGGCACTTTGCCAGGGTTTTCCATGCGGTGGATTGCGCCAAGGGGAATGTAGACGGATTGGTTCTCTGTGACCAAACGCACTTCGTCATCGACCGTGACACGTGCTGTTCCCTCAACCACAATCCAATGCTCAGAACGATGAACGTGGCTTTGCAGTGAAAGCGCCGCACCAGGATGAACGTGAATACGCTTAACTTGGAACCGGTTGCCGACGACAAGGCTTTCGAACCATCCCCAAGGACGGTGGTCTTTGGGGAAATTCGTCGCTTGGGGCGCTCCTTTTGCCTTCAGCGCGGCTACCGCCTTTTTGACATCCTGCGCGCGCGACATGTCCGCGATGAGTACCGCGTCATTCATGGCAATCGCCATGATGTTGGTCAGCCCAATGCCGACGACTTCGACGCGGTCACTATCAGAGCGCAACAATGTGTCGTGGCAATCGATGGCGGTTGCCTCGCCGGACGTCACGACGCCTTCGCTATCCGGACCTGCTTCGCGCCAGACGGCATCCCATCCGCCGAGATCAGACCAACCTCCGGTGAATGGCACAACCGCAAGGTTTTGAGCGCGCTCCATAACGGCGTAGTCGATCGAGATATCCTCGGCCTTGTCCCACGCTGGCGGATCGAGGCGCAAGAAGCCTAGATCGGTCTTCGCGTCTTTAACGGATGCACCAACCGGGCCGGCTAGTGCGGGCGCATGGGCGGTAAATGCCTCAATGATATCCTTCGCTTTGAACAGGAAGATGCCCGCGTTCCACATGAATGTGCCAGCATCCAACATCGTTTGAGCGGTCGCCTCATCGGGCTTTTCCACGAAGGCCTTGAGGTCAATCGCATCGCCGCTCCCGTCGGGGCGGCTGGCGAGTTCGAGATAGCCGTAGCCGGTCTCGGCATGCGTTGGTTGAATTCCGAACGTGACAAGCTTGCCACGTTCAACCGCCTGCATCCCGCGCGCGATGGCTGCGTGGAAGGCGGCCGTATCGGGCACCACGTGATCGGAAGGGGCGACGAGCATGACGGCTTCTGCGTCCGCAGCATATAGATAGAGCGCGGCCGCCAAAATGGCAGGGGCAGTGTTGCGCGCCTCGGGCTCGATAATGATCGCACCGGGGTCGATGCCAATCTCGTTGAGTTGCTCTGTGACGATGAACCTGAAATCGGAACCTGTCAGCACAACCGGAGCCGCAAAGCCAAGACCAGCGGAACTGGTCAGCCGTTCAGCAGATGACTGAAACAAGGTTTTGCCACCTAAAAGCGGAACAAATTGCTTTGGATAGCTTTTGCGCGAGAGTGGCCAAAGGCGCGTACCGGACCCGCCGCATAAAATTACTGGAGTGATCATTTGCCCGCCCAAAATAGACTTCAATGTTATTAAGGTGATAGAACGTGCTCAGTGAACTCTCAATGACAAAGCTTGAATAAAAGCCAAAAATTTTGGCATGAGCACTTCGGGTGCGATTTGGATCATTAATTGTGCACGTTGCCTATTTAAGGGCGGGTACAAGAGGCGCTCGTTTTAACTAATATTTCTTGTGCAAACGCAGCATTATTTGATATGATGGGTTATCTTCATAAGGATAAAACCATCATGAAACTTTCTGTCCTCCCTATCGCAGCCCTCTCGATTTTCGCGACGGTTGCGAGCGCTTCAGCTCAAAATGCTCCTGCAGTTACTCCTGCTCCGGCTCCTGCTGTCGGTCTCCCTGGTGCGGGGATTGGCGCCGGTCTCGGCGCAACCAACTTCGTGTTCTTGGTTCCGCTCATCGCCGCGCCACTCGCGATCGGCGCGATTGCATCAGGCGGTGGCTCAACCAATTCGACCACCTCGACAACCGATTAAGTATTGGTTTCGCACGCATAAATAAGGGGCGCCATTTCGGCGCCCCTTATTTATGTCTTTTTGTCCCCGATCACTCAGCGGCAGCATTGACCGACGATATCAAGAGAGACGGCGTAATGGCATTAACAACATTGCTCCAATGGGTGACAGGTTGAGCCGCCACGAAGATCACATCGTTCGCGTGCAATTCAAAACGCGTCGCCAGTAACAGAGCGGCCGCATTGCGGCTGTCGAGATGCCATGCACTGATCGAATCATATTCGAGCGGATTATCCGAGCCGCGCAAAACATAGATCTCTTTGGGATCCGATTTCGCAGTCACGATCCCGCCGCTGCTATATAGCGCATCTGCCAATGACGCGGGCCGATTGAACGGGAGATCGAAGCGCGATTGTTTGGCGACTTCGCCCGTGAGGTAGACGTGATCGGCCAACTCCGCACCAAGTTCTAGGCGTTGTGTAAAGTTGGACCGAGCTTCCTCAAGCTCGCTGCGACGAAGATTTACCTCAGTTTGCAACGCAGAGAGGCGCGCCTGTCGTTCAGTTTGCTTGAAGCCGGCCAGTTTCAATTGTTCGTCGAAATACGAAACAGCCTTATCAAGTTGATACGCGCTGTCGACAAAGACGCTGTCTCCGGCGGTGAGCTGGACACGCCCCGAGCCTGTGCTCTGATATACCTCATCAAGCGGGATCTGATAAAGATTACCATCGCGGTAAAGGCGAACGATCGTTGTATCAGGATCTGCGGCCTGTGCGCCGCCAGTCGCGGCAAGCGCTTCATCCAGATAAACCGGTGTCAGGGTTACCGGTACGACACCAGGGCTCCCGACTGCGCCACCAACAGCAATTTTCTTTGAATTGAACTCAGCAATTTCGAGCGAGAAGGATGGGTCTACGTTTTTATCTAGGAAGCGCTGGAACAAAGTTGCTTCCGCATCTTCAACACTTTGTCCCGCAATAGCAACGCGGCCGACAGAGGGCACAGAAATTGTTCCATCATCCTGAACCGTATACCCTTGCCGTGATGTTTGCGCGGCAAGGATGCCGGTCAATTGCTCTACCGTAGAACCTGCTTGCGGGGTTGCAAGCAACACGACGTCTCCCGCACCAATGCGGTAGCTTCCGCCTTGCGGTTCGGGCGGGAGGCGTGTCTCGACATCGCTTGGCCGGCTGATCCGGTCAAAAGCCGCAGCAGGCGGGGCGATTGGAGTGGACAGCGAACCGCTCAGCCCTGCCGTCTGCGAGAAATACGCGGGCAACTGTTGCGGTTGATAGCTGGACGCATTCGCCGTCATCACCGATTCAGCTGTAATGGGAAGCACCCGAACTTTGCCGAAATCCGAAATACCGGCGGATACGGACGTCTTGTGATAGATCACGCCGCAACTCGCAAGTGTGCTTGTGATAAGGGCTATCGTTAGTAGTCGCACAAGATTCTCCAGTTTATTCTTAAGCCGCGAGGGTTAATACGTCGGCGTGAGACGGAATGACATTTTGTCGGTCGTAAGGCCCGCCCATTGACTTGATTGTATTATTTCGCCGGATTGTGGGACAACCCAGTAGAAGTTATCGAACGATATGCCCTTGCTCCGGCAGGTTTCGGTGACGGTACGCGCCATGATCGCGCCGTCGCCCCGTGGCACAGGCTGCATCTCGCCCGGTGCGATTGCGCAACGGAAGGCCCGCGTGACTGCATGATTGCCGCCATCCATGACGGTCATCAAACGCGTGACATATCCCGATCCGAAGGAGCGGATAAGTGTTGAACTTGGCCCTACCTCTGCGGCCATGACGTCTGCGCCAAACCCGCGCGTCCCGACAAGTATACCATCATTCATCATGACTTGAATGCCGCCTGGGCCGATCCACGTTTCAACACCGCTCGCATCCGACCTCGTTTGTAGGAAGAAGGAGGAGATGAGGTCGGGGCGGCTTTCAATTGATGCGATCATTCCCAGTGAGCCGGATGAAGCGGATTTTTCATACGCCGCTGCAAATGCCGGATCGGTCTTCGGTTGCCCTTGGAATACCGGTACAATGGCTCGGTAGGCCGCAACTTGGTCGGAATTGGACGAACACGCCGACAGGCCCGTCAAAGCCACGAGCATTACCAATATTTTGGGGAGGCACAGAGTAATTTTCATCGCCAGAATTTACCCCATCCATGCTGCATCTCGTTCGCGTTTCCGTGCTGGACCACCTCGTAAAGTCGGTTTGAGACAGACACGCGGGCGCCACCATCCCGCAAAACCGGCCTGATCGTTTGGGAGAAGCCGCTGCGCCCTGATTGACCTGTCAGCCAGTCGATGGGGAAGGTAAAGCGAATGCCTTTATCGAAGCTACCCTCTCCGAAGGTTTCGAAAGGCACATCGGTTAGGGTGAAGAAAGCGCCGATTGTGACGCCATTATCGAATTTGCGATCAAGTGAAACCGTGGAGCCCCAATCTCCTGCGAGATAGCGTCCGACGTCGATTTGTCCGCGATAGGTGTTGCCAAAATCGTAATAGGCCGACGCGTGACCTGTCGCAACGCGGTAGTCGTTCAAGCCGAGGATCTCGTCGGGTTGGCGCTGCGCGACATAGTTAAGCTCGGCCCCAAGCGCGAGCCGGCTTTCGACGGGATACCAAAGCACCTCTGTCGAAAGGCCTGCGTATACCTGCTCAAGGTAACCAGCCGATATCCGGCCATAAAAATCCTTCGCTGGCCTGAAAATATAGTCCGCCGTCAATCGGTCAATTTGTGGGCCGGATTGGCTGTCATACAAAACCTGATCGGAGCGGACATGCGGGAGAACCGAGTTCGAGACACGGGTGCTATCGCTGAGCGTTCCGACAAGCTTTTGCCGGATCGTCGTGGCGACAGAGAAACCTGGTGTAAAGTTGTATTGCGCAGATGCCTGCACGCCGAGATCGATACGCAGAGGGCTATCGGGATCAAACAGCGAAAGACTGTAATAGGGAAGTAAAGACCAATCCAGCTTGGGATATATGCCGACATCGGGAGGTAAACGCGTCGGCGCATCCGTAATGTCGGCCCGGACGAAGCTTTGCCAGCTTCCGTCCCAAGCATGCTCCAGTTCCTCAAGATCGCTCCGACGCAATGTGGTGCGCGAAAGGGGAATGCCTTGCGACACCAGTGTGATTTCGAATGTCTCGATCTCTGCGGGCGCGGCGTTGGAAATGGCACGCGCCGCCCGCCCAAGCGCCTGCGCAGACGTCGCATACCGATTGTTGATGAGCGCAAATTCGGCGGTCGTCCCGCGCTGGTTGTAGGTTTCCAACGTCAGACCTTGCTGGTTCAGCGCAGATCTCACGCGCGCCCGGTTCGCCTCGATATCGTTCAAATCCCAACCAAGATCCGCAATGTCGCGGCGCGGAGCAATCGGCGGCATATTCCGCTCTACACCGCCAATGTATTGCGGCCGGTTCGGGTTAATCGTGTAGGACAGGCCAAAACCAACCTGCGCTCCACCGATTATAAAACCGTTCAAAGCCAGCCGTTCAGATGTCTGGTAGTTAAAACCGACATTAATGGGCGTTTTGCGTTCGAATCCTAAGCGCTGAACTTCGACGCTATACGCATCCGAAGAGTATTCGGCCGCCAGCCGAAGTTTGTCCGAAAGTTGATAATCGAACCCGCCGAAAAATGCGGCGTCACCGCGGAAGAAACGGTTAAACGACACGCGCCCTGTTTCCTCGATGCTGGTAATGACAGGGCGGTTTTGAAACTGGCTCCCAAATGGGCTCGAAAATCCACCGTAGGACGCAAACCGACCCCAGCCGATCCCCGCCGTTACCGATAGTTTTTCACCGATGTTTTTGCTCGCGACCAGATATTCCGCGCCAAATATTCCCGTGCCCCCAAAATCTTGAAGGCCGATTGCAAGGGCAGGGAATCGGCTTGTTTCCTCGCGGATTTGATACTGAAAATCGAACGAGCGATCGAACCTGTCAGGGTTTTCAGCCCCTGCGGAGAAATCCCGCAAAATTGCATACCGGAATGTGCCAGACATCCGCGGCGTAATCTGGAAGTGTAACGTATTGCGCGTATGGTCCGTCATATTTGACGTTGTGAAAGTAAGCACCCCGTCCGGCGCAGTGAACGCGCTCGGCATATCTACCAAACCAGGGCTGCCGTAGGTCGAAAAACCTTCCGAGCGCGCCTGCAATGGCGCAGCCATGGCTACAACGACAAAGAGCCCGCATGAAAAACGTGTTTGTCGCATTATGCTATTTTCTCGGGCATCAAAGGTCGGGTTAAGATACGGCTAGCAAAGGAAACACCTGCGCACAATCCTCGGTGGAGAACAGGTCGCACGAATTCATGCGCCCGTGTGCTGCACGACAACTTTCGCGGTGTTCAGAATGAGTGAAACATCGTTACTTGCGCTCAGATTCCGCGCGTATTCCTCATCAAAGCGCACGCGCGCCGCAAATGTCGTATCGTTCCGGCTACAAATTTGCCACAGTCCGGTGATGCCTGGACGAAGCGAATAATAAGCTTTGCCACCCAACGCGTCGTAAATTTCTTTTTGAGAGGGAAGGAACGGGCGCGGGCCCACGAGGCTCATATCCCCGCGCAAAACATTGACGATCTGCGGAAGCTCATCCAAGCTTGTCTTGCGGATGAATTTACCAACCTTAGTGATCCGCGGATCATCACGAAGCTTCTGATTGGCGGCCCATTCTTGCGCGATTATTGGATTGCTCGCGCACATGTCTGCCAGCACACGCTCCGCATCCGGCACCATCGAGCGAAATTTGTAGCAGTTAAAGACACGACCGTTGCGACCAACTCGTGGCTGGGTGAAGGTTGCCGCCCCGCCGTTCAGCCGGATCGCGACCCATATCGCAAGCAGAACCGGAAGCAGAACTGGCATCAACACCAAGCTGAAAGCAATATCCAAAACCCGCTTACCAAAATTATTATAAGAAAAACTCATCAACGAGCGGCCTTTTTGCGGCTTTTTACGCGAATGCGCGGATCGGATCGATTCATCGCCGTGACTGGACACTTCTTTTTTGAGCAGGATTTCTGTGTAAGACATTTTGGCCCTCAGGCTTAACGTTGAAATTTTCTTCGCCTTTGCGCGTAATGCCCAGATTCTCAAAATTGAGCACGCCACTCACCAAAGAGTGCATCCACTATGTAAGATTTCGGCAACATAGTTTATCAATCGTAAAATAATCAAGCGCTTTGTCTAGCCTTTTGGATAGATATTGCCCCCGAAATGGGCATTTGCACATTATAGCGGCGCAGTTAAAGCGCGGTATTCCGCCGATCCGCCGGCGCCCTCCAAGCTCAACCTTGTGGCGAATCGTGAGCCAGAGTGCCGAGCGTTTTAAAAGGGATTGCACTTTAAGGCGTTCGGTCTAAAGGTGGCGCAATGTGGTCTAAATTTCGTATTTTAAAGCGGTCGGAACCCCGTCAAAAGCCGGTTCCACAGCGGGAGGCGAGCTTCCCGCCGGTGCGGTTGGATGGCTGCGATCTGCTCGCGGTAATCGGGGACATACACGGCATGGACCGCGCCTTTGAGGCGATGCTTGATCGACTCACGGCGCTCAGTCCGGCAGCGCGGATCATCTGCGTGGGGGATTTGATTGATCGAGGCGAGCAGAGCGCCGAGGCTCTCCGGCGCGCCTTTGAGTTGCGCGACCAGATCGAAGTCATTCTCGGCAATCATGAAGAAATGTTGCTTCGATTCCTAGATGATCCGGAGGCGCAGGGGCCAAGGTGGCTCCGGTATGGCGGATTGCAATGCTTGGCGAGCTTCGGTGTCGGCGGAGTTTCCGCGACATCCGACGCGAGCGTCATGCCCGTCGCGCGCGATGCTTTGCGTCTTGCTATGGGGCCAGACCTCGAGAGCTGGCTGCGTGCGCGTCCCAGACTGGTGCAATGTGGCAATGTTGCCGTTGTGCATGCCGGCGCAGATCCTTGGGCGCCGATTTCTGGTCAGTCAAATCAATCCCTCACTTGGGGTCATCCTGATTTCGGGACAAGGGCGCGCACAGATGGCATGTGGGTCGTTCACGGGCACACCGTTGTTGAGAAGCCCTTGGCTGTGCGCGGCGTGGTATCTGTCGATACGGGGGCCTATGCTGGCGGCGGGCTCACAGCGGCGCTACTCTCTGCGTCAGGTGTCGAGTTTGTAACCGTATCGTTATGAAAGCATGTTTATTTTCAATTCCGGACGGATTATGACCATAGTTAGACAGCGCAAGATTGATAGGATTTCTGGCCTTTCGGGCAGATCAAAACTATTCATTAGAAACAGATAGAGCGTTTTACAAACGTCAGAGGCGAGCAAATGCAAACAGAAGATGACGTCATTGATCTCTCCAAAATCATTGTAACTTTGCGAGCAGGATGGCGCATCGTCTTGGGGTCGATGGCAGCTTTGGCGTTGATCGGTTTCGTTTACGTTCAATTCATTGCAGTCCCGATCTTTACGGCAAAATCTGTGATCGTTCTGGATACGCGCAAGGCTCAAGTCGTTGATCTCGAAGGGATCATGGGCGGTATGACGGGCGCGTCTGACGAGTTGAATACCGAGGTCGAAGTTCTAAAATCGCGCAGTCTTGCCGGTAAAGTCGTGGATGAGCTTAACCTTGTCGCCGATCCCGAATTCAACGGCGCTTTGCGGCCAAAGTCGTTTGTTCAAAAAATTCGCAGCTCACTTCGCACACCTTCTAGCCCTCCTTCCGAAAATGCTATTCGTGAGCGGGTCGTAAGCGCGCTCTTGAACGCTGTGAGCGTGCGGAATCTTTCGTCAAGCTACGTCTTTGACATCTCGGTAACCTCGACTGACCCGGAAAAAGCAGCGAAAATCGCCGACACCCTCGCGCGTCTGTATATTTTGAACCAAATCGAGGTGAAATTTGAAGCGAGTGAACAGGCGACCCAATGGCTGGCGAACCGCGTCGCGGAGCTGAAAGACGAGCTTGAAACCGCCGAGGAGCGCGCGAAGGCCTTTAACAGTCAGATCTCCTTGGTGTCGCCCGAGATGCTGGCCTCGCTTGAAGTTCAGAACAAAGATCTTCGCGACCGGATCCAACGCGCAGCGGAACAAGTGACGCTGGCGGAGGCGCGGATCGCACGCATCGAAGACGCGACCACCATCGAAGACAAAATTGCTGCGGCGAATGATGCGCAACTCACGCGCCTTGGTCAGACGGGACAAGCCTCTGACGCGTTCGATGCGCGGTTCGCACAAGTTGTCGCCCGCGCCGAACTGGATCTGGCGCGGGCAACGGATCAGCAGGCCGCCCTTATCCGCTCACAGGAATCACTTGCAGAGCAGATTGCCCGTCAGGGCGACGACCTTATTCAATTGCAACAGCTGACACGTGAAGCGGAGGCAAGCGGAACGCTTTATGAATATTTCTTGTCGCGCCTTAAGGAAACATCGGCACAACAAGGCATCCAGCAAGCCGATAGCCGCCTACTCTCCGCCGCTGTGATCCCCAATACACCGACAGCGCCCCGCAAAACGCTTGTCATGGTGATGTGTTTGGTTCTGGGCGTGATGCTGGGGGCAGGGCTCGTCCTGATCCGTGAGGCTATGAAAAACAGCTTCCGTACGGCGCGCGAGTTGGAAGACATGACGGGCGTTGTGGTGATGGGGCAGATCCCCTTGATTCCAGGCAAGGCCCGCAAAGACATCCTGACCTATATGCGCACCAAGCCAACGTCGGCCGCGATGGAAGCTATCCGCAACCTGCGCACGTCGGTTTTGCTGTCGAACGTTGATAACCCGCCGCAGGTCATTATTTCGACTTCCTCCGTTCCCGGCGAAGGGAAAACGACCAACTCCCTCGCTCTTGCCATGAACCTTGTCGGTATCGGTAAGTCGGTTCTCTTGATCGAGGGCGACATCCGGCGCAACACGCTCTCAGAATATTTTCCAAAATCCGAGAGTGGCAAGGGGCTTGTCTCCTTGCTCTCGGGCGCGGCGAAGATCGACGAGGTTCTCGTACGCCATGAAGATATCGGTCTCTCATTAATTATGGGTGAAAAGTCTTCGATCAACGCGGCCGATCTGTTCATGTCTGACTCTTATCGCCAGTTCTTGCGCGAGATGCGTGAGACGTTTGACTACATCATCATCGATACGCCACCAGTTCTCGTTGTGCCTGACGCGCGGATTATCAGTCAGACAGCAGATGCTGTGTTGTTTACCGTCAAATGGAACGACACAAGCCGCGGCCTAGTTGACGAAGCGATCCAAATGTTCTCATCGGTAAATCAAAAGGTTGCGGGCTTGATCCTGAGCCAAGTCGACGGTGAGGAAATGAAGCGCTACGGCGGAAAATATGGCGGGTATGGGTCAGGTGCTGCGTACGGCGCGAAGTATTATACGGATTAAAGTCACGCCGCCGCGCTTGCATTGTCTTGATCCCGTAGCTCCAATCGGTTCAACAAATCGATTGGAGCGAAGCCCCTTCGTGGTGAGGCCGCTGCTTTCAGAAATGATGATTACGCCCCTTTGTCGCGATATCATTGAATTTCGCGGTCCTGATGGGAAGCTTATGCGTCATGCGCTCTAAAACGGTTTCAGCTTAGGCTTGCTTAAAGGGATGGGAGTCTCCATGAAAACGCTCACCTTTGATCAAACGCGCGCCAATGTGCGTGGCAATGTTTATAAGCAATAGAGCAACACTCTCGGAACGGGCGCGACGGCCAAAGATCGATTTGAGGCTGATTTTTTCTACGTGCACTCGGCCCCGAAAACGCGATTTTCCCGCGATGCCAAAGTCTTCACCATCGGATCTTGCTTTGCTCGTAATATCGAAGCGGAATTGGTCGGGCAGGGCATCGAAATCCTGACCAAAGGTCTAAATCTACCTGCCGATTTTTACGAGACGGTAAAGCAGCCCCAAGCTGCAATGAACAAGTTTAACATTCCCTCGATTCTGGATGAGATTTCCCGCGCATTTGACGAGGGCGCAGATTTGATGGCGGGCCTCATTCCAGCGGGTGAGGCTCTATGGTTCGACCCCGCAACGACGAGTGTGCGATTGCTGACGCGCGACGAGGCGACGCTCTTGCGGACTATGGTCGCGGAAACCATGCGTAAGATCGCAGACGCAGATGTTATTATCTTCACGCTTGGCCTTGTGGAAATGTGGCGCGACCGTGTCTCAGGACTTTCGCTCAACACGCACCCGCATCCCAAGGCTGTGCGGTGGGAAATTGGTCAACGCCAAGAGGCCATGCAGAAGCTTCATCATGCGCGAAAGTCTGTGGAGGCCGCGCGGCTGCGCAAGGAAGCGCCGGATCCCGCCGATCTCGCAGTTATAGAGCAGTTGTCGGAAGCTGACCTGCAATCGCGCTATGAGTTTTTGCGCCCCAGCCATGCAGAGTTATCCGCGCAGATGCACGAAGTGGTGAAGCTTTGCCAAAAAGTCGCGCCGCAGGCAAAATTGGTTGTGACGATCTCGCCTGTTCCGCTCCAAAATACCATGACGCCAGATGACATCGTGTGTTCGTCAACCTATTCCAAGTCTGTTTTGCGGGTCATCGCAGAAGAGATGCGCGAGACATATGACTGCGTCGAGTATTTCCCATCTTATGAGATGGTGACGAATTCCCCGCGGCACCTGACATGGGAAGAGGATCAGGTCCACGTGCGCGCCGATTTGGTGCGGCAAGTCACTGCGACATTCGTTCAAGAGTGGTTTGAACCCGCGCCGTCATCGGATTAATCCTCGAGCAGGTTCCATTTGGCGGCAACGGCGATCGCCTCCGAAGTCGTCATGGCGGAAAGTTTTCGCCGTAGATTTCGGCAATGCATGTCAACGGTTGGCATCGAGATGTTGAGACTATGCGCGATCCGGTCGCGACGCTGCCCTGCTGCAGCCAGTTGCAAAACAGAGCGCTCCCGGGCGGAGAGGCTCGGAAATGTCGGCGCCGCGAGCAGCGGCACGAATAGAACAATTCGGATCAGTCGTTTTCGGAAAGGCAGCACGTTCACCTGAACAGGCGGCCCTTCGGGTCGCATATCGGCACGGATGATGCTTGGGCGCGCGTCGAAGGGCCGGCTTGCCCTGCGGAGGGCATCGGCGAAATCCTCCTTGGGCCTTACCGTTAGGAATTCAGCACCGCGGGTGATCATAAAATAGGGATGTTGTGAAAGAAACATCGCCGCGGGGGCATCCCGCGCAACAATCCGCCCCGCAGGGTCAACATCCACGCATGCGAGAGTCGCAGCGCGTGTCACGTCGCTGCACGCTTGATCGGCTTGCAGATTTCCCATTTTTCCCTCCCTTTTTGCGTCGGTTTGGGTAGGGTAGCGGGAGTAACGACGATGGTTCGCCCCCCCGTGGGGGGGAGGCTCGCAAAAAGAGATGCACAAAATCTCTATTTTCTGATCTGCCGATCACATTGAAGCCCGCTCCGTGATCGCGAGCGCAACAAGTGGAGGGAAGCGGTACGATGGCCCGATCTTCTCAATTCATTCAGACGCTGACATCCGTCATGAGCCGAGATCGCGTGATCTTGCCGCCTGAGGATGTGATTTTGATGCAGCAGGCAGAGGAAAGCCTGAGCGAGCGTTTTTTTTACCGCAATTTTTCGCGCTGTAGCTTCCCTGCCAACCTCTATGATCGTACGGGCACACGACAGATCGCAGGCCTTTTTACCGACGCGGACGAGCTGTTTCCCAAAACAATCCGCATGCCGAAACACTCCGCCAGCGGATGTGCCTATGTTGTGGCGCAAGGAAGTCTGTATTTTTTGTATGACCGAATTGATCGTTGGGACGACGCGCCAGAACATCTGTCACTCATCGCGGTGCATCTCGATCACCGCAGAATTCTCGCGCTTTGCGGTGCGGGCAACGAAGCAGGGCTGACGAAATCGGAATATCTATTGCTGGCTCATTTGCTCACTGGGCTGGATCTTAAAGCGGCGGCGGCGGCGGTGGGCGCCTCCTATGATACCAAGCGCAAGCAGGCTCAAATCATCATGGAGAAGCTGGGCGTGAACACCCAAGCGGCCTTGCTGCGGACGCTATCAGTTGAAATTACCGCACGCATTTTGGACGAAATCCTCCCCACGCAAGGCCGCAATTTTGAGACGGCCCTTGTGAAGCGTCAGTTTGGTCGGGATGTCATCGTCAATACGGTGACAATCGGTGAAGGGATTGAAATTCCGGTATGGGAGTTTGGCGCAAGGCGCGGACGGCCCGTACTTTATTTTCACAGCATGTTGGCACCCGTACTTGTCGATACGCAGATGGTCGCAACGCTCAAACGGCTCGGGTTACGGTGGATCGTTGTGCCACGCCATTTCCTCGGGTTTGACGGCAGTCTGGATGCCCAAGCGCGGCTGGAGCGCGTGACGCGCGCATTGGCCGAGACGATGGAGTATCTGACGGATCAGCCACTGATTTGTATCGGCGAAAGCGCGGGGGTGCCTTGGGCGGCACATTTCGCTCGGCATCATCCCGATCTAATCGCGCGGCTGGTGCTCGTAGCAACACCTCAGGCTGTATTGCCCATGACACCGGAGCAAACTCCGACGATCTTTGTCGAGATGACGCAAAGGCTGCGCGCCGATGCACGGGTTATCGCGGGTCTGACGAAAGTTTATAATGCCATCAGTCGCGTGCCTGACTGGGCGCAAAAAGGGCTTGCGCATCTGTTCCGTAACTCGCCCGCTGACACGGCTTCGATTGAGGCGATGTTCCAATCGCCGTTTTTGGCGGAATGGCTTGCGTTGATCGCCAACCACGCCACGCTCGCCTCCGTTGACGAGATCACGAATATGCAGCGCAACTGGCTGAACGATCTTCGCGAGGCACACTGTGATATTGCGTTTATCCACGGCGCAGAGGATCCGATCAGCCCGGTGAATGACATCCGCGCGGTCGCTTCGACGGTTCAGGCGAGCAGCTTTACCAGATTTGATGATGCGGGGCACTTGATACTCATCCAGCATTTTGAAGCGCTTATGAAAACGCTCATTGCGCCTGGTGCGGTCGTCGATGATCCTGCGCGCGCGGTGGTAACGCGTTAGAAGCGGTAGGACCATCCGATCCGGCAATCGGTCGTGTTGGAGGAGTAGAGAGAGATGTTCGAAGACTGGACCTTATAGCCGCATGAGAGCTTGGGCGTTGCATCGAACATCGTGAGGCGTTTGTCGCTGACCGAAAACCCGATGCGATAGATCTCATCACGGCGATGATAATCGACAGCTGCAAAATCCTCATCATAAACGCGCAGCGTTGCGCTCGCGTCGATGCCGGCGCGCAGATGATCTGTGACATTCCGATCATAGCCCGCGCGCACGGTTGCGCCGAAATATCGATGGTATCCTAACGAGGGGATGGAACGCTCAACGGAGGCGCTCACCGTATAGGCAGAGCCGTCTTTGTGGCGTTTTGTGTAGCCCAAGCCAAGGGTCGAATAGACGCCCGAAAGGCTATCTTTGTCGATATAGGCGCGATGCTCAATCAACCCCGATACCGTGAGCCGCGCATCCTCTTTGAGGGCACGTGACCATGCGCCGTGCAGGCCGATCGCTAGTCGGTCGGACCGGTTTTCATCCACATCAGGGTAATATGTTCGATCAAGGTGTATCCCGCCGCGCAAATCATGCGCGCCATCCCGTTGCACCAGATCGGCCGTAACGCGCCCGCGCCAATAGCGCAGCGCGGCCGTCTCATACCAGACATGGTTTAGGGCGGCTCCCAACTCGAAGGATCGCCCCCGCGCGAGAGGCAAACGGTAACGCCCCTGTATACCAAACTCCGCGCCCACGCCCGACGTCTCCTCGCCGCCGTTTTCGATCTCGAACCGTCCCAAGAGTGTCTCGAAGTTGGATTCGGAGGATACATTGTTGATGTTGGTACTTGGCAAAAGTGCAAATGACGCGGAGGTCACGAAAGGATGCCGCCGTTGTAGGATGCCGATTGCATCTGCATAGCGCGCTGCGTTCGCTCGCTGCCCAGGGCCAGTCAGGAGATAGGACATATAGGCTTCGGCGCGACGTGCTTGGCCCGCGCGCGAGAAGGACTCGGCAATCGCAAGATGTGGCCGGGGATCCAAAGGCGCGATTTTACGCGCGGCAGAGAAATACCGCAGTGCCGCGTCGGTGCGATCCGCGGAAAGGGCCGCGCGCCCCTTCACCATGAGTGCATCGTAGGGGTTGATCTGTGCCGTTGCTGGCGCGCTCAGGGGCATCATCAGGCATAGCGCAACGATCAACACATGCAGAAAGCGGGTTGAGGGTTTAAAGCGGTGTGTCACTGGCGCTGCTCCCGTTTGCGGATGTAGACGTGCCGCGAGTTGCCCCGCGACACGCACGATTTGATGACGCTTACGCGATCACTCAGTCTTCGATGGCGGCGAAACCACCTTCTACGTCCTCGCCATCAATCGTTCCCTCGATGTCGCCATAGGCGGCAAGGTCGCCCTCGTAATCGTAGAAGCTGCCGTCCATATCGAGCAGAACTTCATGATCTTCATCATCTGTCAAAGTGCCATCTGCGAAGCCCATGATGCTCGTGCCGCTGATGGTGCCGCTGACCGCAAGCGATCCTTCCAAGGTCGCCTCAATGGCTTGTGACTCGTCATAGAGAGCGAAGTTATCGGCGGAGCCGGCGTAGGTGCCGCTCGTGAAATCGGCCGTCATGCTCAGGTCTCCGAGCAATTCGAGGTCCTCATCCTCACCAAGCTCACCAACACCGAGCGCACCTGACATGGAGGCGGTGCCCGCCATCATCTCCTCCGTGGCCAGATCAAGGGTGCCGCTCTCTGCGCTCCCGACGAGGCCTTCGACGCTCTCGAACCCGTCCGGAAGATCAACATCCGCGACCGAGCTGTTGGATGAGCCGCAGGCCGCGATGGAAAGCGAAGCCACGGAAAATAGTGCCATTGTCCAATGTTTCATTTGTTCTGTCCCTATCGTTTGCAAAAGCTGCTGAGTGATCTTCAGAGATCGCAAACAAGCGTTCCATCGATGCCCGACGACGACAATCTATAGGAACTTATAGGTTTACAGGCCGCGACGAATGGCCCTTGCGCGGATCAATCGAACCAAATGGCGCTTTCCAACAGGCGGCGCACAAGGGCGGGTTGACCGCTGTCGCCAATCCGCGCGAAGATCTGTTTCGAGCAGCTTCGGGCCGTCTCGATTGTCCACCCCAACTCGTCTGCGGCAGATTGCAATGTCATCCCATCCGCCAATCGCGCGGCAAGACGTGCGGCGCTCGGGCTCAGGTTGAAAGCGGCGCAGATCCGTTCAGCCGGAATGGTTTGTGCCGTGAGATTGCGACGAAGCCGTCCGATCACGACGGGCTCACCGGCGAACTCACCGGCTTTCAGCGCGATCTGCACACGAGGTGCCTCCACGAGCGCAATGATCGAGGGCCTGTCATCTGCCGCATCGGAAATTGCTTGCCGAAAACGGGCGGCGGCGCGCGGATCACGAAGCGTGAGCCAGCCATCCTTGCCATAGACGATCCCTGCCTCCGGTAAAAGGCGCGCCGCAACTGTGGAGGACATGCGCAGAACGCGGCCAGTTGGGGCGAAGATGATCCATCCTGCACCAAGCGCGAGATTAATTTCTTGCTCGATGGCTGCGATCTCGGCGAGCTGCGATTGTCGCTGCCATGTTGTGAGGGCGGGATGAAGATAGGGCACCAGCTTGTCGAGTTGCACCCCGTCAACGGCGCGGAAATCCCCCGAGGTCCGGTGCAACACCAAGGTCACGGAGCCGATATCGGTACCGCGCAAACGGATCGCGCGGATCGCGGCAGAGGCTAACTGTGCCGCCCCCGATGGCATCGGCAAGTCAACTTGCGAGTAGACCCGTTCGGGCCGCATTCTTTCACGCGTTGCACTATCCAACCCTTCGATTTCCGTTTCGGTTGCCGAATAAACCCATGTACGCAATTGACCATCGTTGAGCTGCAGATCGAGGCGCGCATGATCGGCGCGTGTGGCTTGCGATAGCTGCGCGAGGAAATGCGCCCATCCTGTTTGCCTACCTGCTCCGGTGCCGGGCGGCGGGGCAGAGGCAGTGATAAGCGCTTTTAGGATCTCGATCTCGTTGCTCATCTCGGCCTCACGACTGACTGATTTATGATAGCACCCCCATATGGGGGGTGAATCTGGTGCGGCGCAAGGATAGGTTGGTCGAAATATTCCGATGTGACAGAGATTTGCCGATGAACACCAAAACGCTGACCCACCTGCAACGCTTGGAAGCCGAAAGCATCCACATCATGCGCGAGGTCATGGCCGAGGCCGAAAACCCCGTGATGCTCTATTCTGTCGGTAAAGACAGTGCTGTGATGCTGCATCTGGCGAAAAAGGCGTTCTACCCGTCGCCGCCGCCGTTCCCGCTTTTGCACGTGGACACCACTTGGAAGTTCCAAGAGATGTACAAGCTGCGCGACAAGGCAGCAGCCGACGCAGGGATGAAGCTGCTCGTTCACAAAAACCCGGAAGCGGTGGAGCGCGGCATCAACCCGTTCGATCACGGTGGCTTGCACACGGATATGTGGAAGACTGAAGGCCTGAAACAGGCCCTGACGAAGTATGAATTTGATGTCGCTTTTGGTGGCGCGCGTCGCGACGAGGAGAAATCCCGTGCGAAGGAACGTGTATTCTCGTTCCGCTCCGCCAACCACCGCTGGGATCCAAAAAGCCAGCGGCCAGAGCTGTGGCATCTCTATAATGCGCGCAAAGCAAAGGGCGAAAGCGTCCGCGTGTTCCCGATCTCGAATTGGACGGAGTTGGATATCTGGCAATATATCCATCTTGAGGGCATCGAAATCGTCCCTCTGTATTTCTCGGCCCCGCGTCCGACGGTTGAACGTGACGGGTTGATCATCATGGTTGATGATGAACGCTTCCCGCTGCGTGATGGCGAGACGCCGCAGATGCGCTCTGTGCGGTTCCGCACCTTGGGATGCTACCCGTTGACGGGCGCGGTTGAGAGTGAGGCAAAAACTTTGCCGGACGTCATTCAGGAAATGCTCCTGACGACCACCTCCGAACGCCAAGGCCGTGCGATCGACCACGATCAGGCCGCCTCGATGGAGAAGAAAAAGCAAGAAGGCTACTTCTAAGCCGTTCTCCCTCCTGCCCAGTATTTTGCATTCAGGTACCCCATGAGCACCGACAACCCTATCTACAAAACAGACGCCCTCATTGCTGAGAACATCGATGCCTATCTCGAGGCACATCAGCACAAAAGCATGTTGCGTTTCATCACCTGCGGTTCCGTCGATGACGGTAAATCGACCCTGATCGGGCGGCTGTTGTACGACAGCAAGATGATTTTCGAAGATCAACTCTCGGCTCTTGAGGCTGATAGCAAACGCGCCGGCACCCAAGGTCAGGAGATCGACTTCGCGTTGCTCGTCGACGGCCTCGCCGCCGAGCGCGAGCAGGGGATCACGATTGACGTGGCTTACCGTTTCTTCGCAACGGAAAAGCGCAAGTTCATCGTCGCAGATACCCCCGGCCACGAGCAATACACACGGAACATGGTGACTGGCGCGTCTACGGCAGATGTCGCGGTGATCTTGATTGATGCGCGCAAAGGTGTTCTGACGCAAACGCGCCGCCACAGCTATCTCGCGCATTTGATCGGCATTCGCCATCTCGTGCTGGCCGTGAATAAGATGGATCTCGTGGGGTATGACGAGGCCACCTTCAACCGCATCGTCGAAGAATACCGCACCTTCGCGGCAAGCATCGGCATCACCGAGTTCACGCCAATGCCGATCTCCGGCTTCAAAGGCGACAACATCACCACCCTGAGCGAAAACACCCCTTGGTACAAAGGCGAGGCTTTGCTGCCTTACCTAGAGACGCTTGAGGTCGAGAGCGGCGCCGAGCAAAACAGCCCGTTCCGGATGCAGGTTCAATGGGTTAACCGCCCCAATCTCGATTTCCGCGGGTTCGCAGGGATGATCGCGAGCGGTCAGGTTCGTCCGGGGGATGAGGTGCGTGTTTTGCCATCGGGTAAAACCTCCACCGTCGCGCGTATCGTGGCACTGGAAGGCGACCGTGATCTTGCAGTCGCCGGCGAATCTACATTGATCACCCTTGCCGACGAAATCGATTGCTCGCGCGGTCAAGTGATCGTCGCGGCGCAATCGCCGCTCGAGGTGGCTGATCAATTCGAGAGCACATTGGTTTGGATGGATGAGGCCGAGCTCGTTCCGGGTCGTGCCTATTGGTTGAAAATCGGCACGCAAACCGTGTCGGCAACGATCCATGAGCCGAAATACGAGGTCAACGTTAACACGCAAGAGCACCTCGCGTCGAAAACCTTGGATTTGAACGCAATCGGCGTCGCAAACGTCACAACCGATCGCGCAATTCCCTTCGCACCCTATGCGGAGAGCCGCGATTTGGGTGGGTTCATCCTGATCGACAAGATGACCAACCATACGGTTGCCGCGGGGATGGTCAACTTCGCGCTGCGCCGTGCGCAGAACATTCATTGGCAGGCCACCGATATTGGCCGCGACCACCACGCCGCGATGAAAAACCAGAAGCCGTCGGTTGTTTGGCTGACAGGTCTTTCGGGATCGGGGAAATCGACAATCGCGAATATCGTTGAGAAAAAGCTTGCACGGATGAACCGTCACACGTTCTTGCTGGATGGTGACAACGTCCGTCACGGTTTGAACAAGGATCTTGGCTTCACGGAGGCCGACCGCGTCGAAAACGTCCGGCGTGTGGGCGAAGTCGCGAAGCTCATGACGGACTCGGGCCTGATCGTGATCACAGCCTTCATCTCGCCGTTCCGGTCGGAGCGCGATATGGTGCGTTCGATGATGCAGCCGGGTGAGTTTATCGAGGTCTTCGTCGATACGCCGCTTGAAGTTGCCGAGCAGCGCGATGTGAAAGGCCTCTACGCCAAGGCGCGATCGGGACAGTTGAAAAACTTCACCGGCATCGACTCGCCCTATGAGCATCCAGATGCCCCAGAGGTGCATATCGACACCACGCAAATGACTGCGGAAGAAGCCGCAGATTTGATCGTGGCACGGTTGATCCCGTAAGCCTCAACTGAACGTCACGAAAACGCCCGCGGTCTGGATAGATCGCGGGCGTTCGAATTTTTAAAGACGCCGTCGTCTAGTCGAGCAGAACCCGCCCGTAGAGCGCCCGAAGTTGCGATTTGACAACTTTCCCCGTCGCGCCCAATGGTAATGCCTCCACAAAAATCACGCGGTCGGGCACCTGCCAGCTTGGCACCTTATCGCCGAAACTGGCCAAGATCTCCGCCTCCGCGAGATCAGCGCCAGCTACAGGCTGCACGATCAAGACAGGACGTTCGCCCCATTTATCATGCAGTGCGGCGATAGCAGCCGCGCTCGCAACTTTAGGGTGCGCGATCGCGATATTCTCAAGTTCCACCGTCGAAATCCATTCGCCGCCCGACTTGATAATATCTTTCGCGCGGTCGCGGATAATCATGTAGCCGTCCGGATTGATCGTTGCGATATCGCCCGTGTCAAACCAGCCATCATCCGTGAGGGCAGAGGTCAATTGGCCGAAATACCGTTGGACGATCCAATGCCCACGGATCTGCAATTCCCCTTGGGTGACGCCGTCATTGGGCAAAACCGCGTCGTCTTCATCGATGAGCCGTAGCTCTACGCCAAAGGGCGGGCGCCCCTGACCGTTCCGAATGATCTCGCGCTCACCCTCGGGCAAATCACGATGTTTTTGCAGCAGCTGGTTCAGGGTTCCCAGCGGGCTGGTCTCGGTCATGCCCCATGCGTGGATCAGATCGACGCCGTAGGAATTGCGGAATTCCGCAATCATGGAGGGAGGCAGCGCGGAGCCCCCGACCACGGTGCGCTTCAGGCTTTCTGCCTTTGACCCTGTGGATTTGAGACCTTGCAGCAGCCCCATCCAGATCGTCGGCACACCAAGCGCCAAGCTGACTTTCTGCGCATCGATCAACCGCGCGAGGCTTTCACCATCCAGTTTCGGCCCCGGCAGCACGAGCTTACATCCGACGCTTGCCGCCACATATGGCACACCCCACGCATTCACATGGAACATCGGCACAACGGGCATCACCGTATCACTCGCGGACACAGCAAGACCATCGGGCGAATTGCACGCGATTGAATGCAACACCGTTGAGCGATGCGTAAACAAGACGCCTTTGGGATTCCCCGTCGTGCCCGAGGTATAGCAAAGGGACGACGGCGTGGTTTCATCAAGGTCGGGCCAGCTAAAAGCTGGATCACCATCGGCAATGAAATCGTCGTAGAACAGCAGCCCATCAAGGGCCGCCGCGGCGCCCTCATCGGCTGCGCCCATCAGGATGATCGCCTCCACGGATGGAATTTGATCGCGAATGGCAGCGATCAGCGGCACGAAGCTGCGGTCAAGGAACAGAACTTTGTCTTGGGCATCGTTGATCACAAAAATCATTTGCTCGGGCGAAAGGCGCGGGTTGATCGTGTGACAGACCATGCCGCCGCTAGAGACGCCGAAGTAGATCTCCAGATGGCGGCGATTGTTCCACGCAATCGTCCCGCAACGATCCCCCAATTCCACCCCGCGCGCCGCGAGAACTGAGGCAAGGCGGTGCGCGTTTTCGATCACACCGGACCAATGAGATCGCTCGGTCTCGCCAGTTGTCTCGACCGAGATTACCTCCGTCTCGCCATGGTAGCGTGCGACATGATCCGCAAGCGATCCAATCACCAGCGGCATCGTCATCATCGTCGTCATCTGTCTCTCCCTATCAACGGTCTTTCCAGCGCCCGATTAGGTCCTCCCGCCGGAACTTGCCCCTATTTGGAACGGCAATAGGCGGCTTTTCCAAGCGGAAACTGGGCGCGCGCCATGACTGTGTCGTGAGGTCATTTGGCGCGCCCCGCAAACCATAGGTGTCGATGGTCTTGCGGTAGGCGGGTTGGGGGGAACAATATTCTCGCGCGCGCAGAAATTTCACCATAGCTGACTTGTCGTGCGGCGACCGCATTGAAGATCAGATGAGGGATGTTAAGTGCTGCCCAAGCAAATGGAGACCACAATGAAAAAGCTCATCGCCGCCACAATCCTCGCCCTATCGACCAGCCTCACCGCCGCCCAAGCGGATGTTTTACGCGTTGGTATGTCGGGCGGTTATTTCCCGTTTACCTTTGTAAAGCTTGATGTTTTGCAAGGCTTTGAAGTTGATTTCATGAATGCGGTCGCGGCCGAAACGGGCGACGAGGTGGAATATGTCACTATGTCGTTCTCTGGGTTGATCGGCGCGCTTGAGTCCGGCCGCATTGACACCATTGCCAACCAGATCACGATTACGCCCGAGCGTGAGGCCAAATTCGCCTTCTCAAAGCCCTATGTCTTTGATGGCGCGCAAGTTGTTGTCAAAAAGGGCAATGAGGCAACGATCAGCGGCCCAGACGATCTGAGCGGTAAGACCGTTGCCGTCAACCTCGGGTCAAATTTCGAGGAATTGCTATCTAACCTCCCCAATGCGACGGAGATCGATGTGCGGACATATGAGAGCAACATTGCCCAAGATACCGCTCTGGGCCGCGTTGATGCCTTCGTGATGGACCGCGTTTCCTCGGCGCAGCTTATTGCCGAAAGTCCCTTGCCCTTGGCGCTTGCTGGCGCACCGTTTAGCGAAATTCGCAACGCGCTCCCCTTCCGCAATGATGCGGCGGGACAGGCCCAACGAGATAAAGTCGATGCGGCGATCGCAAGATTGAAAGAAAACGGCACCTTGTCCGAGATTTCGAACAAGTGGTTTGGTGCCGATATCACGAAGGTGGATTGATCGATGCGGGGCCTAGATCTGGACTATATGTGGGGGCTTGTGCCCGTGCTTCTGGGCTATGTCCCGCTCACGCTTTTGATGGCGCTCGTCGCGATGGCATGTGCGCTGGTGCTCGCGTCGATCATGGCGGTGGAACGTGTCTTTCGGATCCCCGTTTTGGATCACTTCGTGCGCCTGTTCATCAGCTTCTTCCGTGGCACGCCGCTTTTGGTGCAGCTATTTCTGTTTTATTACGGCCTGCCGCAAATGGTCGCGTTTCTCGGGACTATCAACGGCGTAACCGCGACGATCATGGGGCTTACACTGCATTTCTCGGCCTATATGGCCGAGAGTATTCGCGCCGCGATTTTGGGCGTGGAGCGCAGCCAATGGGAGGCGGCGCAGGCAGTTGGAATGACCCAAAGCCAGATGATGCGGCAGATCATATTGCCGCAGGCAGCGCGGGTCGCGGCCCCTACTTTGGTCAATTATTTCATCGATATGATCAAGGGCACCTCGCTGGCCTTCACCTTGGGCGTGACAGAGCTGATGGGCGCGACACAAAAAGAGGCGGCGGGGAGTTTTCTCTATTTCGAAGCCTTCATCGTCGTCGCAGCGATTTACTGGATCATCGTCGAGGCGCTCGCCTTTGTGCAGCGCCGTTTGGAGACTTACTTGAATAGGGCGCACGCAAGATGACATCTGATGCCGTGATCTCAATCAAGGGGCTAAACAAGTCCTTTGGCCAAACCCATGTCCTTAACAATATCTCACTTGAAATTGGCGCGGGCGAGCGTGTCGTGGTGATCGGGCCTTCGGGCACGGGCAAATCGACATTGCTCCGCACGCTGAACTTTCTAGACAAGCCCGATAGCGGAACGATCCGCGTCGGGGATTTAACCGTGCAGGCGCAATCTGCCAGCCGCGCGGAAATCCTGGCGTTGCGGCGCCGGACGGCTTTTGTCTTCCAGAATTACGCCCTCTTTGCGAATAAGACCGCGCTTGAAAATATCACGCAGGCGTTGATCACGGTGAAGGGGCAATCAAGCGCCGCTGCCATTGCGCGCGCCGAAGACATCCTGCGCGAGACGGGTCTGATCGATAAGGCGCACTCTTATCCGGCGGCTCTTTCAGGCGGTCAGCAACAACGTGTCGGCATCGGGCGGGCGATGGCTCTGGATGCGGATTTGATGTTATTCGACGAGCCGACGTCCGCGCTTGATCCGGAATGGGTTGGGGAAGTTCTCGACCTGATGCGACGCGTCGCGCAAAAACGCCAAACGATGCTGATCGTCACGCATGAGATGCAATTCGCGCGTGAAATTGCGGACCGCATTATCTTCATGGCGGAGGGGCGGATCATCGAACAAGGAACGCCAGCGCAAGTGTTGGGCGATCCGCAAGACCCGAGGACGAAAGCCTTTTTACGCCGCGTCGGTTAATTGGATATGCTGAGGAGGGCTGAGTTATCGCCCCATGTTAAAACGGCGCGCCCTCCTGCAAGGCGCGCCGTTCTTTGTCAAAATCGCCTTTTGTGCTTAAGCATGCCTTATGTCATGCGTGCGCGGAATTCGCCCGTTTGGCGCGAGGTGAGGCTGACCACAATGATCGCGATGAACGAGGCGATGAAGCCTGGGATGATCTCATAGACCCCTGCGCCGCCCATAAAGGCCGCGTTATAGCCAAGGCTGATCCATGTGATCACCACAGCGGCGCCAACGACCAAGCCCGCAACCGCCCCCGCGCCCGTCATCCGGTTCCATGTGAGGGACAGGATGATCAACGGGCCAAAGGCCGCGCCAAAGCCTGCCCAAGCGTTGGAGACCAACCCAAGCACGTTGCTTTGCGGGTCGCTCGCGATCATGGCTGCAACCACGCCCACAAGTACCACGGAGATCCGGCCAATCATGACAATCTCGCTTTCGCGGGCGGATTTGCGCAAAAACAGGCGGTAGAAATCCTCGGCCATCGAGGAGGATGCGACGAGCAGCTGGCTCGATACCGTGGACATCACCGCCGCAAGCAGGGCCGCAAACAAGAATCCGGTCACGAGCGGATGGAACAACAAATCCGCGAGCAGGATGAATACGGTTTCCGCATCGTCGACGACAAGCCCGTTACGCTCCGCGTAGGCGCGGCCAAAGATCCCAACGCCCAAGGCGCCGAGTAGGGAAATGGCCATCCAACCCATCCCGATATTGCGCGCCGTTCCGACCGATTTGACATCCTTGATCGCCATGAACCGGACGATGATGTGAGGCTGGCCAAAATAACCAAGGCCCCAAGTGACGGCCGAAAGGAAGCCGATCGCCGTCAGGCCATGGGTGAGCGAAAGGAAGTTGGGATCAACACGCGACAGAGTTTCGCCCGCTTGTGCAAAGCCGTTCCCCTTGCCCGAATACAAGACCACCAAGGGCATGATGACCAAAGCGAGCATCATGATGCAGCCTTGCACAAAATCCGTGAGGCTGACCGCCAGGAACCCGCCGATGACGGTATAGGCCAGCACGACGCCCAACGTCAGCCATACGCCCGTCATATATCCGCCGTCGAACACGCTGATGAAAAGCTTGCCGCCAGCAACAAGGCCGGATGCGGTGTAGACCGAGAAAAACACAACGATAATGATCGCTGATACAAGACGCAGCGCTGTAGCCTTCGATGGGAACCGGTTTGCAAGAAAGGCCGGAATTGTGAGCGCATTGTCGTAACGTTCGGTTTGCTCGCGCAGGCGCGGAGCGACGACGATCCAGTTGATCAACGCGCCAACAAACAGGCCGATGCCGATCCAAGCCTCAACAAGACCGGACGCATAGAGCGCGCCGGGCAGGCCGAGCAGCAACCAGCCGCTCATATCCGAGGCCCCCGCAGAGAGCGCTGCTACGGCAGGGTGCAAATTGCGCCCGCCCAACAGGTAATCTTCTGAATCCGAACTCGACTTACGGTACGCGTAAACGCCAATCCCGAGCATCAGCGCGAAATACGCGGTGAGGCTGATCCAAACACCCAATTCCATTCCTAATCCTTATTTTGTCGCGGTGTGCCGCACAGAGGGGGCTTCCTTAACAGATGACGGCGTGAGGTAAAGTCGCCGGGGCGCGTGCCGGCCAATCGCGTGGTTCATGTCGCGCATACGCTGTAAAACCCCCGATGAAGGGGACGGAAGTGCGGCTGATTGGCATAAAACGCAATAACTTGGCCTGTAATGATTGCGACTGTGACACCAGATGGTAAGTTTAGCAAAAAGGGAGGGAGAAATAATGTCATCATTCTTGGGGCTCGCGCGCCGTATCGACGCGCTGACGGCCTTTTGCGGCAGGCATGTCTCGTGGCTCTTGCTTGCCGCCGTTCTTGTGAGCACGGGCAACGCAATCATGCGCAAAGCATTCAACCTGGCCTCCAATAGCTGGTTAGAATTGCAGTGGTACTTCTTTGGGGCGGTGTTCATGTTAACAGCTGCGGATGCGCTTCGTCGCAATGCGCATGTGCGGATCGACGTTTTGACGACCTATTTCAGCAAGCGTACGCGCGACATTATCGATCTGGTCTGTCATGTCACCTTCCTGCTGCCGTTCTGCCTGTTGATGACATGGCTGTCTTGGCCGTATTTCATGACGGCGGCGAAATCGGGGGAAGTCTCCGCGAATTACGGAGGCTTGATTTTGTGGCCGGCTAAGCTTCTCATTTTGCTCGGATTTGCGCTGCTGCTCGCGCAATCCATATCTGAAATTATCAAGCGTTGGGCCGTTTTGAAGGGCGCAATGGTTGATACCCAAGAGTCAGCGGGGCTTGATCTGACATGATTGATCTTCTCGCACACAACCTCGCCCCGATCATGTTCTGCACTGTGATGGGGATGTTGCTTCTGGGGTATCCGGTTGCATTCACCCTTGCCGCAGGCGGCTTGTTCTTCTTCGTGATCGGCGTCGAGCTCTCGCCCTATTCCGAAGAGATCAACCTCTTCTGGCCATTGCTGCAATCCCACCCAAGTCGCGTGTTCGGCATCATGTCGAACGAGACCTTGCTTGCGATTCCATTCTTCACTTTCATGGGTTTGATATTGGAACGATCTGGCATGGCGGAGGATCTCCTCGACACAATCGGCCAGTTGTTCGGACCTGTCCGCGGCGGTCTGGCGCTTGCAGTGGTGCTCGTGGGCTCACTTCTCGCGGCAACAACCGGGATTGTCGCGGCCTCCGTTATGGCGATGGGGCTTATCTCTTTGCCGATCATGTTGCGCTACGGTTATAAACCGTCCATTGCGGCGGGCACCGTGGCGGCCTCTGGGACGTTGGCGCAGATTGTTCCGCCGTCGTTGGTGTTGATCGTGATGGCCGATCAATTGGGCCGTCCTGTTGGCGATATGTATGTTGGCGCGTTCGTCCCTGCGATGCTGACGATCTTGCTATATTGCGGTTTCATCGTTTGGTTGGCCATCTTCCGGCCCAAGTCGGTTCCGGCCTTGCCGCCTGAAGCTCGCAAGTTTGACGGCGGCGTGAAGTCGCTGCTGGTAATTATCGCGCTTGCGGTCGGTCTGGCGATTGTCGCGCATCGCTGGATCTTCAGCGGCGTGAGTGACGAATACCGTCTGGTTCTGGCCATCACCTTGGCCGCGGTCTTTGCCCTCTCCGTCACGACTTTGAACCGCAAATTGTCACTCGGGCTCGTGTCGCAATTGGCGGAGGAGGTGGTTATTGTTCTAATCCCGCCGCTTGCGCTGATCTTCCTCGTATTGGGTACGATCTTCCTCGGGATCGCGACCCCGACAGAGGGTGGCGCAATGGGGGCGACGGGCGCTTTGATCCTCGCCTACATCCGCGGCAAGCTCGACTTTGGCACGATGAAATCAGCGCTGGATTCAACCGCGCGCCTTGCCGCATTCGTCATGTTCATCTTGATCGGCGCGCGTGTTTTCGGCCTGACCTTCTACGGCATCAACGGCAATGTGTGGATCGAGGAACTGCTCTTGCAGCTTCCGGGCGGCCAGACCGGCTTCTTGATCGTCGTGACGATTATCGTATTCATCCTCGGGTGCTTCCTTGATTTCTTCGAGATCGCCTTCATCATCGTGCCGCTCTTGGTCCCTGTGGCCGAGGCGTTGGGGATCGACTTGATTTGGTTCGGGGTCATTTTGGGGATCAACCTGCAAACATCGTTCCTGACACCGCCGTTCGGGTTCTCCTTGTTCTTCTTGCGATCCGTCGCGCCGGACAAAGATTGGACAGATCCTGTGACCTCGCGCCGTATGAAAGCGGTGAAAACGATCGAGATCTACAAAGGGGCACTGCCCTATATCGGCTTGCAAGCGTTGATTTTGGCGATCGTGATCGCGTTCCCAAGCTTGGTCACGCATTACAAGAATACGCCGCCTCCTGTGGCGACGACGTTCGAGCAAGGGATGCCCGGTTTGCCTGCGCTCGGGGGCCTGCCGACGCTGGACGGGGGCGGCATGGGGCTTCCTGGCTTGCCGTCGTTCGACACCGCACCCGCGCAGTAGGTAAGGCAAACTGGGCAACTTAGGCCCATCGAGACGGGGCGCCTCCATCGGAAGGCGCCCCGTTTTAATAGGCGCAAGTGCATTCGCCCGATGCTATTCAACCCTTGGAGAGACGCCATGCTGACCATCAATATTATCGGTGCGGGGGCCGTGGGGCGCACGATCGGTCGCTTGATCGTGCGCGAGGGCGTCGGAACCATTCAAGACATCCACAACAGGTCGCAAGAGACGGCCCAAAATGCGGCTTCGTTCATCCAATCGGGCAGGGTCTGCGCAACAATTAAACGGATGCGCCCGGCAGATTTATGGCTTCTTTCAGTGTCCGATGGGCAAATCGCCTCCGCCGCCCATGCGCTCGCGCAGGCGGGTCATCCCGCGGCGGCGGCTGTGCATTTCAGTGGCTTTCTCGCGTCGAGCGAGTTGGCGCCTTTGAGCGCGCAAGGCTGGAGCTGCGCGAGCTTGCACCCTGTGCTGTCCTTCGCGGAACCCGCGCGGGCACTCGAGGCCTTCAAGGGGAGCCTATGCGGAGTTGAGGGGGATGAGCCGGCGGCGGCGCTCGTTCAGAGGGTTTTCACCCCGCTCGGCGCGCGCTGTTTCCATGTTGAGACCGCCTCGAAAGGGCTCTACCACGCGGCAGCGGTTTTCACGAGCAACTTCACCACTGTGCTGCAAGCCGTTGCGCGCGAGGCTTGGGCGCAGGCTGGTGTCGAGGACGCGATCGCGAAAGATATGCAAGCGTCGCTTCTTGCGAGCACGGTCACCAATCTAGCCGCCTTGGGACCCCAAGCCGCGCTGACTGGGCCGGCCGCGCGCGGGGATGGCGACGTTGTTGCCCGCCAGTCGCAACAGGTGAGCAACTGGCACCCCGACGCGGGACGCGCCTATGATTTGCTCAGCGAAATGGCCAAGCGGTTGAAAGCAACGGGCCAAACGCTTGACGTCGAGTGAATGCGTGAATGATGCCCGATCAAAAACTGCAGTCTGGCATGTCGACCGTCGCGAACTCGCCGTTGATCACTTGGCGGCTGGTGCGCTCAATCCGGATCGGTTCGAATGGCACCGCATCCTGAGCGCTCGGGGAAAGTTGCGTCAGGTAGTGGCACGCCGCCTCAACTGTCTTGCCACCAGCACTGTCGCGCGTTTGAAGGATAACGGGAATGGCGGCCATTTCCCCGCCTGCGCCGGCATCAGAAAGTGGCGTGCCAAGCCGAACGCGAATTTGCTCGACATCTGTGTAGCCATCGCCGAACGCCTCGAACGCGGCATCCAGTTCGACCTGCGTTTCAAGGGGCGCCGCGCGCAAACCGTACGAGAATGCGCGCGCGAATTGGCCATGAGAAATTGCATTGTAATAAGAGATGACCACATCCTCCGCGCTGGAGCGGTTGTCGATGTAATCCGCATCTTTAGCGGAGGCGGGCGCTGCGGATAGGAGGGCCACAAGTGCAACGGATTTGAGCAGGCGAGACATTTTTATCCTCACTTAACTTAGGGCATTTAAGGATCGATACGCATAGCTAACGGTCATTGCGCGCGCGAATTTGTTGCGAAGGGATCTCCGCCTTGCGTTCGCGGTGCAAGAGGTAAAGTCCGGAGCCGAGCAAAATGAGCGCCCCGATAATCGTCAGCGTATCTGGCACGTCACCAAATATCCAAAAGCCCAACGCCGTTGCTCCGAGAATTTCAAGGTATTGAAATGGCGCGAGAAGGCTCGCTTGGGCGAAGCTGAACGCGCTGGCGATCAGCAGGAAGGTCACGGCCGCCAGAATACCCGACACGATGACGCTGCCTAGGACCCAAGGCGGGATTGATGTGAGGGCAACCAGCGCGTCGCCTTGCTCCTGTTGCGCGAACATCCAAACAATGGCGGCGACGGCCGCGCAAGAGGATGCGCCGACCTGAAACGTCAAAGCGGAACTTCGCTGCGTCGCCTGTTTCGACACGATCATATTGAGTGCGTAAGCGGTCGCCCCGATCAGGGGGTAAATCACCACGAGGCCAAATTCCGCAAAATTGGGCCGCAAAATCAGCAAGACGCCGAGCATCCCAACGCCGATTGCAACGTATCGTCTGGGGCCCGGCTTTTCCCGAAGAAAGACGCCTGCCAGCAACGTCAGGATAAGGGGTTCGACGAAGAAAATCGCGATCGCCGTGGCGATGGGCATCGCTTGGAACGCAGTAATCAGACTGATCGAGATGACCGCCGCGAGACACCCCGAGAGCACAGACCAATGCGTAAAAATCTTACCTCGCTGCTTTTTGCGAAAGACAAAGAACATAATTGCGAGGGCGCAGGCCTGCACGAAGCATCGCATTGCGGCGAGTTGCGCGGGGGCGAGTACCTGTGTGAGCAGCTTAACGAGCGTGTCCCCGACCGGCAGCAAAAGCATTGCAGCAACCATCATCGCCATGCCAATCGTGGGGCGAGATACGGGTATAAGCGCTGCGGCGTTCTGCGTGGTCATCGTCGTTTGTTCCTTTTGGCGCGCGAAGGGGCGACACCTGCAATGGGCTGGCAACAAACACACATTAAACGTCGAGAAATGAAATGCCCGAGACATTTAGGGGGCCGAGGCGGCGCAAGTCAATCGGGAAGCGTACGATCGGGGAAGGGGGGCGTATATGAAAGCGTGCGCCCGAACCAACGGGCGCACGCCAGAAGACTTAAGAAAAATGCATCAGGCCTTCAGCGCCGCCGCGACATCCTCAGGCCGGATCGGCAAATGACGCATCCGCACACCGACCGCATTGAAAATCGCGTTTGCGATCGCGGGCGCGATCACAGTCGTGCCGGGTTCGCCAAGGCCAACTGGCACCTCGGTGCTTTCCACAAACGCAATCTCCATTTCAGGAGTGTCGATCATTCGCAGCGGTGTGTAACTCCCGAGGTTCAGATCGACCACGTTTCCGTTCTCGATCTTGGTGCCCTCAAATAGCGCCATTGAGAGGCCCCAAAGCGCCGCGCCTTCGCATTGGGCTAGGGCGCCGTCAGGGTCCACAACCGTGCCGCAATCAAATGCGAGCCAAATCCTCTGAACATCGATCTCTCCGGTTGCGCGGTCAACATGGACCTGTACCGCCCCCGCCGTCCATGTCGGCATGGAGCGCGACTGGCCGAAGGTGGTCGCAATCCCGATCGCGGTATCGGCAGGGAGGTCGGCAGAGCCGTAGCCCGACATCTCGACCACGCGCTTCAACACAGTCGCCTGACGCGATGCACCGCCGGTTGCGTTTGGCGCAGAGCCGGCGTTGTAGCCCTCCGCTTTCAGATGATCGAGGCGGAACGCGAGCGGATCAACGCCAAGCTTATGCGCGGCCTCGTCCATAAAGCTCTCAACGGCGAAGTTCGTCCAGCCGGGGCCTACCGATCGCAACCAGCCGGGACGGAAGGTCTTGTTGGCGAGATCATTCGAAATCGCCCGCACCTTATGCGCCCCAACCGAATACCAGTGATCTGCGCCATCGATCGCAAACGGATCATAGGGCTCGTCGTTGACCCCTTTCGGCATAAACGACGGCACCATCACCTGCGTCGGCCAACCGGCGGCGGCGTGGTGTTCCATGCCGACAACGGCGTTATCTGCATCAAAGGCCATTCGCAGCTTTTGAACGCTCGGTGAGCGCACCGAGTCAAATTGTACATCATCCTCGCGGAAGAAGACAAGCTTCACCGGCTTGCCACCTATCGCCTTTGACGCGAGTGCCGCGGGCACGGCATAATCGCCATTCAGGCGGCGGCCGAACCCGCCTCCAAGCATGTAGGTGCGCATCACGATCTTATCGGCAGGCGCCTCGAGTGCGGCTGCGAGCGTTGGCAAAATGAGGGATTGCCATTGGTTGCCGGTGTGAATTTCCCAAATGCCATCTTCGTTTTGGAAAACGGTCGCGTTGAGGGGCTCCAACTGGAAGTGCAGAACGGTTTGGGTCGTGTAATCTGCCTCCAAAACATCCGCTGCCCCATCGAAGGCGGCTGTCGTATCGGGGGTTTGTGTCGGTAGGATCGACCCCGTCACCCCGTCTGCGATAAGTTCGACGGAACGCGCGTTGATATCTTCCTCGGAGACGCTGGCCGTCTCGCCTGCCGACCATTCGACCTTGATCGCCTCGGACGCCCATTTCGCGGCCATCAAGCTTTCGCCCAAGACAACAACCCACCCCGGAACGGTGCCGGAGGGATCGTCCAGCGTGATGGTTTGCAAGTAGCCCTTCACGTCCACAGCGCCGCTGTCGTCGACGGATGTCACCGATGATCCAAGACGCGTCGGCGGCAGCATCGGCACGCCGTAAACCATGCCGTCTACTTTCGCATCGAGACCGTAAATCGTCTTGCCGCTGGTTTTGTTGTCAATGTCGAGGGCTGTGACGTCTTTCCCGACGAGGCGTAATTCCGCATGAGGCTTGAGGGGCAGAGCGTTTAACTCCTCCTCCGTGAAGGTCGTGTTGATCCCTTCCGCGACGAGGTCCGCATAGCTGATCGTGTTGGTGCCATCGGTCACGCTGCCATCGCGCGCCTGACAAATGCCGGCGTCAACGCCCCACTTCTGGGCTGCGGCCGCGATCAGCGCCGTGCGGCCAGCCGCACCCGCTTGACGGTAAACCGGCCAGCTTTGCCAGACCGACCAACTCCCGCCAGTGACCATCAGGCCCCATTTCTCGGCGGTATCAACATGGGTGATGCGCACATTTTCCCAAGCCACTTCAAGCTCGTCCGCGAGAATACGGGCGATCGCGGTTCCGACGTGCTGGCCCATTTCAGCGCGGATGATATTGACGTTGACGATCCCATCCCGGTCGATCCAGTACCACATTGTCGGCTCGAACGGCGACCCGGCCGCCTCAACGGGTGTGCCATCCGGCGCGGCGGGGTCCATCGCGGCCATCCCCGCGCGCGGGAAACCGAAGGCAACGCCCGTTGCTGTCATCGAGACGAGGAAGCCACGGCGTGTCATCGCGGCGGGCTTCGTGCCGTTTGTGAGGCGCGAAATCAATTTGTTAGCCATTGTTAGTGCCCTCCGACATGGCGGTTGCGGCATCGCGCACGGCTTGGCGAATGCGCGGATAGGTCATACAGCGGCACAGATTGCCCGTCATAACAGCGTCGATATCCTCGTCCGATGGGTTCGGAATATCTTGCAACAGCGCAGCCGCCTGCATGATTTGTCCCGATTGGCAGTATCCGCATTGCGGCACACGCAGATTGCGCCATGCCTCTTGGACGGGATGGTTCGCTTGCGCATCGAGCCCCTCAATCGTGGTGATTTTGGTTCCCGCCACATCTTCCAGCGTCGTGATACACGAGCGCGTCGCCCGACCGCCGACATGCACCGTGCACGCACCGCACATCCCGATGCCACAGCCGAACTTCGTGCCTGTTAGGCCGATTTCATCGCGAATTGCCCAGAGCAAAGGCGTTTGCGGATCTGCGTCGACGCTCACTTTACGTCCGTTGATCTCAAACTCTATCATGGTGTTTTCCCTTGTGTCGTATCCTGGCAATCAATGCGCGGCGGGTCCGTTCACGCGGATATCCGCGACGGTGCCGGCAAGATCAGGCCATTCCGGTTTGCCTGCGCGTTGGTCACGCAGATAGGCAGCAATTGCCGTGATTTCCGCATCACTCAGCGCCTCGCGGAACCCCGGCATAACGACGCCGGCGATGCCCTCGGGGCCGTTGACCCCGTCAAGGATGACGTGGATCAGGTTGTTCGGAGTGTCGAGATTGGTTGACGAATTGATCCCTAAATCGGGACGCCCCTGTGCGATTTGGTCGACGTTGTAATGGCATGAGGCACAGGCGGTCGCGTAAAGACGCTCGCCCAGATCCCTGCGATAGCGCGGATCAGGCCGGTTCGCCTGCAGACTGGCGAGGACGGCTTCGCTTGAGGCCGGATCATCCTCTGTCGCGCCAACCTTATCCGCCAGATATACAGCAAGGGCGTCGAGATCATCCTCCGCGAGCTCTCGCACACCCTCATGCACAACTGGCCCCATCGGACCTGCCGCGACGCCGTGATATTGTGTCACGCCGTCGATCAGATAGGCTTTAAACTCGGGGGCTGTCCACGCGACGGCCGAAGGGTTTTGCGATGTCAAAGCGGGCGCGATCCAGCGGTCGATTTCCGCACCAGCATAGTGTTGCGAGGCGTCCTCGGCCCCGAGAGCGTTGCGCGGGGTGTGGCATGCGCCGCAATGGGTCACGCCTTCAGCGAGATAGGCGCCACGGTTCCACGCATCGGAATGATCGGCGTCGGGCTCGTATCGGCCAAGGTCGGCAAAGAGAAGCTTCCAGCCCGCTTGCAAGAAACGCTGATCCAGCGGGAAGGGCAGTTCGTTTGGTTTTTGCTCCGTCGCGACAGGGGCGATTTCGGTCATGATGAACGCGTAAATCGCATCGACATCGGCGTCGCTCATCTTGGTGAAGTGGTCATACGGGAAGGCAGGGAACAGGTGGTTTCCCTCCCGATCGACGCCCTCGTGCATCGCGCGGCGGAAAGCATCGCGCGAGTAGGCGCCAATACCTGTTTCAACATCTGGGGTGAGGTTGGTCGAGTAGATCGTCCCGAAGCCGGTCGCCATCGCATAATTGCCAGCGTAAGGCGCACCGCCCTCGGCGGTGTGGCATGTCGCACAGTACCCTGCGGATGCAAGGACACGACCTTGGTCGACGATGGCGGGATCAAAGGCTTCAAGGGAGTCCGGCGAGATCGGATCGAGGGCGGGTTTGTAAGCATAAACGCCGAAACCGACCGCACCAACGATCGCAACTGACACAATGCCTAGGGAAAGCCTTTTGAGCATAAAGCTGAATTCCTTGGGTTTTTTGATTTCAGGTGAAGGCTTGAAGCCAACCCCTAGGGAGATAAACGCCCGTGCCCCCCAAAAGTTCCGATATTTCTTCCGTATGGCGAAAGTTTTTTATCGAGAGCTCGTAGCGCTTTTGCGATCCCCCTGTCCCAACCGATTAAACCAACCTCGGTGCGCTTGTTTTGCGAGGGTTCGCCCTAGTTTCTTCGCGGGTAGCGGCCTATGAAGGCCTCCCTACGTCCTGCCCGATGATAAATGCCCCAAAAGGAGACGACACGTGACGCACCCCGTCGAGGTCGAAATCCCCCACGCCCGACCGTTGAGCACACCGCCGCAAGATGCGATTGCGGCGGTGTTGGAGACAACAGGGGATGTCACACTTGCCTTCATCATCGCGGTGAAGGGCCCCTCTTACCGGCCCGTGGGCGCAGCGATGGCGCTCTTTCCTGATGGGTCGCGCATCGGCAGCTTGTCGTCGGGCTGCGTGGAGGGTGATCTGGCCGCGCATGCGCAGCGAATTTTGACAGGTGCGCCGGAAGTGATCCGCTACGGCGAAGGTTCACCCTATTTCGACATCCAATTGCCCTGCGGCGGGGGGATGGAAGTTCTCTTGGTGCGGTCGCCTGATCGCGCGGCTTTGCAGGAGGTCCATCGCAGGCGCGGGCGCCGCGAGGCTTGCGTTTTGCGCATAGACTTACAGAGCGGCGCGATGGAGGTGGGAGCTGCCGATCCGGCCGCGCGCGCATCTTTAGGCGTGGATGGCGCGCAATTTTCCGTCTTGTTTGAGCCGGAAATCAGGTTCGTGATCTTCGGGAAGGGGCCTGAGGCGACCAGTTTCGCCAAGCTCGTGGCCTCCGTCGGCTTTCCCAATCTGCTGCTGTCGCCCGATCTTGAAACGCTGGATGCCGTAGCGGCAATGGGATGCTCTGTTCAGCATCTCACACATGCCGCGTTCCCACACACTTTGGCGGTGGACGAGCGCACTGCGATCACGTTGTTTTTTCATGACCACGATTGGGAGCCACCCGTCCTGAAAGGCGCATTGGGGACACGCGCGTTCTATATCGGCGCGCAAGGAAGCCAGCGTGCCCGCGACGCCCGCGCGCTTGCCTTATCGAATTTGGGAGTTTCGCAGGCTGCGATTGCCCGCATCCATGGGCCAATTGGTTTGATCCCTTCCGCGCGCGATGCGACGACGCTCGCGGTGTCCGTGCTGGCAGAAGTTCTTGCAACGGCCATGCCTCCCAAGGGATGATAGGCCACCCGACCGCCACGCCGCCTGAAAGGCCCGACGACGATGACTTCCCCTTCTTTCTCCAAGCAAGATACCGCTTTAGGGCGCGCGACGACCTATTTGAACGCCTTGATCGCGTATAACACGGTCTCTCACCGTTCGAACCGCGCGATTATCGAGTATCTTCAGGATCATCTGCAGGGGCTTGGCGCGGATATCGTGCTTTTGCCCGACAGAACTGGCGAGAAGCTGAATCTCATCGCGCGGTTCGGCCCTGCGGACGCCTGCGGGATCGTTTTTTCAGGTCATACGGATGTGGTGCCGGCGAATGAGGCGGGATGGCTCACCGATCCCTTTGTGATGGACACACGCAATGAGCGGCTCTATGGCCGCGGCGCGTGCGACATGAAAGGCTTCCTCGCTTGCGTTCTGGCGGTGGCCGATACGCTCGATGCGTCAAAGCTGCGCCGACCACTATACATGTGTTTTTCATATGATGAAGAAATCGGATGTCTTGGCGCACCTGATATTGCGCGCTACCTCGCGGCACTTGAGGTGCCACCGGAGCTCGCGATCATTGGTGAGCCTTCGTTGATGAAGCTCGTCACCGGTCAAAAGGGCAAAATCGCTATGCGGGGCCATGCGCGCGGCACGACGGGCCATTCCTCCTTCGCGCCGGATCATGTCAACGCCATCGAATACGCCGCGCGTGCAATCGGAATGATCGCAGATCACGCGTTGGCATACCGCGAGCATGGGCCGTTTGATCCGGAATTTACAGTTCCGCACGCCACAATGCTGACGCTCTTGGCGCAGGGCGGCGTTGCCACCAATGTCACCCCGGGGGAGTGTCAGTTCACATTTGAGTTGCGCTCCCTTAGCGGGATGGATGCGCAAGGGGATATACGCTCCCTGACCGCGAAAATTGATCGGCGCCTAGGCGCGGCGATGGCGGAGATTGCTCAAGATGCGGGGTTTACGTGGGATCAGATCTTCGCCTATCCGGCGATGGGTGATGCGCGTGCCACTGCCGGATTTGCGCGCTATGCGGGGGTGATGCCCGATTGGGGCGGAAAGGTTTCCTACGGATCGGAAGGCGGCGTATTTGAAACCATCGGCAAGATCCCGTCGGTCATTATTGGGCCGGGATCGATCGGGCAGGCCCACAAGCCGAACGAATATGTCGAGACGGCGCAACTGCACGAATGCATCAAGTTCCTGACGCGCATGACCGACGCGCTAAGCCATCCGCAGGGCTAATATTCATCCCGAACGGGGAGGGGCGGTTGACTCGCGTACCCTGAGATCGAAGTCGAGCATGACAACTTCGGGAACAATCTGCGTCTCAAGCCAACCCGCAATCGCATCCGCCGCCGCAAGCCCCATACGCGCGACGGGTAGGTGCACGGTCGTCAGCGCCGGATAGAGATGCGCCGAACCGGGGAGGTCATCGGTGCCGATAATTGATTTATCGCGGGGGATCTGAAGACCTGCGCGGTGCATCTCGTAGAGTGCGCCCGTCGCAAGCACATCCGACAGACATAGAAACGCGGTGTGCTCCCGCCCCGATTGCAGAGCTGCGCGTGCGGCAAGACCGCCCCCCGCAATCGTCAGCGGCGTCTCGAAAAACGTCATAGTCCCCTCAATCGCCGTCGCGCGCAGCGCTTCCACACGTTCCGCAGTCCGATCATTCGATGCGCTCGGCCCGTGGATCACCGCAATGTCGCAGTGCCCCAGATCCGTTAAATGGGCCAGCGCGGCCTGAGCCGCGCCCGCATTGTCATACCCGATCGTGGGCAGGCTGTAATCCGGATCAAAGACAGAGGTCGCGACCGTCGGAATTTGGCTATGTTCGATCAGCGCATGAAATTCGGGCGCGTGAGTGGTGCCCGAGATGATCAACCCCTCCGCGCCAATATCGATCAAGGCTTTGGCCTTTTGCGTCTCGATATCAGGGTCACCTTGGGTCGTGGCGACGATCAGGGAAAGGCGGTGCAGCGCGAGCTGGCTTTCCAAGCTCGCAAGGACGCGCGCGAAGATGTCGTGCTCCAATGTGGGGACAAGCGCGCCCACAAACCGTGTCCGCCCCGAATTGATCGCCCGCGCCGCAGCGCTTGGCACCCAACGCAAATCGGCCATCGCGTCCTCAACTCGCTTTCGCGTCGCCTCAGCGACAGTTTGAGGGGCGTTCATCACCCGTGAGACCGTCGCGACCGAGACGTTTGCCGCCGCCGCTACATCTCGAAGGTTCGCGCGCTTGCGCGGTGATACATTTTTCATCGCTATTGCCTTGCCGTACGGCACACTGCCGTCTCTCAAATGACATTCTTCCGGATTCTTATCCAGAGGCTTGACGGATGTAACTGGTTACATATCAGTTGTAACTAGTTACACAGAAGGAATCAAAGCGGTCCGATGCATAGTTTTTCCGTCTTGCATGAGTTCGACAATATCGGGTTCCGATCCGATGCGCGATCTTTTCCGGGTTTTCTCAAACAGCGTGCGCCGATGCCGTTTCGGCTCGCACCGCGCGAGGGGCGCCAGCTCGCGTTGAATGAGGGCGACCTCGTCTCAATTGAAATCGCGGATGAGATGACCTCGGCCAAATCATCGCCTTTGACGCTCAAGGCGCCTGCGCGCTCTCGGCGCTTGGGTTGAAGGGGGACGGCCCGCTTGCCGTCTCCGAATGCGACGTCGATGCGCTCAACGGTTGGATCAACGCGCGCGGCGGCGCGATCACTGGGATTGAGGCCTGCCGTCTGCGGCCGCTGCAGGAACCCTTGATGCTGCGCGCAACACGCGCCGTCACCGTCTGGATTTTCCGCCCTGCGCCTGTCGAGGCTTTGATCAATGGCACCTTTGGCGCGGGCATCTCTGTCGTGTTTCAACCCGCCGACAGATCTGGGCCATTGCTGCCGCCTCTCTTGGGTGACACGCGCGATGAATTCACCGTGCCGCGCGGAACCGCCCTCGCCTACGAGCTGAAGAAGGGCGAGAGTCTTCAGATTATCGATGTGGAAGGTCAGCAATGCTCTGACTTCACGGCGTTCCGTCTTGATGGTCTGGATCGCGGCGAAGAGCTGATGATCGACGGCACCGCGACACGCTCGATGGTGCGGCGGGCCTATCCGGGGCCCGGTTTGTTGGACAAGTTCTTTGATCGTGACATGCGGCCGATGCTTGCGGTTATTCAAGATACGTGCGGGCGGCATGATACATTCGGGTTGGCCTGCACCGCGCGCGGATATTCCGAGCGCGGGTTCCCCGGCCATGTCAATTGTTCGGACAATATGTCCGAAGCGTTTGCGCCATATGGCATCGCGCGCAGAGCCGCGTGGCCCGCGATCAATTTCTTCTGGAATACGTGGATAGATTTGAACACCCACCACATCATGACGGAGGAATCCCATTCGCGTGCGGGGGATTATGTCGCCATGCGCGCGCTTGAGGATCTTGTGTGCACGTCGACGGCCTGTCCCGATGACATCGACCCGATCAACGGCTGGAACCCGACAGATATTCATGTCCGGATTTATCGCCCCAATACCCCGCTGCGTCGCGCTATTGCATATCGCGAGAAAGAGGATGCGCCTATGTCCCCCCAAGAGTTGTCCGCTTTCAACGAGCGGTTGGAGCCTTTGACGAAGAACTTCGCCCCCGCACGTGCGTCGTGGGCGCCAGTCAATTTCCCTGCGACGGGGACGATTGGCGAATACTGGGCCTGCCGGAATGACGTGACCGTGCAAGATATGAGCGGGCTGCGTAAATATGACATCGTTGGCCCCGATGCGGAAACCTTGTTGCAACGCGCGACCACGCGCAATGTCGCGAAGCTGCCGGTCTGGCGCGGATCGTATACGTTGATGTGCGATGCGGCGGGGACGGTGATCGATGACGGGACGTTGTTCCGGATCGGGCCGGATTTGTTCCGCTGGTGCTGCGGATCGGAGGAAAGCGGCCGCGTGTTGGAGAGTTTGGCCAAGGAAATGGGCCTGCAAGTGCGCGTCCATCATTTGGGCAGCGCGATGCCGAACCTCGCGATCCAAGGGCCGAAATCCCGCGATCTTCTGCGCAAGCTGGTGTTCACACAGCCAACCGTGCCGGCGCTGGAGGATTTGAAATGGTTCGGCGTGACGGTCGCGCGGCTGCATGACCGCGAAGGCGCGCCGTTTATGCTGTCGCGTTCGGGCTACACTGGCGAGTTGGGATACGAGATTTTCTGTGCTCGCGCCGATGCCGTCGCGATCTGGGATGCGATCATCGCGGCGGGCGAGGAGTTCAACATCACGCCGATGGGCAATGAGGCGCTCGGGATCATCCGCATCGAGGCGGGGCTGGCCGCGGGCGGCGCCGAATTCGCGCCCGGGATTGACGCGTTCGTGGCCGGATTGGGGTTCGCCGTCGATCTGACCAAGGCCGATTTCACCGGCAAAGCCGCGCTGGCCCGCAATTCCGAGACTCCGCGGCGCGTTCTCAAAGGCATGCTGCTGGATTGCAAGGATGTGCCCCATCACGGCAGCCCCGTGTTTGACGGGGAACGGCAAGTGGGGATCGTCACCTCCGCCACCCGCTCGCCCATGTTAGAACACGCGATCGCAATCGTCCGCTTGGGCGTGGAGCATAGCGAAAACGGTCTCCGGCTGGAAATAGGCCAGTTGGATGGACGGATGAAGCGCCTGGGCGCGACCGTCACCGATATCCCCTTCATAGACCCGCAACGCAAGCGGGCGCGCGCCTGACCCCAACAGATCCAACAGGAAAGGTATAAAAACAATGGACTATCTGAAAACACTCGCAACACTCGCCGCCCTCACCATCGGCACCAGTGCCTTCGCGCAAGACAAGGTTATGGTCGGTGAGCCCAGCTGGCCCGGCGCAAAAATCATGAGCCGCGTGATCGCGCAGGTGATTGAGACGCGCTTGGGCGGGGAAACCGGCTACGCACCGGGCGCAAACGCCGTTATCTTCGCCGCGATGGACGGCGCGCGCGGCGATATCGATGTGCATCCCGATGTGTGGTTGCCGAACCAAGCCTCGTTTACCGATGAATATGTCACGCAAAAAGGCACCGTCGCCCTGTCTGAGGGCAGCTATGAGGGCCGCGCCGGTTTTTGCGTCCCGACTTATGTGGCCGAGGAACATGGCATCAAATCGATCTACGATCTCGCACCCCCGCCGCGCAGGCCCTGTTTGACAGCGATGGCGATGGCAAAGGCGAAATTTGGGTCGGCGGGTCTGGTTGGGCCTCGACCAACGTGCATAAAGTTAAGGTGCGCGACTACGGGATTGAGACCTTTCTTGAGCCGACAACAGAGGATGAGGCCGTTTTCTATGCGCGCCTGAAAGATGCAATCGACGCGAAAGAGGCCGTGGCGTTCTACTGCTACAAACCCCATTTCGTACATGCGCTCTATGATGTGACCTTTGTGGACGAGCCGCTTTACGATCCTGCCGGCTATACGATGATTCAGCCGGATCAAGATGCCGATTGGTTTGCGAAATCGAAGATTACAACGGGCGATGAAATCAAGACGGTGACCGTCGCTTATTCGAAATCGCTGGAAACCCGCGCCCCTGCCGCGGCGGCATTCTTGAGTAAGATCGCGATGAGCGCGGATGATCTGTCGCAGCTGACTTATCAAACTGTGATCCAAGGGCAGGACGTGGATAGTGCCGTGTCCGATTGGCTCGCGGCCAATGGCGATACGGTCGATGGCTGGTTGGGCCTAAAGTGATCTCTTTGGCGCGCGCGGCGCGCGTGCCAGACCGCCCTCAAGTCAGGAATAAACATGACAGATGACATCGCGATCGACGCGCGCGGCGTGTGGAAGATTTTTGGCGATCAGGCCGACAAAGCCTTGGCTGCCATTCATGCCGAAGGGCTTACCAAGGCGGAAGTGCTCAAGCGATTCAATTGTGTGCTCGGCGTGGCGGATGCCAGCTTCCAGATCAAACGCGGCGAGCTGTTTTGCGTAATGGGCCTCTCGGGGTCGGGCAAATCCACGCTGGTGCGCCATGTGAACCGGTTGCTGGAGCCGACCGACGGCCATATTTTCATCAACGGCGAAGATGTGATGACATTGGATGCGCCCGCGCTGCGCGATCTGCGCAACCGTCGTGTGGCGATGGTGTTCCAAAACTTCGGCCTCATGCCGCACCGGACTGTGCGGGATAACGTGGCGATGCCGTTGGAAATTCGCGGCACTGGCAAGGCGCGGCGCTGGGAGGAAGCGGACCGCGTGCTTGATCTCGTCGACCTCAAAGGCTGGGAAGACAAATTCGCGCATGAGCTTTCAGGCGGGATGCAGCAACGTGTCGGCCTCGCCCGCGCGATCGCATCAGACCCGGATATCTTGCTGATGGATGAGCCGTTCTCCGCGCTGGATCCATTGATCCGCAAACAATTGCAGGATCAGTTTAAAGACCTCTCGCGCAAGCTGGGCAAGACGACGATGTTCATCACCCATGATCTGGATGAGGCGATCCGCATCGGGCACCGCATCGCGATTATGAAGGACGGGCGCATCGTTCAAATCGGCACGCCGGAGGAGATTATCCTCAACCCCGCCGATGACTATGTTGCCGATTTCGTTGCCGGAATCTCGAAACTCAATCTGATCTTCGCACATTCCGTGATGACCCCGACCGCCGAATTTGAGGCCACCAACGGCCCCGTGCCAGAGGACGCCAATATCGCGCATCCGCAGATGGATTTGAACGATCTGATGGGGCTGACCGTGGAGGGGCACGGGATCGTGCGCGTCGTCGATAGCGGCGTCACAATCGGTGCCCTCAATCGCGCGATTTTGTTGCGCGCCATTCAAACAAGCCGGAGCTGACGAACGATCATGACACCCGCTTCCAACGATCAGATCCAACCCGAAACGGCCGCGCGTCTGGATGGGCTGGTCGCCGAATTTTCCGACCAGTCGCAGGCGTATTATCAACGTGTTTTCACCTATATGATGCAAGCACCGGGCTACCGTTTTACGCTGAACCCAGCGGCGGCGCTTTTGGGTGCGGTCTGGTTCGGGGCGCGGGGCCTTTGGTCTTGGTTCCTCACCGTGCTTGTGTTCGAGACCTTCGCCTTCATCCAGATCGGGATGGGCTTGTTTGGCGATCTGGGGCGCGATGCGCGGTTGCGGGCCGATCAAATCGCGCAAACATTAGATCTTCGCATGCAGCAGATCGAGGCGGCGAAAGCCTCGGCAGCGCCGTCACTCGCCGCGCTGGAAGGGGCGGCGAGTGACGGCGCTGGAACAAGCGCTCATCGGCGCGCGCGTGGCGGCCGATGCGGCGGATGCAGGCGGCACGGTCCATCTCGTGATCGGGCTTTTGCTGCTTGTGGCTGTGCGGTTCGCCGCCGCCGCTTTGGCGAATTGGACGTTGGAGGGGCAGTTCGCCCGCTGGCGATCTAACCGGCGTCTCGCGCATGGCTGGTCGTTGAGGCGGCTTGGCGTCGCGGTTGTGCTCGCGGGGGCGGTGATCGCCATGTCGACGCTACGGTTTGCGTTGCCCGATGCATTCACACTCTTGAACGCCTTCCCGACCAATCGCGATTGGCGGCTTCAATCGGGCGATGCGGTGCAAGCGGTGTTTGACTGGACCAAGACCTCCGGTCGCGGGTTCTTTGACGGGGTGACGGTCGGGATGCGGACGCTGCTCGATTGGATCGAGGTGGCCTTGGTGGGGACGCCTTGGCCCGTTGTGGCGTTGATTTTCGTGATGCTCGCCTATCTCTCTGGCGGGGCCCGCGTGGCGATCTTCACAGGCGCAGCTTTGGCGTATCTCGGATTGCTCGATTTTTGGGAAAAGGCGATGACCACCATCGCGCTTTTGGGGGCGGCGGCGATGATCTCGATCACGCTCGGCATCCCGCTTGGCATCTTTTGTGCGCGGCGACCGAAGGCATTTGCCGTTGTGCGGCCAGTGCTCGACTTCATGCAATCCATGCCGTCCTTCGTCTATCTCATTCCGGTTGTTGCGTTTATCGGATCGGGCAAACCGGCTGGCGTTGTCGCGACGATGATCTTTGGCAGCCCACCAGTGATCCGGTTCACCGTTCTGGGCCTGCAACAAGTGCCGTCCGCCGTGCGCGAGGCCGCGCTCGCCTTTGGTGCTACCCCACGGTATTTGCTTTGGCGCGTGGATTTGCCGCTGGCGCGCAAAACGATCATGGCGGGGATCAACCAGACGATTTTGCTTTCTTTGGCGATGGTCGTCGTGGCTTCGTTGATCGGCGCGAAGGGCTGGGGCGAGGACGTGCTTGAGGCGCTGCAATACGCGGCGGCGGGGCAGGGAATCTTGGCAGGGTTGGCCATTTTGTTCTGCGCGCTGATTCTCGATCGGATCGTTGCGGGACGCAAATAAGACCTCCCCAACTGGGGCGCGGCAGTCTGGACTCTGCCGCGCCTTTTTTATGCGCAAAAAGGGTGATCGAGCCGCTTGTTTTTACAATACTGCGCCTTCTTTTTCACCAGCTTCGTGAAAATGTGGGTTAATTTTTCACGAATGCTCGTGAAAATTCTTGCCATAATTTCACGACTGGGCGCAAATGATCCAACACCTGCAAGCGAGCGAGATTGCCATGACGCCCACCTCCGCCCCCACTTCTCTCGTCGGCCAAGACATCCGCGCGCTGCGCACTTCGCGGCAAATGACGCTGGCCGATGTGGCCGCGCGGATGGGGCGGTCGGTCGGTTGGGTGTCGCAAATTGAACGCGATCTCTCGACCCCGACGATGGATGATCTGCGCAAACTCTCGACGCTGTTTGACGTGCCGCTCTCGATCTTCTTTGGCAAATCCGAAGGGCCGGAGGAGGAGCGCGGCGTGGTCGTGCGCGCCGGTGCGCGGCGTGAAATCGGCGGCGGCGAAGGGGGGCTGGTGGAGACGCTGATCTCTCCCGATCTGACCGATGATTTCGAGGTGATCCATTCCACCTTCCTGCCCGGCGCGAAGCTGGATCACGCGATTTCCCGCCCGACGACCGAGGTCGCTTATCTGATGTCCGGCACGCTTGATCTGGTGATCGACGGGCAAAGTTTCACCGTGACCGCGGGCGACAGTTTTCGCGTGCGCGGATCAGCCTACAGCTGGGCCAACCCCTATCCTGCCCCGGCAATCGCGCTGTGGGTCATTTCCCCTCCCGTTTATTGAGGTCCACCATGTCTCTTCCTACCACAGCGCGTGTTGTTATCATCGGCGGCGGCGTCATCGGCGTCTCGACCTTGTATCATTTGGCGAAGGCCGGCTGGACGGATTGCGTCTTGCTCGAGAAAAACGAGCTGACCGCCGGATCGACGTGGCATGCGGCGGGCAATTGCCCGAATTTCTCCACCAATTACGGCGTGATGAATATGCAGCGCTACGGCCTCGCGCTGTACCGTGATCTGGGCAAAGAGGTCGATTATCCGATCAATTACCACGTCACCGGCGCGGTGCGTTTGGCCCATACCGATAAGCGGATGATGGAGTTTGAACGTGTGCGCGGGATGGCGGCGCATATGGGTTTGCAGATGGATATGTGTACGCCCGAAGAATTGCAGGCGCATTTCCCGTTTATGGAGACGCATGATCTGGCGGGCGGGCTTTGGGATCCGCTGGACGGCGATATTGATCCGGCGCAGGTGACGCAGGCCTTGGCGAAAGGCGCGCGCGCGCTTGGGGCCACCATCGCGCGGTTCACCCCCGCAACCGGCGTGCGCCGTGAGAATGGCGAATGGGTTGTGGAGACGGAAAAGGGCGAAATCCGTTGCGACTATGTGGTCAATGCGGCGGGCTATTATGCCGCGCGCGTGGGCGAATGGTTCGCGCCTTTCGGCGGGCGCAAAGTGCCTTTGACCGTGATGAGCCACCAATATTTCCTCACCGAAGCGATCCCCGAGGTCGAGGCATGGACCCGCAAACATGGCCGCAAATTGCCGATGGTGCGCGATGTGGACACGTCCTACTACCTGCGCCAAGATACGTTCAGCCTCAATCTCGGGCCGTATGAGCGCAATTGCCAGGCGGCGTGGATCACCCCCGATGACGCGATGCCCGAGGATTTCAGCTTCCAGCTTTATCCCGACGATCTCGACCGGTTGGAGCCCTATATCATGGACGCGATGGAGCGGGTGCCGCTGCTCGGGTCCAAAGGGGTTTCGCGCAATATCAACGGGCCGATCCCCTATGCGCCCGATGGTTTGCCGATGGTCGGCCCGATGCCGGGTGTCCCCAATGCGTTCGAGGCGCATTCCTTCACCTTCGGCATCGCGCAGGGCGGCGGCGCGGGCAAGATCATGTCCGAATGGATCATGCACGGCTATACCGAATGGGATATGTGGGCGATCGATCCGCGCCGTTATACCGATTACACCGATCCGCAGTATAATCTGGGCAAAGCGCTGGAAACCTACGGCCATGAATATGCGATGCATTTCCCGCATCACGAATGGCCGGCGGAGCGTAACCGCAAGCTCTCGCCCAACCATGATCGCCTGATTTCGGATGGCGGGCAGATGGGCGCGTATAATGGCTGGGAGCGCGCCAATTGGTTCGCAAAATCGGGGGATGATACGTCTGAGGAAGCGACCCTGACATGGGATCGCAACGGCCCTTGGGTGGACCGCGTGCGGGAAGAGGTTCTCGCCGTGCGCGACGGGGTTGGCGTGATTGATCTGTGCGGGTTCTCGCGCTTTGAGGTGTCCGGCGCGGGGGCGGCGGAGTGGCTGCGCGGCAAAATCGCGGGCGGTTTGCCGAAGATCGGGCGGATGAACCTTGTCTATTTCCCCGATGCGCGTGGCCATGTTTTGACCGAAATGTCCTGCATGCGCCAAGGCGAGGATCAGTTCACGCTGATGACGGCGGCGCTGGCGCAATGGCATGATTTTGAGGTGCTGAGCAAAGATCTGCCTTTGGGCATCTCGCTGAGTGATAAAACCAAAGACGTGACGGCGATGTTGGTCACGGGGCCGAAATCACGCGATCTTCTCGCCACGATCTGCGATGCGGATTTGACCGCGGGCTGGCTCAGCCATCAAACCGCGACGCTGGCGGGCAAAACGGTGATCTTGGCGCGGGTGTCCTTCGCGGGGGAATTGGGCTGGGAAATCCACGCCGCCACGCCGGATGCCGTGCCAGTTTATGACGCGATCCGCGGGGCAGGGGCCACGCCGTTCGGGATGTATGCGCTCAATTCGATGCGGATCGAGAAGGGTTATTTGACGTGGAAGGGCGATCTCTCCACCGATTATTCGCTGCTGGAAACCAACCTCGCGCGGTTTGTGCGGCTGGATAAACCGCAAGATTTCCCCGGCAAATCCGCGCTGCAAACCGCCACGCCGACCAAGCGCCTGATGACGCTGACGGTTGAGACGGGCGAGCAAGACGCGCCTTACATGGCGGCCGTGTTCAAAGACGGGAAGCGCGTGGGCGAGGTCACCTCCGCCGCCTATGGCTACCGCGTTGAGGCCGCGATCGCGATGGCGATGCTGAATTCGGAGGCCACCACGCCCGGAACCGCGCTGCAAATCGAGGTCTACGGCAAGCTGCTCAACGCCACCGTGCAGGGCGATGCCCCGCTGTGGGATCCCGAAAACCTGCGGCTGCGCGCCTGATTTCTGAAAAGGATATCACATGACACTCCCCCCAAAAACTGCCCGTGTTGTCATCGTCGGCGGCGGCGTGATCGGCTGCTCGGTGGCCTATCACCTGACCAAACTCGGTTGGAAAGACGTGGTTTTATTGGAGCGCAAACAGCTCACCTCCGGCACCACTTGGCACGCGGCGGGCCTGATCGCGCAGCTGCGCGCCACGCAAAACATGACCCGTTTGGCGAAATACAGCCAGGAACTCTACGGCCAGTTGGAGGAAGAAACCGGCGTGGCCACGGGCTTCCGGCGCAACGGATCGATCACGCTGGCGCTGTCGATTGAGCGGCGCGAAGAGATCCTGCGCCAAGCGTCAATGGCCCGCGCATTTGGCGTGGAGGTCGAAGAAATCAGCCCCGAGGAGGTCCTCAAACGCTATCCGCATGTGAATATCGAGGGCGTCACCGCCGCCGTTTACGTGGCCAAGGACGGGCAGGGCGATCCGGCGAATATTGCGCTGGCGATGGCGCGCGGCGCGAAAAACCGCGGCGCGGAGATTTTTGAGCGCACCAAAGTCACCGGTTTCACCAAATCGGGGCGTAAAATCACCGGTGTAAAATGGGAAAATGAAGAGGGCGCCGGCGAGATTGCCTGCGATCACGTTGTCAATTGCGCGGGGATGTGGGGCCATCAGGTCGGCCGCGAGATGGGCGTCAACGTGCCGCTGCATGCCTGCGAGCATTTCTACATCGTCACCGAACAAGTCCCCGGTTTGAGCCAGTTGCCGGTGCTGCGCGTGCCCGAGGAATGCGCGTATTATAAGGAAGATGCGGGGAAAATCCTGCTCGGCGCGTTTGAGCCGGTCGCGAAACCTTGGGGGATGGAGGGCATCTCGGAGGACTTCGAATTCGACCAACTCCCCGAGGATTTCGATCACTTCGAGCCGATCTTGGAGCAGGCCGTTAACCGGATGCCGATTTTGGCCGAGACGGGGATTCACACCTTCTTCAACGGGCCAGAAAGTTTCACGCCCGATGACGCGTATCATCTGGGCCTCGCGCCGGATATGGATAACGTCTGGGTCGCGGCGGGGTTCAATTCGATCGGAATTCAATCTGCGGGCGGCGCGGGCATGGCCTTGGCCGCGTGGATGGATACCGGCGAGGCGCCCTTCGATTTGGGCAATGTCGATATCGCGCGGATGCAGCCGTTCCAAGGCAATAAAACCTATTTGTTTGAACGCTCTAAAGAAACGCTGGGCCTGCTGTATGCCGATCATTTCCCGTTCCGCCAAAAGGCCACCGCGCGCGGAATCCGCCGCTCGCCTTTGCATGAGGCGTTGAAGGCTTCGGGCGCGGTCTTTGGCGAATTGGCGGGATGGGAGCGCGCCAACTGGTTCGCGGATGCGGGGCAGGAACGCGATTATAAATACTCGTGGAAGCGGCAAAACTGGTTTGAAAATTCCGCCCGCGAGCATCGTGCGATCCGTGAAAATGTCGGCATCTACGACATGTCGTCGTTCGGGAAACTGAAGGTCGAAGGCCGCGATGCGGAGGCCTTCCTGAACTATGTTTCGGCCAGCGATCTGTCGGTGCCTGTCGGCAAAATCGTCTACAGCCAGTTGCTCAATACGTCGGGCGGAATTGAGGCCGATGTCACGATCACGCGGCTCTCGGAGACCGAATATCTCGTCGTGACTCCCGCCGCGACGCGGGTTGCGGATCAGGCGCGGCTGCGGCGGCTGGTGGGCGATTTCAACGTGGTGATCACCGATATGACGGCCGCCGAGGCGGTGATTTGCGTGATGGGGCCCAATGCGCGCAAGCTGCTGCAAAAGGTCTCGCCCAATGATTTCTCCAATGATGTCAATCCGTTCGGCACCTGTCAGGAGATCGAGATCGGCATGGGCCTCGCCCGCGCGCACCGCGTGACCTATGTCGGCGAGCTGGGTTGGGAGATCTACGTTTCCGCCGATATGGCCGCGCATGTGTTCGAGGTTCTGCGCGAAGCGGGCCGCGAATTTGACGCTAAGCTCTGCGGTTTGCACATGATGGATAGCTGCCGGATCGAGAAGGGCTTCCGCCATTTCGGCCATGATATTTCCAGCGAAGATCACATTTTGGAAGCGGGCCTAGGCTTTGCGATCAAGAAAACCGATGTCGATTTCATCGGCCGTGACGGCATCGCGCGCAAACGCGATGCGGGGCTGAAAAAGCGGATGGTGCAATTCCTGCTCACCGATCCCGAGCCGTTGTTGTATCACGCCGAACCGGTGCTGCGGGATGGCGAAATCGTCGGCTATCTGACCTCGGGCAGCTATGGCCATACGTTGGGCGGCGCGGTTGGTCTGGGCTATGTGCCCTGCGCTGGCGAAACCGTGCAGCAACTTCTGGCGTCGCGCTATGAGATTGAAGTGGCGGGCCAGCGCTTCGCCGCGACCGCCTCCCTAAAGCCACTTTACGATCCGGCTTCGGGCCGTGTGAAACTCTAATCTCAGACCGCAAATTCAACCGTATTCGGAGTGATGCAAATGAAGGTTCTAGTCCCAGTCAAACGCGTGATTGATTATAACGTGAAGGTTCGTGTGAAAGCGGATGGGAGCGGGGTTGATCTTGCGAATGTTAAGATGTCGATGAACCCGTTCGACGAGATTGCCGTTGAGGAGGCGATCCGTTTGAAAGAGGCGGGCGCGGCGGAGGAGGTGATCGTCGTCTCGATCGGCGTGAAGCAGGCGCAGGAGACGCTGCGCACGGCGCTGGCGATGGGGGCGGACCGCGCGATTTTGGTGATCGCGGCGGAGGATGTTCACACCGATATCGAGCCGCTCGCGGTGGCGAAAATCCTTGCGAAAGTGGTCGAGGCGGAGGCGCCCGGTCTCGTGATCGCGGGCAAGCAAGCCATTGATAATGATATGAATGCGACGGGCCAGATGCTGTCGGCGTTGCTCGGTTGGTCGCAAGCGACCTTCGCATCCGAGGTTGTGATCGCGGACGGCGCGGCCAAGGTCACGCGCGAAGTTGATGGCGGGTTGCAGACGATTTCTGTCAAATTGCCGGCAATTATCACCGCCGATTTGCGCCTCAACGAGCCGCGCTACGCGTCGCTGCCCAATATCATGAAGGCCAAGAAAAAGCCGCTGGAGGAGAAAACGCCCGCCGATTACGGCGTGGATGTCGCCCCGCGCTTAACGGTTGTTAACACGGTGGAGCCTGCGGGCCGCGCGGCGGGCATCAAGGTTGGCTCGGTGGACGAGCTGGTATCGAAACTCAAAGACGCGGGGGTGCTGTGATGGCTGTTCTTCTTTTTGCGGATGTTCAGGGCGGCGAATTGTCGGTGGACGCAACGGCGAAAACCTTGGCGGCGGTGGCAAGTTTGGGCGACGTCCATGTGCTGATCGCAGGCGCGGGATGTGACGCTGCGGCGGCGGAGGCTGCGAAATTGTCCGGCGTTTCCAAGGTTTTGGTCGCAGAGTTGGCGGATTACGATCACGGCATGGCGGAGGCCACGGCGGCGCTGATCGCGGGGCTTGCGGGCGATTACGGCCACATCGTTGCGGCGGCGACGGCGGCGTCGAAGAACATCCTGCCGCGGGTTGCGGCGCTGCTTGACGTGATGATTTTGGGCGATGTGACGGCGGTGATTGACGCCGATACGTTCGAGCGGCCGATCTACGCGGGCAACGCGATCCAGACGGTGAAATCATCGGATAAGGTTAAGGTGTTAACCATTCGCACCGCGGCCTTCACCGGCGTCGAGGCAGGTGGCGCGGCCGCCGTTGAGGCGATTTCCGGCGCGACGGTGAGCGGCTTGAGCACTTGGGTTGAGGATAAAGTTGCGGCCTCGGATCGCCCTGAACTGACATCGGCGAAAATCGTCGTGTCGGGCGGGCGCGGCGTTGGATCGGAGGCCGATTTCGCGCTGATCTCCGGCCTCGCGGACAAGCTCGGCGCGGCCGTTGGCGCCTCGCGCGCGGCGGTGGATTCGGGCTATGCGCCCAACGATTGGCAGGTCGGCCAGACGGGCAAAGTCGTGGCGCCGGACCTCTACGTCGCGGTCGGGATTTCCGGCGCGATCCAGCATTTGGCGGGGATGAAAGATTCGAAAATCATCGTCGCGCTCAACAAAGACGAGGAAGCCCCGATCTTCCAAGTCGCCGATTACGGCCTCGTCGCGGATCTGTTCGATGCCGTGCCGGAATTGACGGGGAAGGTGTAACATGGCTTTGCGGGATGCTGATGTGATTGACGGCAAGGCGCTTGCGGCGGGGTTGCGGGCGGAGATGGCTTTGGCGGTCGAGCGGTTGAAGCGTGATCACGCGATCACGCCGGGTTTGGCGGTGGTGCTGGTGGGGACTGATCCCGCGTCGGAGGTTTATGTCCGATCAAAGGGCAAGCAAACCGTGGAGGCGGGGATGAATTCGTTCGAATTTCGCCTCGCGGAGCAGACGACCGAGGCGGAACTGCTCGCCTTGATCGGGCGCCTCAACGCCGATCCCGAGGTGCATGGCATCTTGATCCAGCTGCCGTTGCCGCCGCATCTTAACTCCACCTTGGCGATCAACGCGATCGATCCTTCGAAAGATGTGGACGGGTTCCACATCTCGAATGTCGGCATGGTCGGCACGGGGCAGGATGCGATTGTGCCCTGCACCCCGCGCGGCTGTATGATGATGCTGCGGCGGATTTACCCCGATTTCCGCGGCAAAACGGCGCTGGTGATCGGCCATTCCAATATCGTCGGCAAGCCCATGGCGCGGTTGCTTTTGAATGCCGATTGCACAGTGATCGTCGCGCATAAATCCTCGACGAACATCCCTGAGCTCGCGCGGATGGCCGATATTGTCGTCGTTGCCGCCGGTGTGCCGGGGCTCGTCAAAGGCGATTGGATCAAACCTGGCGCGACGGTGATTGATGTTGGCATCAACCGTGTGCCCGCGGGCGATGGCAAGACGCGGCTTGTGGGGGATGTTGATTTTGCCTCGGTCAGCAAAGTTGCGGGGGCGATTACGCCGGTGCCGGGCGGGGTCGGGCCGATGACCATCGCTTGCTTGCTCGCAAACACGCTCACCGCATGTTGCCATGCGCATAACCTTTCGGAATCCGCGCTTTCCAGCGCGTCATGAGGATGTTGAAATGACCAAATACTGCCTGACGGTGACCTGTCCTTCCCAACGCGGCATTGTCGCTGCGATCTCGTCATTCTTGGCGACGAAAGGTTGCAATATTATTGACAGCTCGCAGTTTGACGACCTCGCGACCGATATGTTTTTCATGCGGGTCGGGCTGGTGTCCGAACAGGGCGTATCGGAGGCGGAATTGCGCGACGATTTCGCGGCTGTGGCGGCGCAATTCGGGATGGATTTTGCGTTCCATGATGCGGCGAAAAAGATGAAAGTCGTGATCATGGTGTCGCGGTTCGGGCATTGTTTGAATGATCTTTTGTACCGCGTGAAGATTGGCGCTCTGCCGGTTGATATCGTGGCTGTGATCTCGAATCACATGGATTATCAAAAGGTTGTGGTGAATCAGGATATCCCGTTCCACTGCATCAAAGTGACGAAGGAAAACAAGATTGAGGCGGAGGCGATGATCATGAAGGTCGTCGAGGATGCGGGGGCGGAGCTGATCGTTCTGGCGCGGTACATGCAGATTTTGTCGGATCAGATGTGCGCGAAAATGTCGGGGCGGATCATCAACATTCACCACTCGTTCCTGCCCAGTTTCAAGGGGGCGAACCCCTATAAACAGGCGTATGAGCGCGGCGTGAAGCTGATCGGCGCGACGTCGCATTACGTGACGGCGGATCTCGATGAGGGGCCGATTATCGAGCAAGACACGATCCGCGTGACCCACGCGCAATCGCCCGAGGATTACGTGTCGCTGGGCCGCGACGTAGAGGCACAAGTCCTCGCCCGCGCCATCCACGCCCACGCCCACCACCGCGTTTTCCTCAACGGAAACAAAACGATCGTCGTCCCAGCCTCGCCAGGAAGCTACTCCTCAGAACGCATGGGGTGAACTACGGCGCGATCTCTCGCCGTAGCTAAATTTGGAATTATTCGGCCGTTGCTTTATCTGTCAGGGCGTTTAATGCGCCGTTTATCTTCGCAATGACTTCAGCATCGGCCGGAATATCCAACCCGTCGAACAGGTCTTCGGCCGGTGCCCACGTCAGCTGCGTGGCGCCTGCATCATCCTCATATGCCAAGACGCGTAGCGGTAAAACAAGTCCGGCGCGCAGATCGGATTCCATGGCAAGTGTTCCCAGCGTCGGATTGCCAAACATCAACAGGGTGGCATCAGGGATGTCCTTGCCCACGGTTTTCGCCGCTTCTGCGTGATCAATCCGCGCAAAGACCGTCGCGCCTGCGCCGGTAACGGCCGCTTCGAGCTTGTCGACCGTTTCAGCCACCGACAATGGCGAGGTTTTGACGACGTTTTCCGCAAAAGCGGGGGAGGTTGACAGCGCAATGAGAGTGGCCGCAATAACGGGTTTCATCGAAAATCTCCTGTTCAAGATGTAAGGATAACAACCTCTCCCGACACAGGTGACCAGATGAAACTTCGCGCTAGGCGAGGATCCGCCCATTTGCACGGGGCGGGCGCGGGGTCATGACGGCGGGGCTATATTTGCAGGCCGATCAACCAGTTTTTAAAGGCCTGAACGTCCTGTCGCGTGCTGAGATCATCGCGGACAACGAGCGTGAAATTCGATCCCATCGGTAGATCCATCTCAAACGGAGCGACAAGTTTGCCCTCCGCGAGATCGTTTTTCGCGAAGCTCTTGCTAATAATTGCGCAACCGTGCCCGGCGGACAAAATTTGCAGGGCGATGACAGAGGAATCCGCCTTGATCCAATGCGGCGGCCTCAGTCCATCCAGACCATATTTCTCAAACAGGCGATCCCAATCGGTCTCGGACCCTTGCACCAAAACGATCGCGGCTTCGCTCAGGGATTGAGTTGAGGCGATCGGCCCCAGCGTGTCGGCGTAGTCGGGATGGCAAACGATCGTCGCGGCCTCAACCGGGAGCGGATAGGTTTGATGTTCGGGCCAGCCGCCATCTCCGTATCGGATATCGAGATCAATGCTCGCGCCGTTCATCCGGTCATCCCAGACCGTCGTCGAGAGTTCCACCTCGATCTCGGGATGCAGTTGGCTGAAACTGTGCAGCCGCGGCGCGAGGATCATTGCCGCAAAGGAGATTGAGCAGCGCACCCTGACAACCGATTTGCGTTGCGTTCGAAACAGGCCGTCCGTCGCACTTTGCATCTCAAGGAAGGATTTGCGCACCGGAATTGCATACGCAAGCCCGACATCGGTCAAGGCCACACCCTTCGCCAAACGTTTAAACAGATGGATCCCCAGATGCTGTTCGAGCAAACGGATCTGCTGGCTGACGGCTGCGGGGGTCAGGTTCAACTCATCCGCAGCCGAGCTGAACGAGCTGTGACGCGCCGCCGCCTCGAAGGACCGAAGCCATGTAACATGGGGTAACCTGCGCATACGTGTTCCATCCGTTTTGCCAATAGTTTTGGGCGTAAGAGCAACCTGATGCAACCGGATTTGCATTAAATGCGATAGGGCTTAGCGGTCAAAGCCGTTGTTTGTCTTTGGCTCCGCAGCTTGATCTTTAAGGGGATGAAAAGGCGATGGAGGGTTTGATGCAGCCCAAAGAGTTTGATTATATCATCGTGGGCGCAGGATCTGCGGGCTGCGTACTTGCCGACCGCTTATCTGTGAGCGGCAAATATCAGGTGCTTGTCTTGGAAGCGGGCGGCAGCGACCAGCGGCTCTGGATCAAAATTCCGGTGGGCTATGCGATAAATTACGCCAACCCCACCCTGAATTGGGGCTATCACACCGACGCGGACCCTGCGCTAAACGGGCGCAAAAGCTATTGGCCGCGCGGGAAAGTCGTGGGCGGGTCGTCGTCGATCAACGCCATGGCTTACGTGCGCGGTCAGGCGCGTGACTTCGACGATTGGGCCGCCGCGGGTGCGACAGGTTGGGATTGGGACGCAGTGCGCGAGACCTATGCTGAGATGGAGAGCTCATCCGATGATGAGGCCGCGCATGGCCCAGTTTGGGTGCAAAATCTCGCGGATCAGATGAATCCGTTCTCGAAGCGGTTTCTGACGGCGGGGGAAGAATTAGGCTATCCGGCAATTGCGGATATGAACGCGGGCGAAGGCGTGAGCTATTACCGCAGCAATGTGCGGCGCGGGATGCGGTGGTCAGCGGCGGATGCCTTCTTGCGGCCCGCGTTGCGCCGCAAGAACGTGACATTGGAAAAGCGCGCGCATGTCACCGTGCTCGATTTTGACGGGCAGGCCGTCAGCGGGCTGACCTATAAGCAAAACGGGACACTCCACCGTGTCACCGCGCGACGAGAAGTGATCTTGAGCGCTGGCGCGATCAATTCGCCGCAACTGCTGCACCTGTCCGGCATTGGTCCCGCGGAGATGCTGAAGTCAAAGGGGATTGCTGTTCGCCATGATATGCCCAATGTCGGGCGCGGGCTTCAAGATCATCTGGCAGTGTCCTACCAGTTCCGCGCGACGCAAAAGACGCTCAACGCGATCCTCGGGAACCCTCTCGGACGGCTTGCGGCGGGGATAAAATACGTGCTGACGCGGCGCGGGCCGCTGGCGGTTCCGGTCAATCAGGTCGGTGGGTTTGTGCGTTCGTCCGAGGCATGCACGGCGCCTGATATCCAGTTATTCTGCAACCCTGCATCCTACGAGATTTCGCCCTCCGGCGAGGTGGTGATTGATCGTGCGCCGGGATATCTCCTGTCGGCGCAACCTTGCCGCCCGACAAGTCGCGGATCGGTTTCGCTCGCATCAGCGGATTACCGCGACGCGCCAGTCATTCAGTCAAACGCCCTCGCAACCCAAGAAGATCGCGACACGGCGATCCGCGCCAGTCGTATCGTCCAGCGCCTTGCACAGACAAAGGCGCTAACATCTGTCACCTCTAGCTCCAAATTTGAGGGTTTTGAAACGATGGGGGATGCTGAGCTTTTGGCAGAGTTCCGCAATCGTGCCTCAACCGTTTATCATCCGACATGCACCTGCCGGATGGGCAAGACTGCGTCGGACTCGGTGTTGAATGAGCGGTTGCAGGTCCACGGGATCGCGCGGCTGCGTGTTGTTGATGCCTCCGCCTTCCCGAATATCACATCGGGCAACACCAATGCGCCGGTGATGATGCTGGCCATGCGCGCGGCGGATCTGATTTTACAGGACGCCTCATAGGGCGCCCCAAACCGTAAAGGAGAAGCATATGCGTCTCGAGAAACTAGAAACATTTGTTGTTGGAAACCCGCCCCCCCGTCACGGCGGGCGCTATTTCATCTTTGTGCGCCTGACGACGACCTGCGGTATTACGGGCGTCGGCGAAATTTACAACGCCACCTTCGGGCCTGATGTTTGCTGCGCCATGGCACGCGATATGTTCGCACGTCAATTCGAGGGGGCCGATCCCCATCATGTGGAGCTGCTGTTCCGCAAAACATATAGCGCAGGGTTTACCCAGCGCCCCGATGTGAGCGTGATGGGTGTTTTCAGCGGGCTGGAGATGGCCTGCTGGGATATCCTTGGCAAAGCTGCCGACAAGCCCGTCTACGAATTGCTCGGCGGGCAGGTACATGATCGTTTGCGCAGTTATTCCTACATCTATCCCGCGAGCGGCGACGTCTATCCTGATCCCAACACCCCCAATGCATACAACGACCCCAAGATCGCAGCGGAAGTCGCGCTCGGTATGGTCGACCAAGGGTTCACCGCCCTGAAATTCGATCCCGCTGGCCCCTATTCGATCTTTGATGGGCACCAACCTCGCCTTGAGGATATCAGCCTGAGCGTCGCGTTCTGCCGCGAAATTCGTGCCGCCGTGGGCGACCGCGCGGATCTTTTGTTCGGCACGCACGGGCAATTTACGGTATCGGGCGCAAAGCGCATGGCCCGCGCGTTGGAGCCCTACGATCCGCTTTGGTTCGAAGAACCGATCCCGCCAGAAAGCCCCAATGATATGGCGCAGGTGGCGGCGTTCACGTCCATACCCGTTGCCGCGGGCGAGCGGCTTTGCACGAAATACGAATTCGCGCGATTGTTGGAAACCGGCGCGGCGTCGATTTTACAGATGAACCTTGGGCGCGTCGGCGGGCTGTTGGAGGCCAAGAAGATTGCGGGCATGGCCGAAACGCGCCAAGTGCAAATCGCACCACATCTCTATTGCGGACCTATCGTCGCGGCCGCGAATATCCAGATCGGTGCGTGTTCGCCCAACTTCCTGATCCTTGAAAGCATCGGAACTTTTGATGGCCCTTACATGTCTGCCGTCAAAGGCGAAATTGAATGGGAGAACGGCTACATCATCCCGTCCAAAGCGCCCGGCCTCGGGCTGGAACTTGACGACGAGATGATCGCTAAACTGCCCTATACTGGTACGGAATTGCATCTGACGATGGATCAGTTTCATGTGACCCCTGATGGAGGAAAGCAATGATTACCCTCGATAAATTCTACATCAACGGCGAATGGGTTGCACCTGCGGCCCCCAAAATGATGCCTGTGTTGACACCCTCGACCAATGCGCAAGTTGGCACGGTGGCGTTGGGCAACGAGGTTGATGTCGATCGCGCCGTGGCGGCGTCAAAGGCAGCGTTTGAGACCTTCTCAATGACGACGAAAGCGGAGCGCTTGGCGCTCTTGCGGCGCTTGGCCGACGTGACCAAGGCACGCTTAGGCGATTTGGCGGCGGCGATCACGATGGAAATGGGCGCCCCCGCGACAATGTCGCGCGAGTCGCAAGCCCAATCCGGTCTTGGGCATCTGGAGAGTTTCATTGCCGCGCTTGAGGCCCATGATGAGGAAGAAACCCTGCCCAATGGCGATATCGTCAGCTACGAGCCGATCGGCGTGTGCGGGCTCATCACGCCGTGGAATTGGCCGGTCAACCAGATCGCGCTGAAGGTCGTGCCGGCACTGGCGACCGGATCAACCTGCGTGTTGAAACCCTCGGAGCACACGCCGCTCTCTGCGCGGATCTACGCGGAACTCATCCATGAAGCCGGCTATCCGGCCGGTGTGTTCAATCTGGTCTTCGGCGATGGGATTTCCGTTGGATCGGCGCTTTCCAAACACCCTGACGTCGCCATGATGTCGTTCACGGGCTCGACGCGCGCGGGCAGCGCGGTATCTCGCGATGCGGCGGCGACCATCAAACGTGTGACGCTGGAACTCGGCGGTAAATCCCCCAACGTGATCTTTGCCGATTGCGATGTTGATGCGGCTGTCGCGGAGGGAGTCTCAAGCTGTTTCGATAACACAGGCCAATCGTGCAACGCCCCGACGAAAATGCTGGTCGAGCGCAGCGTCTATGCCCGCGCGCTCGATGTTGCGCGCAAGACTGCCGAGGCCACCAAGGTGGATGATCCAATGGTTGAGGGCGATCATATCGGGCCGCTGTTCGATCGGCTTCAGTATGAGCGCGTGCAAGCGATGATTCAGAAGGGTCTTGAGGAGGGTTCCACGCTTCTCGCGGGTGGTTTGGGGCGGCCAGACGGGCTCGCAAAGCATCTGCAAACCGGTTGGTTTGCGCGTCCTACGATCTTCTCCGATGTCACGCCCGATATGTCGGTCTGGCGCGAAGAAATCTTTGGCCCAGTTTTGATCATTGCACCCTTTGATACCGAGGATGAGGCCATCGCCATGGCGAATGATACGGAATACGGACTCGATGCGTATCTCTCGACGGGTGATGAAGCGCGCGCGATGCGTGTGTCGCGGCGACTTCGTGCGGGCGGCATCCACATCAACGGCCGCGCGTCTGATTACGGATCGCCTTTTGGCGGGTTCAAACAATCGGGCAACGGGCGCGAGGGCGGAAAATTCGGTCTGGAGGACTATGTCGAGGTCAAAGTCCGGCCGCCTTTCGCCCAATGGCCTTAAATATAAAGCGGCGCGCAGGAGGATCCCCTCGCTGCGCGCCGTGCGGCCCCAACAACCGGAGCGCAGCAACCCTGCGCTCCGGTTTTATATGTCAGGCGCTGATTTTCGTCTCGGCAGGTTGGACCATACCATCAAACCCCTTGCCCGCTAGCACCCTGTAGGTCGAGCGCAAAGCGCCGCGATCGCTATAGCATCCTCGCAAATGCCGCGCGCCGCTATCGGCCACATATCCCTCACGGCCGTGCACGATGCGGTGGTTGTCGAAAATCACGCAATTACCCGCCTCCGAACGGAACCGGATCATGAAGCGGTCTTCTTGCATAAGCTGGATGAACTTGATCAATGCAGGATAGTAATCGTCGAGCATCTCTTGCGGCAGATCAATCGTGTCCTGCAAATGCTGCGAGATTGTGACGCCGGTAACATTTCCGTCGTGATCCGTTTCGATCACGCGCTGATGGGCGCGGTAATCCCAATTGTCGTGACGATAGAAAAACGGGATATCCTCGCTCGCAAGGAGCGCAAAGGCTTTCGGGTCTTCGACGCGCAACGCTTCCGCAACGGCTGCACCATCCAAAAACAACGACAAGCCACCCTGAACCGTGTTCTCGAGGCAATGCAAGAATTGCACGCCCGGCGCCTTTTCCTCGCCTGGGAGATCGGTGTGCATTTCCAAAGGACCCGCCGTAAATGCGAGGTTCGTTGGGTTGATTTCCACACGCACGTTAAAATCCAGACCCTCCGCCGACGGCGTAACCGGACCGATCGCCTGCACCAAACGGAACAATGCCTCGTCGGTCTTATCCATTCCCGTGACAACCGCGATGCCGTCGACGATCAACGCGCGGGTCAATGTCGCGAGGCCGTCTTCGGTTTCCAACACCGCATTTTGCGGCACGCGCGTGATCCGCGGCAGGTGATCGCTAAACCAAAGGTTTCGCGGCAACTCGGCGGGATCATGCGGACGGCCATTCGCAGCCATCTCGCGGATCAACTTCATCGGCACGCGCGAGGGCTGCACCTCGTTTTCCCATGCGATGACGAGCATGTCGCCGTCAACATGCGCCGAAAGCGCCACCGGCTGCGACGTCACCGATGAAATATCGAAGATGCGCTCGCGCGTCTGCGGATCAAGCGTTGTCACGCAAGTATCGCGCAGCCAATAATAGTTGAAATAGGTTGGCCCCTCGGGCAGGCCGATAACCATGCCCTTGTCTTTGAACTCAAACGTAATGTCGGTCATCTTGATCGTTCCCGTGGCATAAGGTTGGGTGGGATTTAGCGGTTGTAGCTGCTGTTTTCATCGTCAAGGATTGCGCGCAGCTCCGAGAGATGCGCCTCCGCTTGGCCTGGATAATCATCGAGTTCTTGCGCAGTTTTTTCTGCGATTGCATCGCTCAAAACCCGCAAAGGCGCCCCCGTTTGCAGCGCGCGCACATAGGTTTCCGCCGCGCGTTCAAAGTAGAACAAGCGGTTCCACGTATCCGCAACGCTGGAGCCGATAACGAGCACGCCGTGATTGCCCATGATCATGACTTTTTTCTTTGGGTCGCTCAGCATACTCGCACAGCGCAGCCCTTCATCCTCAAACGCGAGGCCGCCAAAGGCATCGTCGATGACATATCGATTGTAGAAGGTGGCTGTGTTCTGATCGATTGGCAGCAAGTTGCTATCCGCGAGGCAGGCCAAAACCGTCGACCAGATCGAATGCGTGTGCATCACGCACCGCGCATGCGGGCAGAGGCGGTGGATACCCGAATGCAGCCCCCACGCCGTGGGGTCAGGGGCATCCGGCGCGTCTGGCGCGGGCGGGTTGTTCGCATCCAGAAGCAGCAAATCCGACGCCTTGATCCGCGAGAAATGGCGTTGGTTCGGGTTGATCAGAAACTGGGTTCCAGCCTCGTTCACAGCGAGGCTGAAATGATTGGCGACGGCCTCATGCATGCCCAATCTCGCGGCCCAACGGAAGGTCGCCGCAAGATCGGACCGCTCAGTCCAATGCGCCATATTGGCGGCGGAAGTTAGGACTGTCATCGCCTTACTCCGCAGGCACAGGCTTGGCCGGCTCGGCTTGCGCGGCGGCCTGAGCCTTCAAGATCGCGACGGGCGCGGAAAGGCCGGTAGGGATGACCTCGTAGCCTTGCGCTTCCGGTTCATCATCGACCATCTCGGCGGGGAAGCCGGGCGCAGTGATGTCGAGGCCGGTGGCCTCCTCAAGGCGACGGATGATATTGGGCGAAAGCTCTCGCGGGCCGAAACGAGCGATACCGTCATTGAAGATATCGACCATCAACGGGCTGATTTCCAACGGAACGCCTGCTTGGTCGGCAATTTTCTGGAATAGGCCGATGTCCTTTTTGACGAGATCCATCGTAAAGGAGATATCGCGCGACCCGTTCAGGATTACCTGACTTTCGGTCTCATGGACGAAGGACGTCCCCGAGGAGATTTTCATCGCCTCATAAGTGGTGTTGAGATCCATTCCGGCCGCTTTCATCGTGACCAAAGCCTCACAGCAAGTCAGCAAATTCGCGGTAGCGAGGTAGTTGGTCATGACTTTGAGCACCGAAGCTGTGCCGATCTCGCCCGTGTGGAGAACGCGGCGGCCCAAGGTTGTGAGGGTTGGCAACATGCGCTCAAACGTGGGGCGGTCGCAGCCCGCGAAGATCGCGATATTGCCGGTATCCGCGCGGTGGCATCCTCCTGAAACCGGACATTCCATCGCCGATCCGCCCTGCGCGATGACAAGCGCAGCGAGGCGCTTTACCTCGCCCTCATCTGTCGTGGACATTTCCATCCAGATTTTATCCGCGGTCACCGCAGGCAACATTTCCTCAACCACAAGTGCGGAGGCGGCGGGTGATGGCAAACACGTGATGACCGCGTCGCAGTCTTGCATCATTTGCAAGGGGCCTGTCGTCGCATGCGCGCCGAGGGCCACGAACCGCCCGACGAGCGCCGGATCGAGATCATGGACCGTAAGGTCAAAGCCGTTTCGCAGCAAGCTGCCCGCAAGTTTTCCGCCAACATTGCCAAGCCCGATGAAGCCAATTTTCATCTGTTGATACGTCCTTTTCCTAGAGGGTCTGTAGGGTCTGGGAACAGGGTGAGGCAGATCGAAACGACAGTAAAGCAACGGCATTTGGCCCAATGGGGTGGGTTCTGTTGCGGGACTTTCCTGCGCCCCGCGCTCGGTTCAGGCGCGCGCGGCGATCACTTCCTCCAGCCAGCCAAGGCGCATTTCAGGCACGGATGCGAGCAAAAGCCGCGTGTAATCGTCAAACGGCGGGCTCAGAACATCGGCCTTGCTGCCATAGCGCACGAGTTGGCCGCGATGCATGACCGCAATATCATCCGCAATCGCTTTCACCGTCGCAAGGTCATGCGTGATAAACATATACGCGACACCTTCGGCGGCCTGTAGATTGAGCAACAGCTTCAAGATCCCGTCCGCCACCAAAGGATCAAGCGCCGAGGTCACCTCGTCGCAGATAATCAAGCGAGGCTTCGCGGCGAGCGCCCGTGCGATGCAAACGCGTTGTTTCTGGCCGCCCGAAAGTTCTGCGGGGTAGCGGTCGATAAAGCCGCTTCCCATCTCGATCTGGTCGAGAAGCTCCTGAACGCGGGCGCGTTTGGCAGCACCTTTCAAACCGAAATAAAATTCCAAGGGCCGTCCGATAATTGCTCCGACGGTCTGGCGCGGGTTCATCGCGACATCGGCCATCTGATAAATCATCTGCAGCTCTCGCAGATCGTCCCGCGATCGTCGTTTGAGATCCGGCGAGAGGGTGCGATCGCCGAAGGTGATCGATCCTTCTGCGGGAGCGAGTAAGCCCGTGATCACGCGGGCCAGAGTAGATTTCCCAGACCCGCTTTCCCCCACGACGGCAAGCGTCTGGCCTTGGTTGATTTGCAAGGAGACATTGCTCAAAACGTCTTGCGCCAACCCGAAATAACGCGCTGTCAGCCCGTCGATCGTGAGAACAGGGGCGGTTGGCGGTTTTATTGGATGCGCGATCGAGCGAACGGATAGCAAGGCTTGGGTATAGGCTTCGCGCGGCGTTTCGATGATCTGTCGGGTCTCGCCGTGCTCAACGGTGCTACCACCCTTGAGAACCATAATCTCGTCAGACACTTGCGCCACAACGGCAAGATCATGCGTGATGTAGAGCGCGGCGACCCCTGTCTCGACAATCGCCTTCTTGATCGCGGCGAGAACGTCGATCTGGGTCGTGACATCCAGCGCCGTTGTCGGCTCGTCAAAGATCACCAAGGCTGGCTGCGGGCAAAGGGCCATCGCCGTCATCACGCGTTGCAACTGGCCGCCTGAGACTTGATGCGGATAGCGGTTGCCAATGCTTTGGGGGTTCGGCAGCCCGAGCCGACCGAATAATTCAATCGCGCGGACCTCTGCCTCGGCACGCGTCGCAAGCCCTTGGCTGACGGTAGCCTCGACGACCTGATCGATGAGCCGCATCGCAGGGTTGAAAGCCGCTGCGGCGGATTGCGCGACATAGGTCACCTCACGCCCCCGCAGCCCCCGCAAGCCCTTTGGCCCTTGCGTCAGAATATCGCGACCATTCAGAAATACCTCGCCGCCCGTGATCCGCACGCCGCCCCGCCCAAACGCCATGGCCGACAAGCCGATCGTAGATTTCCCCGCGCCTGATTCCCCGATAAGTCCGAGAACTTTCCCCCTCGAAAGGGTGAACGAGACCCCGTGCACAATCTCGATATCCTGCGCAGGACCGTCATCAGGATAGATCGTGGCGCCAATTTTTAGATTGCGCACATCAAGTAGGATGTCAGCCATCGCGGCCTCCTTTTAGGCTGGTCGTGCGGGTCAATATCCAATCCGCGACGAGGTTGACCGAAATCGCCAGCGTTGCGATTGCGAAGGCAGGCAGCAATGCGGCCGGAATCCCGTAAACAATTCCGTCCTTGTTTTCCTTCACGATTCCGCCCCAATCGGCCATCGGTGGCTGCACGCCTAGCCCAAGGAAGGAAAGGGTTGAAATGAACAAAACCATGAAGATAAATCGCAACCCCATCTCTGCGATGAGGGGGGATAAGGCGTTGGGCAAGATCTCGTTGAAGATAATCCAACGCTGACCTTCACCGCGCAGGCGCGCCGCTTCGACGTAATCCATCACGGCGATATCCGTTGCAACCGCGCGGCTGAGGCGGAACACCCGCGTGGAATCAAGCAGCCCCATAACCACGATCAAAACAGGGACCGTCACCGGCATGACGGAAAGAACCGTCAATGCGAAGATCAGGGCAGGGATCGCCATAACCAGATCAACGCCGCGCGATAGAAGTTGATCCACCCAACCGCCAATCACCGCCGCCGTCAGGCCGAGGATCGAACCGGTCACAAAGCTCAATGCGGTTGCGGCGGTCGCGATGAAGATTGTCGTCTGACCGCCGTAAATCATCCGGCTGAGAAGATCGCGGCCGATACTATCTGTGCCCAGCCAATGATCGGCGGAGACAGGCTCCCAAACGTCGCCAACCACTTCGGCCATGCCGTAAGGCGCGATGACCTGCGCAAAAATCGCGCCAAGGAAATATACAGCCACAAAGAACAGGCCAATGAGGGCGGAGAAAGGAATACGTCTCATTTGGGGTGCCTCAATCGCGGATTGGCCAAGATGGAGATGATGTCGGCAAGGATGTTCAGCCCGATATACACTGCCGCGAACACCAGCCCGCAGGCCTGCACAACAGGCACATCGCGTTTTGTCACATGATCCACGAGATACTGGCCCATCCCCGGGAACACGAACACGACCTCGACAACAACAACCCCGACAACCAGATAGGCGAGGTTGAGCATCACAACATTCACCACCGGCGCAACCGCGTTGGGCAAAGCATGGCGCGCAATCACGGTGATAGGGCGCAGACCTTTGAGCGTGGCCGTCTCGATATATGCGGATTGCATGACGTTCAGGATCGCCGCGCGGGTCATACGCATCATATGCCCTAAAATCACCAGCACGAGCACAAGAACCGGAATCGCGACGGTCTGCAGCTTTTCAATCAGGCTCATGCCGTCGTGGATCGTGGCGACAGATGGAAACATCCGCAACTGCACCGTCAGGAAGAACATGCCGATATAGCCCAGCATGAATTCTGGAACAGAGACGGTGGCCAGCGTCACGCCGGAAATCAGCTTATCGGGCCATTTGCCTTGATAACGCACGGCGACCAGCCCAAGGCCTATCGCGAGCGGCACCGAGATGATCGCGGCGCAAAACGCAAGAAACAACGTATTCGACAGCCGCCCGCCCATCGCGGTTGCGATATCTTGCCCATTCGTCAGCGCCGTTCCCAGATCCCCGCGCATGATCCCGCCAAGCCACTCGAGATATCGCGCCCAAGCGGGCGCATCCAAACCAAGCTCTTGGCGCAAATTGGCGAGCGCCTGCGGTGTTGCAGATTGCCCGAGGATCGATTGCGCGACGTCGCCCGGCAGGATTTCCGTGCCCATAAAGATTAGCAAGGACGCCGCGAGGAGAAGGCCGAGGCCCAGCACTATCCGCTGGGCCACGAGGATCAAAATTGGCCGCACTCCCACCTTAGCCGACCAACCATGTTTTATGGGGCGCGAGGCCATTCATCGTGTCTTGGCCGCCATCTGCGACCCAGCCTTGGATCTGATCGCTGACCGCTTCGACGAAATCATTGAACATCGGGCAGATCACGCCGCCCTCATCATGGATCGTTTGCGCCATTTCGAGATAGGTTGCTTTGCGTTTCGCCGTGTCGAGTTCACCACGGGCCGAGAGTAAAAGCGCATCAAATTCAGGATTTTTAAAGCGCGTATCATTCCAATCGGCGGTCGAGAGGTAGCCGGTGGAATACATCTGATCCTGCACCGGCCGACCGCCCCAGAAGGAGGCGCAAAATGGCTCTTTGTTCCAGACCTCCGACCAATACCCGTCGTTCGGAACGCGCTGGATTTCGAGGGGAATCCCCGCAGCCGCGGCGGATTGTTGGAACAAGGCGGCGGCGTCAATAGCGCCAGGGAAGACGGAATCGGCCACCTTGAGCACGATCGGGCTGCCATCATGGCCGGAGGCTTGATAATGCTCGGCCGCCTTGGCGAGATCGAATTCGCGCTGGGGGATGCTGTCGTCAAAGAGCGGGTAGGCGGCATTGATCGGGAAATCATTGCCGATCGTTCCATAGCCTTTGAGAATTTTCTCAACCATCTCCTGACGGTTGATCGCATATTTTAGGGCGAGGCGCAGATCGTTGTTGTCAAACGGTGCGGTGTCGCAATGCATCACAAACACATAATGGCCGCGCCCCGAAACGTTTTTCACGCTCAGCCCCGGTGCGCGCGTCAAAAGCCCTGCGACCTTTGGCTCAACAAGGTTCGCTACATGCACTTGGCCTGATTGCACAGCCGCCATCCGCGCGGTGGAATCGTTGATGATAATGAACTCGACAGCGTCATAGTGCCCGCGCGTCGTATCCCAGTAATTCTGATGTTTCTCAAATGTATAGCGGACGCCTGGTTCCGCGCTCACAAGCTTGTAAGCTCCCGCGCCAACCCCTGAATCCGGCGCATCACGCCCGCCGTTCGGCTGGATTTGCAAATGATAATCCGACATCAGATAGGGGAGATCGGCGTTCGCCGTTGTCAAATTCACCACGACCCAATCGCCATCCACCGACATCGACTCGATGCCCTGCATGATCCCCAAAGCGCCTGATTGAGCGTTCTCGTCCGAATGACGTTCCAAGGTCGCGAGAACATCCGCAGGAGTCACCGGCGCGCCGGTATGGAACTCCACGCCCTGACGGATTTGGAACCGCCATGTCTTGGCATCTTCCGAACTCTCGACGCTCGCAGCCAGTCGCATTTCCAGTTGCCCGTCCGCCGTTACATCAACGAGCGGCTCGCCCAAGGTGCGCATCACATGGAAGGTGACCGCGTTGGATGCGAGGGCTGGATCAAGGCTATCGGTGCTTCCGCCGCCGCCAAGGCCCATTTTCAACGTGCCGCCCTTGATTGGCTCTTGCGCCAGAACGGGGCGCGGGGACAGCATCGAGCCCGCCGCAATTGTCAGCGCCAAAGCTGAGACGCGGCCGAGGAAACCGCGACGGCTGAGCCCTGATCGCGGTTTAGAGGCGAGATCGTGAGTGGTGTCGGTTGTCATGTTCATAGTCCCTGTTCGCGGTTTGTATATTTATATGACGCACCTTTTTTGGCGCTTTTCTTCGATGGGGTCGGCTTTTTTGGCGCAGGAGACATCACGCCCTGCGCAGCCCGTCAGGACGACGCTGGCAGAGCAGCGACGCTTTTATGTAAAATGTGAAAACAGAATGCGCGCCACGTGCGCGCGCCGGTCTTGCGCAGGAAACCCGGCCGTTCAAGCAGCTCGAAGCATGGTCGCGCGCTCAACTTCGCTCCATCCCCTTGAGACGCAAAGATAAACGGGCAATCGTTTCATCGGCGAGCTATCCTTCTGCACTCTTTTTTCTGGAATTGCAGTGAGCGTGGGACAGTTCGAATGTTCAGTAAAGCAATGACATTTTGGTCAAAGGGGTTGTTGATCTAACGGCATCGCCTTTTGGCGAGGGTAGGCGACGTCGACACCAATCTAAGTTCGGGCCGCGATCGCCTCCGCAAGACGGGTGATGCCTTCTTCGATATGACTTGTTGAAATGGACGAATACCCCAAACGGAACCACCGCGCGTCGGGGCGCTCCGGCGCGAAAAAAACGCGGCCCGGCTCAATGAGAATGCTCTGGCTCCGCAAATCGAGGGCGAGGGACATCGTGTCGATATGATCAGGCGCCTTGACCCAAAATGAGGAGCCACACGGGCCCGACTTCGGATCGCTCAACAATCCGGTCGCGGTGAGGGCCTCTTCCATAACGGCTCGGCGTTTGCGCAAATGACGCGAGAGCCGCGCGAGTTGCGTATCGAAATGCCCCAAGGAGAGGAAGTAGGCGATGGTGCGTTGCACATGGCTAGGCGGGTGGCGGTAGACGACACCGCGCAACGCACGCGCCTCGTTGATCACCTCTCGCGGCGCCACAAGATACCCCATCCTCAGGCCAGGAAAGATCGATTTCGAGAACGAACCCGTGTAAATCACCGTGCCGCTGCGATCTTGAGATTTCAGCGATGGCATCGGCGGTTGGACTTGCGAAATATCCATATCGTAATCGTCCTCGACGATGACGAACCCCTCTTGCGCCGATTTCTTCAGCAATGCCGCACGTCGGTTCGCCGGCATTTGCGCATTTGTAGGGCATTGCAAGCCAGGTGTTACAAAGACCACATCCGTTTGTGGCGGGATTTTCTCTGGATCAAGCCCCTCCGCATCAACATCGATCGAAAAAACGTCGCAGCCGATTTGCCCGAGCACCTGCCGGAAACCCGGGTAGCATGGGTTTTCCACCACCGCCTTTCCGCCGCCGCGCAAGAGCAGTTCCGAGACCAACCATAGGCCGTTTTGCGTGCCCATTGTGATCAAAATCTCATCGGGCCGAGCGGAAATTCCGCGCCGCGGGAGAAAGTGCCGCAAGATAAAATCGATGAGCATCGGATCGTCGCGCCGGTAGTGATCCGTCGCAAGAGAATCGAAATCGCGCTTGCCTACCGCGCGCATTGCGCAGCTGCGCCAGTTTGCGTGGTCAAACAGGTTCGCGTCCGACTGGCCATAGATGAAGGGGAATTTGTATTCGCGCCAATTGGGCGGGCGCGATATCTGGGCATATTGCGGCAGTTTTCGTCCGAGCTTTGCCGCCCAATCGACGGCGCTCTCGCGCGGATGCGGCACCGGATCGAAACTGGGCCTTTTGGGGGCGGTCGGGGCTACGTAATACCCTGACCGGCCTCGCGAAACCAGATATTCGTTGGAGACAAGGTCCGTATAGGCGAGGGTCACGGTGATCCGCGCCACGCCCAGATGCGCGGCCAATTTTCGCGAGGACGGCATTTTCTCGCCCGAAACGCACCGTCCAGAGACGATTGCTTCAGAGACCGATTGCTGAATCTTCTGCTGAAGTGTGGCATTTGTTTCGGGCGAGAGCGTGAAAATTTCGGGAAGGATAGCCACGACTGGACCTAATTCTTGCTAAGTTTGGACTTACGCTAGAAGTTGGGCCGCGTCATGGCAATGACCATTATCCCCCGAACACATTGGTCAATGCGATATCGATCGCATCGGTGATCCGATCGATATCTTCAGCTGTCGCGATCAGGGCGGGAGATAGGCACAGCGTGTTATTGAACCCTTGAATCGCACGGCTTGTGGCGCCGATGATGACCCCTTGGCGCATACAATCCGCGACAACCGCCTGCACCATCTTTTCGGGTGCGGGTTCTTTACTCACACGATCGCTCACCAGCTCAGCGCCACAAAACAGCCCCAAGCCGCGCACATCCCCGATAGCCTCATGCTTTTCTTGCAACTTTCGCAAGTTGCCCATCAACCGCGCGCCCATCTTTTGGGTATTCTCCAATAGGCCCTCATCCTCAATAATCCGCATATTCTCCAACGCCGCCGCCGGACCGCCTGTGCAGCCGCCAAAGGTCGAAATATCGCGGAAATGGTTGAGTGGATCCGCGGCATCATCTTTAAACAGATCAAACACGCGCTCCGTCGTGACAAGGCAGGCAATCGCGGCGTAACCCGAGGCAACGCCTTTCGCCATCGTCACGAAATCTGGTTTAATTCCATAGTGTTGGTAGCCAAACCACTTACCTGTACGCCCCACGCCGCACACAACTTCGTCGATATGCAGCAAGATATCATACTTCTGACAGATCTCCTGAACGCGCTCCCAATACCCTTCTGGCGGGGTGATGACGCCGCCGCCAGCGGTCACCGGCTCAAGACAGATCGCTCCGACTGTTTCCGGCCCTTCGCGCAGAATCACTTCCTCGATCGCATCGGCGGCGCGGCGACCATAATCCTCAACATCCCATTGCTTACGGTATTCCATGCAATGCGGAACCGACACAAAACCCGGCGTATAAGGGCCGTATTGGGCGTTACGTTCATCCTGTCCGCCTGCGGAAATCGTCGTAATCGTCGCGCCGTGGTAATCGCGCTCCCGGTAGAGGATTTTATGCTTGGCGCCGCCGTAACGCTTGTGCGCGATCTGCCGCACCATTTTGAACGCTTTTTCATTGGCTTCGCTACCCGAGTTCACGTAGTAAACGCGGCTCATTCCTGGCATTTTCTCGATCAGTTTTTCCGCAAATTTCGCACTGGGAATCGAGCCTGCGGATTGTGCGAAGTAGTTAAGTTTTACGAGCTGTTCGCGCACAGCATCCGCGATTGTTTCGCGCCCGTAGCCGACGTTGACCGTCCACACCCCGCCCGACACGGCATCAAGATGTTCTTTTCCCGTGATGTCCCACAGCTTCATCCCTTTGCCTTCGACCATGATTCTCGGATCGACGGTTTCGTAAGGTTTGTGCTGGGTAAGGTGGTGCCAGACATGCGATTTATCGGCCGCGATCACATCAGCGAAATCGTTGGTTTGGGGCGCTTGGGTCAAGGGTTCGGTCCTCAGATTTGGGGGGAGGTTTTCGGTTGTCTCAAAGACGCCCATCCTTGCGGCGTGGATGCCTCTTTCTCTAGCCATCTGCTCAAAGAATGAAGTTGAGTAGGGCCAGTTCGCCCAATCGTATAGCGCCACTTTATCAGGGCCGTTGTTTCACGTCGCAACCGTGTGCTGAAATTTACGCAGGTGCTGAAATCTCAAGCACCCGAATTTAAAATGACCGGCGAAAAGTCGGCATAACCCCCAACGGATTAACCAGTGATAGGTCCGACAAGGCCAAGTCCAGACAAGGAGACACTATGAAACTACTCGCGAAACTCGCCCTCAGCGCCGCTGTCTTGATCCCGCAAGCTGCCTTGGCAAATGACGAGATCACTGTTGGCTACTTCTTGGAATGGCCTATGCCTTTCCTCGCTGCAAAGGCCGATGGCGCTTATGACGAGGCTCTTGGCGCAAAGGTTAATTGGGTGAGCTTTGATACCGGCACGGCGATGTCGGCTGCGATGGCCTCAGGTGATGTGCAATTCGCCATTTCTCAGGGCGTCCCTCCGTTCGTTGTGGCCGTGTCCAGCGGCCAGCCGATCCAGACGCTGGATGTTGCAGTGAGCTATTCCGAGAATGACAACTGCGTCGTCGCGACCGCCCTTGAAATTGACAAAGACAGCGCGGGCGAGCTTGCCGGCAAGAAGGTCGCCGTACCGCTGGGCACCGCCGCGCATTACGGCTTCTTGCGTCAGATGGAGCACTTCGGCGTTGATGTAAGCTCGTTGAGCGTCGTCGACATGGCGCCGACGGATGGCGCCGCGGCTTTGGGGCAGGGCGATGTCGATATGGCCTGCGGCTACGGTGGTGGCCTGACGCGCATGAAGGAATACGGCAACGTTTTGCTAACCGGCGCCGAGAAAGAAGCCCTCGGGATTTTGGTGTTTGACGTCACCTCCGCCCCTGCGGATTACGTCGCAGAGAATGCCGCTCTCGTGACGAAATTCCTCGCCGTCACTGCGGAGGCGAACGCCGAGTGGAACGCCAACCATTCCGACGAGATGCTGGCCAAAATCGCACAAGAATCCGGTATGGATGTCGCCGCGGCCAAGGCATCGCTTGACGGGTTCACCTTCCCGACTGTCGAAGAACAGCTGTCGGAAAAATGGCTGGGCGGAAACGCGGCTACGTTCATGAAGGGCGTCGCGGATGTCTTCGTCGAAGCGGGATCGATCAGCTCCTCGCTTGAGAGCTACGAGGGTTCCATCGCAACCGGCCCTCTGGCGGCTGTCCAGTAAACTGGCGGCGGGGGGTCGTTTGGCTCCCCGCCATATACCTTCAGACGTGATCAACAGTAAGGAGCCGAAGGTGGGCCAGTTGAAAATCGATAACATTTCCATGCGTTTTGATCTGCCCAATGGGTCGCATGTTCAGGCGCTTGAAGATGTGTCTCTTGAATTGAAAAAGGGCGAACTGCTGTCCGTTTTGGGGCCCTCGGGCTGCGGTAAGTCGACGTTGCTCAACATCCTCGCGGGGTTTTTGGCCCCGACCTCGGGCGAGGTTACGCTGAACGGCAAGCCCGTGCGCGGCCCTGGCCCGGAACGCGGGATGGTGTTTCAAAAGGGCGCCTTGTTTGAATGGATGAGCGTGCGCCGCAATGTCGATTTCGGTCCGCGTATGAAAAGCATGCCCGAATGTGATCGCAACACGATTGTGGAAAACCTGCTGTCGACTGTCGGGCTTGCGCAATTCAAGGAGAAGGCCGTCTATGAGCTTTCGGGCGGGATGCAACAGCGCGTCGCCCTCGCGCGGTGTCTTGCGAATGATCCCGACGTTATTTTGATGGATGAACCCCTCGGTGCCCTAGACGCTTTGACGCGCGAGAAGATGCAAGGGTTGATCCTCGACCTGTGGAAGAAGACCGGCAAGACGATCATTCTCATCACCCACTCAGTCGATGAGGCGTTGTTGCTGGGCGAGCGTCTCCTGGTCATGGCGCCGCGGCCGGGAAGGATCTTTAAGGAATATAACCTGCCATTTGCCGAGCGCGCCGCCCACAGCGATATTCGTCACGTTAAAGAAGACCCGCAGTTTGATGCCACCAAGAAAGAAATTCTGGAGATGATCTGGGGAATGGAAGAAGAAATCATGGGAAGTGCTGCGGTGAAGGAGGGTAAGAAATGACTGGCCTGTTTATCCTGACCGCTTATGCCATTCTGTACTTCCTGTCCTATTTGATCTTGCGTCTTATCCGCGCCAAAACCGCCCCTGCCGATGATTTCATCGCGCGCAAGACTGTCACGTTCGGGGATGAAAGCGCCGTCCGGCCGGATCGTGCCGCCTCGATTATCTCGTTGGTCGTGGTGTTCCTGCTTTGGGGGGCCTTCACGGGATCGAAACTGGTTCCGATTCATGTTCCGGGCCCGTTTAGAGGCGAAACATCTTTCACCTTCACCGCCAGTGATGCGGCGGGCCAGACGGCCGATGCGCGCGTAGACGTCGTTGTGCATGACATGGGCGAAAGTGTTGAGACGCCGGACCCCGCCGCCGATACCGGCTTTGCGCAATCCGCGACCGCGACAGTGGCCGCTTGGCGATCCGTCTTGGTGATCCCGAAGCAAACCGATGGAGAAAAAGCGACTGTCGTAGCCATTGACGGCAAACCGATTGCGGCCGGCCAAACGGTGCAAGTCGCCGACGGGGATGTCACGATGACCGAGAAGGGGTCGCTCAATTTCGCACCCTCGCCTGGTTTACAGATGGAGCCGATCTGGATGCCGGCGCCAGAGCACGTTGTCGCGCGTTTCTTTGAAATCGCGAAGAATGGCTATCAGAACGTCGATCTGTGGTCGCATGTCGGCTGGTCGCTTTGGCGCGTGATCGCAGGGTTTGTTTTGGGTTCGATCATCGGGATCCCACTGGGATATGCGATGGGCCTTTCCGGATGGGCACGAGGTTGGTTTGATCCGATCGTCGAATTCATGCGCCCAGTGCCGCCATTGGCGTTGATCCCGCTCGTCATCATCTGGTTCGGCATCGGTGAAAATGGAAAAATCGTCCTGCTGTTCCTTGCCGCGCTATGGGTAATGATCATCGCGGCGCGGGCAGGGGTGTCGGGTGTCAATATCACCAAGGTTCAAGCGGCCTATTCCCTTGGCGCATCAAAGTCCCAAATCCTGTGGCATGTCATCGTGCCAAATTCGTTGCCGGAGATCTTCACGGGTGCGCGGGTTGCGATGGGAGTTTGCTGGGGAACCGTGGTCGCGGCAGAGCTGGTCGCGGCGGAGATGGGCGTCGGCAAGATGATCGTGGCCGCATCGAAGTTCCAATCCACCGACATCGTGATGATGGGGATTGTGATCATCGGGATCATCGGCTTCGGGATCGACGTGCTGATGCGTAAATCCGAAATCTGGTTGGTGCCGTGGAAAGGCAAATCCTGATCCAGCATCAGTAACGACCAAAACGAAAGCGGGCCCCCAGATCGGAGGCCCGCTTTTCTATGCTGCGTTACAAGCTTACTGGATTAAGCCCTCAAGGCCCTTCGCGCCCGTCACAACCGCCGTCAAAAACATCACGCCGAGCGCCATCATCCGGTAGCCGCCATCCCCCAAACGGCGGAACAACAAAGTGCCTAGATGGGTGCCGAGTAGGAGAGCGGGCAAACTCAAGATCGCCGCATAAAGCATATCCAACGTCGCAATATCCGAAGTGAGCAAAACCGTCGTGAGAACAAACACCGCCGTCCCCGCGAAGAAAACCAGCAAGGACGAACGAGACGTCGCCTTATCCGCGCCCGTGCCGAGGAAATAGGCCACTGCGGCAGGCCCCGGCATCGCGGCGATGCCCGCGAGAAGCCCCGCAATCGCGCCCGCAATGATCGCAGGGCGGCGACCGCTGCGGAACGTGAGCTTTTTCGCAATCGCAATCAGCCCGATGAACACGAATATCGCAATCAAGATACGCATCACGTCCGGCGAAAGCCCCGCCGCAAAAATCGCACCAAGCGGCGCGCCGATCAAAGCGCCCAAAAACAGCAGTTTCAGGGCGGGACGATCAATTGTTTTCCGGTTGTGATAGATATCTACCGGCGCGACCGCAATTTGCAGGATTTGCACCATAATCACCGCGAATTGCGGCGGTACGACCATGCTATAGAGCGGAACAGCAGCAAGGGCGAAACCGAATCCGGTTACGCCCCGCAAGAACCCCGCCGCGAGTGTCGCGACGGGTAAAATGATCCAATGTTCCATCAGTCGAAGTTCATCACGATGGTTTTCGAGCGCGTGAAATGTTCCACCATCGCCTCCAAAGATGCTTCCTTGCCCAGACCAGACCGCCCGAACCCGCCGTAAGAGACATTCGGCTGGATCGTGAGGTTTTGGTTTACCTGCACATAGCCCGCGTTAAGACGCGATGTGCTATCGAGCGCGGTGGACAGATTACGTGTCCAAACGCTGGCGGCAAGCCCGTAATGCGTGGCATTGGCGCGTGCGATGACATCCTCATAATCCGACCAGCTTTGCACTACGGCAACAGGCCCGAAGATTTCCTGCGTGACGCAGGGATGATCCTCGGGCAAGCCCAGCAAAAGGGTCGGCAGCATGAAGAGCTCTGGCGCGAGGGCAGGATCGGATGGCAGAGTTCCGTAGGTTTTAATCTCGGCACCATCGGTGTTTTTCGCCAGATCGACGAAACGGTCAACAACCGCCTTTTGTTTAGCATTGATGATTGTGCCGACATCCGTTGCCTCGTCGAGCGGATCACCGATCTTGAGCTTGTTCAGCGCGACGCCGATCTTATCCATGAATGCGCCCATCAAGCTCTCGTGGACGTAAATCCGGCTCGCGGCTGTGCAGCTTTGGCCTTGGCGCGTGAACCGCATCCCCGAGATCGCACCAGCAACGGTTTTTTCCAGATCGGCATCTTCGCAAATGATCATCGGGGATTTCCCACCAAGTTCAAGCGAAGCTGGAATGATTTTGCTGGCTGCAACCTCGTAGATCTTTTGGCCAACCGCCTCCGAGCCAGTGAAGGTAATTTTCGCGATTTTAGGATGATGCGTCAGAGCCGTACCGCAGCGCGCACCGTCGCCATTGATAACATTCAAAACACCGGCAGGGAGGTGCTCCATCAAAATCTCGGCAAAGAGGAACGTCGCAAATGGCGCCTCCTCGGAGGCTTTGAGCACAACCGAATTCCCCGCGACAAGCGCCGGCCCGATTTTCAATGCGCCAAGAACCAAAGGCACGTTCCACGGCAAGATCGCCGCCACAACGCCCAAGGGCTCCAGCGTCGTCATGGTGAGCATTCGCGGATTATAGGGGATCGTCTGTCCCTTTAGTTCTGAGCCCAGATTGCCATAGAATTCAAGAATTTCAGCGGCAACCGCGACTTCGCCGCGGCATTCCGTGCGAATAGCCTTGCCAGTCTCGCGCGCTAGAACCTGCGCGATCAACTCCGCATTTTGCGCGATCGCACGTGCCCCTGCGGCAACCCGTTTGCCACGTTCGCGCGCGGGCACTTTCGCCCAGTCGGCTTGCGCTTTGCTCGCGTTTTCGATCGCAAAATTGGTCTCGTCCGCGCCGCTCGCGGCGGCTTTCCCCAGCAATGCACCCGTCGCCGGATTAAGCACATCAAGGGACTCTTGCGCAGGTTGAAGCGCGCCGCTGATCAGGTTCGCCTGTGCGTAGCGGGCGATGACATCTTCCGGAGTGTTAGGAAAAGCAATAGACAAGGTCATGGGAGGTCTCTTTTGCACGTGAGATGATGATAAAGCTCTGCCAGACAATCAAAATTTAGCATAGGGCCAGAGGTCTTCCTCCGTAAGTCCAGTTTGCGTGGTCTTCTGTATCGGATGCGAAAATCGATATATGCAGGGCGCGGATATGAAAGGGAGAGAATTTATTACATAAGACGGATTATCTGCCAAATCGATTTTGGGACGACCTCAGTAAGCCAAGGTCCCATCCACTCCCACAACACGTGGACTGGCTTAATTTTTATTGCGGCGAATTGTCGACTTTAGCTTGCTCACACAGTAAACTCTTTGCTCGTGAAACCACGTCCAACGCCGTGACGCATCCCGAGCGATCCTACCCGAAGCCGCCCGCGGCAACAGATCGTGCTGTGGTCGCACCGCACCTAAGTTTGCTTCAATGGCGTGGCTGAATGTTTATATCAGTTCTGAAAATCAGGTTTATGTTTTGGCCCCCCGAAGTCGGCTTTCGTTACTTCATCGACCCCGTCTCGATATATCGCTGATGCCAGCTTAACGCCTCGGGAAGCGCGTGCGGCGCGTGTTTGCCAAAGCTGCTGTGCTGAGCGCGCTGATAATAGTCACGCAGCGCGTCGCGGTAATCAGGGTGCGAGCAATTTTCGATAATTTTCATCGCTCTTTGCTTGGGCGCCAAACCGCGAAGATCGGCAAGGCCTTGTTCTGTAACAATCACCTGAACGTCTTGCGCAATATGATCCACGTGGCTCGCCATTGGAACGATCGCCGAGATTTTGCCACCTTTGGCCGTAGACGGGGTCACGAAGATCGAGACATAGGCGTTACGCGCAAAGTCGCCAGAGCCGCCGATACCATTTTGCATCCGCGAGCCCATGACATGGGTCGAATTCACGTTGCCATAGATATCGGCCTCGATCATCCCGTTCATCGCGATGCACCCAAGTCGACGCACCAATTCGGGGTGGTTCGATATCTCTTGAGGCCGCAAAATAAGCTTGTCACGGTAGCGATGCGCATCGGCGTTGAAGCGCAGTGCAGCCTCGGGGCTTAAGGAAAACGCGGTCGCGGACGCCATCCGCAACTTACCCGCATCCAGCAGATCGAGCATACCGTCCTGAATAACCTCGGTAAAAGAGGTCATGTTTTCAAAGGGGCTGTCCAGCAAACCCGCCAAAACCGCATTGGTGACATTTCCGACGCCTGATTGCAGCGGCAATAAAGCGGCCGGCATGCGACCGAGATTGACCTCGTGTTTCAGAAACTCCAGCAGATGCCCCGCAATCGCCTTCGCTGTGCTATCGGGCTTGGCAAAAGGCGCGTTGCGATCCGGCGTGTCGGTTTCAACGATCGCGATGATCTTACGAGGGTCCACTTTAAAATGAGTTTGGCCGATGCGATCATCCGGTTTCACAAGCGGGATCGGCAAACGGTTGGGCGGCAAAGCCGTGCCGTAATAGATATCATGCATCCCGTTCAGCGCGTCACTTTGCCAGCTGTTCACCTCGAGGATGATGTTTTGCGCCCGCTCCAACCATGTTTTATTATTGCCGACTGATGACGATGGGATCAGATCGCCCTCAGGTGTAAATCCGGAAATTTCGACGACGGCGGTATCCAGATCGCCCAGAAAGCCTTGCCACGCCATTGGCGCGACTTGGCTCAAGTGCATGTCGCAATAGTTCATCTCGCCCGCATTGATTTTCTCGCGCGCGACAGGGTCCGAGTTGTAGGGCATGCGAAAATCGATTCCGTTTGCCTTGGCCAATGCGCCGTCCAACTCAGGCCCTGTAGATGCGCCTGACCAGACTTTCACCTGAAACGGATTTCCCGCCGCGTGTTCCGTTTCGATCTGCGCTGCGAGCGCCAAAGGAACCGCCTTGGGATAGCCCGATCCGGTAAAGCCGCTCATCCCGAGTGTTGCGCCGTTATGGATAAGAGATGCGGCGGCATCGGCGCTCATGATCTTGGATTTCAGCGACGCGGGTGCTGTGCGAATGGTCCTCGTCATGATGAACTCCACTTGGCATGACTTTACGAGATGTCGTTAAACCGACTGTCTGACGTCCGTGTAACATGCGACCCGATGACGATACCCCCTGCGATAGGGGTGGATAACCCCCGTTCCGGCGCGACTTGCATGCCATATTGTCGCAGTACAGGATTTGTCACGTATGCAGCAGGCGCGATTTCTCGACCGATCGCCAAGATGGGCAAAGTATTTTGAGATAGCTCCCGAGGACACCCCATCTATGCGTTCACTTTTTCAGCTTTAACGCGTAGTCACACGGATAATCAAAGCGGTGCCCGCGCAAGCCGTTCGCAAACGCTTTACCTTTGAATTTCAACTGCTAACCTCGGATTTAATGCGGCGTTGTCACGGCGGCATTGAGCACAGATTTCCGACCCGTTGGAGAAAGCCACATGATCGTCAGGGAAGCCCCGTCTTCATTGCGGTTGTTCTTTGTAATTCAAGGGTCGGTGATCCCGCGGATTATGAGCCGGATTATCGGGGTCACTCTCCTGTCGCTCGCGGTTTTGCTGATAGATCATCACGTGGTGCGGCTTCCCCATATCTCCATTGCCGCTATGGGGGTTTTCGGGGTGGCATTGTCGTTGTTCTTGGGCTTTCGCAACAATGCTGCCTATGACCGTTGGTGGGAAGCGCGCAAGCTATTGGGTAGCATGATTGCCGATGTCCGCAGTTTAGGGCGCCAAACGAGCGTTTTCGTCGGCAAGGGCGAGGATCGCGACTTTATCATGACGCATGCGGTGGCCTTCGTGCATCTTCATCGTGGGTTTTTGCGCGGTGTTGACGTGCGATCTGACATCGTTGGATGGGTCGGGGAGGCGCAGGCGGACGCGTTGATCTCGCGCAGAAATGCGGCGGATGCCGCGTTGAACGCCATTGCGAACCGTTTCCATGACCTTGGGAAAAGTGGTTCCCTGACGACGCTAGGTCAGGTGGCGATGACGGAGACACTCGCTGCTTTGGGGTTGGCGCAGGCAGGCTGTGAGCGGATCAAGACAACACCCCTGCCCTTCGTTTATTCGCTTCTGGTGCGCCGCACGACCTATTTCTACTGTTTCATCATGCCCTTCGCCTTGATCGACGCGACCGGATGGTTTGCGCCCCTTCTCGCTGCGGTCGTCGCCTATGTGTTCTTCGGACTGCAAGCCGTGACCAATGAATTGGAATTGCCATTTCACAATCTGCATAATGGCCTACCGCTGGACGCGATCTGTCGCGTGATCGAAGTATCCGTGTCCGAGGCGCTGGACCGCCCTGCCCCCGAAGCTTTGCTGCCCGAAAACCATGTGCTGACCTGACGCTGCGAGCCGCTCTATCGTAGCCTCGATCCGCAAGCGCGTCTGATCGTTGCACATCAGACCTATCGGATCGATTGCCAGACTGAATCAAACAAGAAAATCCATCCCCTGTTTGACGTCTGCTCGAATGGCCGCCACGAACCGTTCAGCGTCCCCCGCCCCCAAAGCTTCGGTGATCTCATGGTGGAAATCGTCCGCAAAATTAGAGGCCCCGTATTTCACACTGATAAACCGCATTGAGGGTCCGTAGCGCATCCAGAGGATTTGGATCAGATTGAGCAATACGGGCGACATACCCTTATTATAGATCAGAAAATGAAACGCGTGGTTGTTCCGCATGTAGCTCGAGACATCTTTCTCGACGATCGCCTTGTTGATGGCCTCGTCAAACTCTCGCAACAGCTTCAGATCGCCTTGGGTCAACTGAAGGAATGCTTTGCGGGCGATTTCGCCTTCAAGGTAAATTCGCGCATTCAGAATGTCGTGGTGACTTTCCGGAGTCAGCGTCGGAACTATGATCGAGCGGCTATCGACAAACTGAAGGGCCCCCGTCGCAACAAGCTGACGCACAGCGTCGCGCGCTGGCATGATGCTCGTGCCTTCGGCTAAGGCCAGCGCACGGATCGAAATCCGCTCTCCTGGCTCAAAGTTTCCTTCGCACAGTTTCTGGCGCAAACGCCCAAAAATTGACTCGGACGCGGTCGTTGCTTCGTACCCCATACCCGTGCCGGCTCCCTTTCTAATTTCAGACTGCTTACATTATTTGCAACTGAAGTTTGAGTACCAAAAAAATAACTAAATCAGTTTACATGTGTTATAACATCTGCATTACTGTTATAGCAACGGTAGTGCGATCGCAGATTCGTTGCCAGAGTTATTTCGGCGAATATGAGAGAACGCGATGCTTTTAGAACACAAGAATGCTTCTGCATGGGACAGCCCCCACGATATTACGCACGCGCACAAAATGGCGCGCGGTATGTCGGTGACGCGCGGCCTTTCCCCTCGCGCCCAATCGCTCATGGCGCGGTGGGCGTTGATTGCCCCGATTATCGCGTTTTATGTCATCTTTTTCGTTTGGCCGATCACGACAGTTGTTCTGCGCAGTTTGTCACCGAGTGGCAAATTTGACCTTCAGAACCTCGTCTTAACTCTGGACAACTTCCGGCAATTACTTGGCGACGATTTTTTGTTGTTGGTCGAGATGCGGACGTTGAGGCTCGCGCTTTTCTCTACGATCATCACAACAGCGCTCGCATTTCCCACCGCCTATTTCATTTCACGGCTTAACAAGTGGCCCGCGTCGGTCTTGTTGCTGTTGATCCTCATCCCGTTCTGGGTCTCGATCGTGGTGCGGCTGTTCGCGGTGACGTCAATTTTGTCGCCGAACGGCCCCCTTAACCAAGCCAGCCTAGCGCTTGGGTTTGGTGAGTTCTCGCTGCTGTATTCCCAAGCCGGCGTGCTTGTCGGGACGGTTATGTACCTGTTGCCCTACATGATCCTTATTCTTTATGCGGGCATGGTGGCAGTTGATGGCAACCTGTTGCTGGCCGCGCGAACAATGGGCGCGAGCGCATCTTACTCGTTCTTCCGCGTCTATCTGCCAATGGTCAGCTCATCCCTGCTCAGCGGCGCGTTGCTGATCTTCATCCTGTCCCTCAGCTTTTTCGTGGTGCCCGCCATCCTTGGTGGTCCGCGTGACCAGACGATAGCTGTCTTCATCCAGCAGCAGATCGACATTTTCCGCTGGGGTATTGCAAGCGCGATGGGGGTTGTCTTGCTGGTTGCAACGGCAATTTGCTATGTCGGCGTGCTTAAAGCGGCGGGCGGGTTTCAGGCGGGCGGCGTCGGATCGGTTCAAGCCAAAGGTGTTAGCGCGGAGCGGCCCTTCCGCTGGTCGCCGCCGATGGCTGTCGCAGCGATCTGCACAGTCGTCACCGTCACGATCTTGGTCGTCCCGGTCCTGTTCGTCTTTCCGCTCTCAATCGGTGACACTGGAACGGTTGTTTTCCCGCCACGCGGCTTTACGCTAAAATGGTTCGGCGAGGTATTCACATCGAAAATCTGGCTGGGTCCGATCCTGCAATCGGTCGTGGTTGGCACTGGAACGGCAACGCTTTCCGTGTTGATCGGCCTGGTGCTGGCACGCGTGACAAACAGCATAAAGTCAACGACGGGAAAGGCCGTAATCAGTGGCCTCGCGCTTGCACCGATCATTGCACCCGCGATCTTGCTGGCGATTGGCATCTTTGATGTCGAGCTAAAGCTGAAATTAACCGGAACAACACTCGGGCTTGTCCTCGCGCACACGGTCATCGCCGCGCCTTTGGCCTTTGCGTTGATTACGGCTGCGATGGCCGGTGCCAATCGCGGGGTGGAGGAAGCCGCATGGACGTTGGGTGTCTCGCGCACTCGCACGTTTTGGGCGGTAGTTGTTCGCGGCATTATGCCAAGCGTCGTCGGTGCCTTCGCTATCGCCTTTGTCACCTCTTGGGATGAAGTCGTGCTCGCGCTGTTTTTGCAAACAGGCCCGAGTAAAACGCTGCCCGTGACCATTTATAAATATCTCGAGAGCGGTGTCGTGCCGACGGTTCCTGCCATGGCCTCACTGCTCATCATTTCGGTTGTGGCGATCGTTGCTGTGCGTGGGGTCGTCAGTTCGATCATGGCACGACGCCGCGCTCTTGTTCGGGAGAGAACATGAATATGATTTCACAGTTTAACGAAACCAGCTTGGGCCGCGTTGTCGCGTCCGATATCCACCTCGATTACAATGGCACGCCTGCCCTGCAAGATGTGGCGATAGAGGTGAAAGCGGGCGAATTCTTTACTCTTATCGGTCCATCGGGTTCTGGCAAATCGACACTGTTACGTATCATCGCGGGCCTGTTGGAACCAAAACAGGGCCAGATCGCAATCGACGACTCCGACGTGACGCATGTGCCAACACAAAAGCGCGACATCGGCTTTGTGTTCCAAAACTATGCTCTATTTCCGCATCTCACGGTTTCTGAAAACATTGAATTCGGATTGCGGGCGCGCAAGCTGGACGAAAAGCTGCGCGTCAAACGTTTGGCCGAGATGATCGAACTAACCGGGCTTGGTCACCTAGCGGGTCGGTATCCCGCGCAATTGTCCGGCGGCCAACAGCAGCGCGTTGCCCTTGGCCGCGCGCTCGCCCAACGACCGCGCGTTTTGCTTCTTGACGAACCGTTGGGCGCGCTTGATCGCGCCTTGCGAGAGGAGCTCGGCGGCGAAATCAGGCGCATTCAGCGCGAGTCGCAAACCACGGCGATATACGTCACGCATGACCAAGACGAAGCATTTGTGCTCTCCGATCGGATTGGCCTGATGCGCGATGGGAAAGTGTCGCAAATTGGAACGCCCGAGCAACTATACCGCGCGCCGAAAGATTTGTTCGTGGCAAAGTTCTTGGGCAGGACAAATCTGTTCCCTGCGCAAGTTATGGGTCACGGCCCAAATGGCACAACCGCTCGTATAGGCGATGCGGTGGTCACCGCCCGCGCCTACGACGCCAACGCCTCCGCGCACGCCTTTTGCTCGGTTCGGCCGGAACAATTGGTTCTCAGCACGGGCACAGTGCCCCAAGGGCACGACAAGATCACGACAGCCGTTGTGACAGACAGCCGTTTTCTCGGTCAGCGTCACACTGTGCAGGTCGCGATAGACGGGATGCTATGCGCCGCGGATCTGGACCCAGGCGGGCCCGTTCCAGCGGTTGGCGCCAAGGTGACCCTCTCGGTACGGTCGGGCGCATCTGCGCTCGTGCCACGCGACATAAGCTAAACACCAACCCCCAACAGTCGAGGTAAAACAATGAAAAATAATTCAAAAAAAGTCTCTCTCCTGACAACCGGCCCCATCGCGGCACTGCTCGCGGTTGGCGCCCAGCCCCTTGCAGCGCAGTCTGGCGGTGTGCTGTTTTATGATACCAGCGGCGGCGTGGTCTATGAAGCCGAGGCGGCAACGCTCTTCAAAGATTTCACCGCAGATACCGGTGCAAACGTCGTTGATGACTACAACGATTCCGCGACAAAATTCTTTGCCTCGGCAGAGGCCGGTTCAATGCCGTGGAGCCTCGTGCTGTTCCCGACGATGAATGACGCTGCAATCGCCGCCAAAGATGGCCTGCTGCAAAAAATCGACACCTCGGTTGTTCCGGTCGGTGACCTCGTTGATGGCACCTATGATGACTACGGCATTCAAGTCGGCACATTTGGTATGGTTCTGGCGTGGGACGATTCCGCGTACCCTGACAAAAAGCCGTCCGAGATGGCGGATTTGTGGGATTTGGAAGCTTTCCCCGGCAAGCGTTGCTTTTTCAACAACCCTCAATACGGCTGGACACTTGAGGCCGCATTGCTGGCAGATGGCGTCGCACCCGCCGAACTCTATCCGCTGGACGTTGATCGCGCTTTGAAAAAGCTGGATGCGATTTCCGACAGCATCACTTGGTGGTCCAGCGGCGGACAATCGATCGAATCCTTCGAGAATGGCTCGTGTGATATCGGTATCCTTTGGGCCAACCGTGCCTTCACCGCGCTATCGGAAAACGGCTTCCCTATGAAGATCACATGGAATGAGGCGGGCTATTCCAACAGCGTTTGGTCCATTCCCGCCGACGCACCCAATGCCGAGGCCGCCCAAGCGTTGATGGGCCATGTCATCAAGAACGTTGAAGGCCAGATCGCCTTTGCATCTAAAGTACCAACGCCAATCCCTGCCTCGCTCAAAGCCCTCAGCCCGTCTGATTTCCCCGACGAGGTGCAGGCGTTCTTGCCGGTCGGTTCGAATGTCGACGGGTCGATCGTGCAAGATAGCGATTACTATCTGAACAATCTTGATGCCGTGCTTGACCAATTCAACCGTTGGGTTGGCCAGTAACACCCCAACCTTTGCGCGCGCCTGCTGGGCAATCGGTCGGCGCGCGCATCGCCCATTTCCCATAAAAGACAATACGAAGGACCACGACCATGAGGATCGTATGCATTGACGGCGAAGCCCAGTATAAGGACATCGTCGCGCGCGATGTGAAAGCGCCGTTGGAAAAGGCCGGCCACGTATTCGACTGGTTCGAAGAGTCCTTTGCCGATCCCGAGGCCGCGATCGCGCGGGCATCGGGGTATGATTGCCTATATGTCGTAGGAGACCAAGGCCCCGTGCCAGCCGGCTTGATGGAGCGCAATCCTGATCTGAAGCTCGTGAGCTTTGTCGGGACGGGCGCACGCCGTTTCGTTAATATGGATGAGGCAGCAAAGGCCGGTGTGACCGTCACTAACGTGTCCGACTACGCCAGCCAAAGCGTTGCGGAGCATGCGATTGCACTTATGTTTGCCGTTGCCCGCCGGATCAATGAAGGTGCGAGCATCATCCAAGCGGGTGGTTGGGATAAAAACCAAGGCCTGAAATTATCGGGGCGTCGTATTGGTGTCGTTGGCACAGGCACAATTGGCCGTCGCGTCATCGCGATGGCGCAAGGGCTGGGGATGGAAGTCGTCTATTGGGCCCGCTCGCCGCGCGACGATATCAAGGCGCAATGGGTCGCGTTGGATGAGCTTTTTGCGACATCGGATGTGGTGTCATTGCACCTCACTCACACCCAAGAAACCGATGGCATGATCAGCCGCGCGCTTCTCGAGAAAATGAAGCCAACGGCCATCTTCATTAACACCGCCCGCGCCGAAATCGTGGACAATGTGGCGTTGAACGAAATCATCAATGCAGGTGCCATTTTTGGGGCCGGTCTGGATGTATTTCCCGTAGAACCGCCGATTGAGGGTACGCTGCCTAAAACAGGTCTGAATACGGCCCTGACACCTCATATCGGTTTTCACACAGATGAGGCAAACGACGTCTTTGGCTATGCTGGTCAGAACATCCTCGCCTTTATCGCGGGTCAGCCGACGAATGTGGTGACCTGAATGCGCAGAGTCTTGGTGGATATGCGCCGCGTCTCTTTTTATGCCGGAGCGACCTGAAATGAATGACACGTCTTTGACCAAGACAGCCAACGACCGCTTGTTGCAAGACTTGCGGGGTATCGTAGGGGCGCATCATGTGCTCACGGGCGACACGCGAACCAAACGGTTTCGCAAAGGGTTTCGATCCGGGTTTGGGGCGGCCTTGGCCGTCATCCAGCCCGGAACGCTCTTGGAACAATGGTATGTGCTAAAAGCCTGCGTCGCGGCGGATAAAATCGTTATCATGCAGGCTGCAAACACGGGCTTGACCGGCGGGTCCACCCCCGACGGCACCTATGATCGAGATGTCGTTTTGATCAGCACGAAGCGGCTGTCAATGCTGCACCTGATCAAGGGCGGGGCCCAAAGTATCGGCTTTCCGGGCACAACGCTTTACACATTAGAAAAGGCGTTGAGCCCGCTGAACCGACAGCCCCATTCCGTTATCGGAAGCTCTTGCATCGGGGCCTCGGTGATCGGCGGGATTTGCAACAATTCCGGCGGTTCTCTTGTCGAACGGGGGCCCGCCTACACCGAGATGTCGATTTTTGCCCAAGTGTCGGAAACGGGAACGTTGGAGCTGGTGAACCATCTTGGGATTTCGCTCGGGACGACGCCGGAGCAAATTCTGACGCGGTTGCAAGCAGGCGACTATACCGAACACGATATTCAGGACACGAACGCCAAAGCATCAGACACCGGTTACGCCACACGCGTTCGGGATGTTGAGGCAGCAACACCGGCGCGGTTCAATGCTGATAAACACCGTCTGCACGAAGCTTCGGGCTGCGCGGGCAAACTGGCTGTCTTTGCCGTGCGCCTCGACACCTACCCAAACCCCGAGGCCGAAACGACATTTTACATCGGCGCGCGCGATCCTGCGGCCCTGACACAGTTGCGCCGCGAAATCCTGACGGATTTCGAAACACTTCCCGTCAGCGCGGAATATCTGCACGCCGACTACTATGACCTTATCCGGAAATATGGCAAAGATTCCGTGGTAATGATTGATAAGCTGGGCACGGATTGGTTGCCGCGGTTTTTCGCCCTCAAAGGCGCGATTGATGCGCGGTTGGAGCGCGTACCGTTCTTACGCCATGCCACTGATCATTTCATGCAGGCGCTGGCAGCTGTCTGGCCAACCATCGTGCCCAAGCGCATGGACGACATACGCGCGCAATTCGATCACCACCTGATTTTGAAAGTACGCGATAGCGGCATAGAGGAGGCACGTGCAGCGCTGAGCAAACTTCGAGCCACAAGAACGCTCGACTTCTTTGAATGTACCGCACGAGAGGCAAAAATCGCGGCACTCTATCGCTTCGCTGCGGGGGCCGCGTCGGTTCGGTTTCGGACCATCCACGCCAAAGATGTCGAAGATATTTTGGCATTAGATATCGCCTTGCGCCGGAACGACGAAGACTGGTTTGAAACCCTTCCCAAACAGATCACGGATCAAATCGTTCATGCGCTGTATTGCGGGCATTTTCTCTGCCATGTCATGCACCAAGATTACATCGTGAAGGCCGGCGTTGATGTGGAGGCGCTTAAGACACAGATGCTCGAGATATTGGACAAGCGCGGAGCGGAATACCCCGCCGAACATAACGTCGGACATCAATATCTCGCAAAGCCGGATTTGGCGGCGTTCTATCGTAAAATCGATCCAACGAACACGCTGAACCCAGGTTTGGGGAAGATGTCCAAGCGTAAACACTACGCCGAGTCATAACCCCAAGGGATCAACTGCCGTTTACTCCGCGCCGATTTTTCGTGCTATGGCATGATGCTTAAGATTTGCGGCATCATACCTGGAGTGCAGGACCTTGGACGACAAAAAACCGGCGAGTGATTTCCCAATGCGGGCGATGGTTTATGACACTTTACGCCACAGGCTGGTGACGGGGGCAATCACGCCGGATCAAATTCTGTCGTCCCGTGCGATCGCGCGAGAGCTGTCTATCAGCCCTATGCCGGTTCGTGAGGCGATTTCCCGCCTCTCCGCAGAACGTGTGCTCGAGATTAAATCCCAAAGCAGCGTCGTTGTCCCGCAGATGACTTTGGATCGTTTCAACGATCTTCTGTTCAGCCGCCTACAACTTGAACCCGCCGCAGCAGTACGTGCGCTACCTGCAATCACGCCCGCTATTATTTCCGAGCTCGAGCAGATCGACCATCGTATGAATGTGGGTCTCGATTCGGGCGACGTGGCGTCCTATATGCTCGGAAACTATGAGTTTCATTTTAAACTTTATGGGGCCGAACCAGCGCCGACTTTGATGCGGCTAATTGAAATGCTCTGGTTGCAATTTGGCCCAATGATGCGCGTCGTTTTTGAACGCTACGGCGCATCGCAGCGTGAACATGACAAACATCCCGCGATCCTTCAGGCCCTTCGTAACAGCGATACGGATGCCCTGAATAAGGCGGTGACTGACGATGTTATGGACGGCATGAACCTTGTTTTGAGCAATATCAAATAACCCGCATTTGCCATCACGTTTCACGTTTACAAACTGCGATCTCAGTTATAGGCTTTCGCACATGTCGTGCAGAAATTGGCGGGATTTCCCAGTCGGCAAGCCAATCTGGCTTTGACCGCTATATGGGCGATTTCCAATGATGTGCCTTTCAAAAAGCTAGGATAAAACGATGGACGCTTTGTATTATTTCGATCTGAACACCCTCGGTGAACCCGTCGAGGGGGCGCCGTTGCCCGAACGCATTATCAGTGGCGCGCCTACAAATAAGACGTGGGAAATCGAAGTGACGCCAGATGGGTCGGTCAGCACTGGCGTTTGGGAAGTCCAAGTCGGCTCGTGGCAGGTGGTTAAAGAAACTTGGGAGTTTGTGACGATCATTCAAGGCGAGTCAGAACTGATTGAGGAAGGCAAAGACCCTCGCAAAATAACAGTTGGCGACAGCTTTATCATGCGGCCAGGCCACAGCTACGTCTGGAATATTATTACACCGACAAAGAAGATCTTTGTGATCCGCGAGAACGTCTAAGTTAAAGGAGGCAAAGCGCTGTTCCCCAACGCGCTTTGTCACGAACGGCCACTGCCAGTAGGCCGCAAACACCCACCGCGCAGCCGCCGCCCCAGCCCTCTCTGGCGATCGGGTGGCGGCTGCGCGTGATGAAACCCACCCTCTCCGCGCGTATTAAACCCTGCTTTTGAAAAGCGGGACGTTTTCCTGTGGCCGCCCGTCACAGACCATAAGGTTTATCGGTGATTGGGTCGAAAGGGCCTTTACATGTGTTATAGCAATTGGCAATCTGTTATAACACATTGCAGACCCAGACAGGGTGCTTCCCAAGGATAGATGATGCCGGAACCTATTACCGAAAGTGGCCATAGCATTCTTGCAGGGGTGTATGATCTGAACGGCTGCCTGCGCGGCAAACGTCTACCTGCGGCCATGGCAGAGAAATTGGCCTCGGGCGCGTTTCGGATGCCAATGTCCAGCATAGGCGTGGATATCTGGGGCACAGATGTTGATGGCAATTCCTTGGTCATGGAAAACGGCGATAAAGATGGCGTATGCCTCCCAACGGGGCGTGGTCCGTTGCACATCATCGGATCTGCAAACCATTGCCCTTTAATTCCGATGTGGATGACCCTTGAAGACGGGTCACCCTATCTCGCCGACCCCCGCCATGCGTTGGCGCTTGTGCTACAACGCTTTGCAGATATCGGACTAACTCCGGTCGTTGCGACGGAATTAGAGTTTCACTTGGTCGATCCAAATTGCGTGCGCGCCACTCCGATTGCCGATCTGCGCAGTGGGAAACCAAGGCGTGCCGATGCGATCTATTCTCTGGCGGAAATCTCCCGCGTCTCGCCTTTTCTGGATGCGGTTTACGCAATGGCGCAAGCGTGCGGTGTTCCCGTGGAGACTGCGATTTCTGAAGGCGGTTCAGGGCAATTCGAGTTCAACCTGAGCCATGTCGGCGATGCGCTGCGCGCCGCAGATGACGCCGTAATTTTAAAACAAATCATCAAAACCTGCGCGACCGAACAGGGGTTCTCCGCCAGCTTCATGGCGAAGCCATATCACGATGAGGCCGGCAACGGATTCCATGTGCATTTCAGCATGTTGAATGCAGCAGGTGAAAATGTGTTTAATGACAGTACCGAAGACGGGTCCGATTTGCTCAAACATGCCGTCGGAGGGCTGATCACCGCAATGCCCGCAACAACCTTGGTTTTTGCCCCGCATTTAAACTCTTATCGGCGCCTTTGTTTGGGGAGTCTCGCCCCAACCGTGGCCGCTTGGGGCTACGAAAATCGCACCGCCGCCATTCGCATTCCCGGTGGCGCCCATGCCGCGCGCCGTATTGAGCACCGCGTCTCTGGCGCGGACGCAAACCCCTACCTTGTTCTTGCCGCGATCCTTGGGGCCGCCTTTGTCGGGATGTCAGAAAAAATATGCCCGCCCGCGCCCCAGATAGGCAATGCGCATGAGGGCAACGCCACACAACTTCCCCTCGACTGGCGCGGCGCGACAGACGCATTTGAGGGGAGCGCTATGACGACCAGAATCTTTGATCCTTCCCTCATCGCGATGTTTGCCGCCTGCAAGCGGCAAGAGCAGGACGTCTTTAAATCATTGGTTTCAGATGTCGAGTATCAAGCATACCTCGACGCCGTGTGAACTATCAAAAATATACAGAGGATTGCCACACATGGCTGAACCGCATTGCAAAAGCTACTACGCCGCAAGCGCCAACAACACCGCAGCCTTCCCTAAGTTAGAGGGTGATATCGATGTTGATGTCGTAATTGTCGGCGGCGGATTTACCGGTATCAACTCGGCGTTAGAGCTTTGCGAACGCGGGCTGCGCGTGGCGGTGCTTGAGGCCAATCAAATCGGTTGGGGGGCAACGGGGCGCAACGGCGGGCAGATCACGGGGTCCCTCTCGGGCGACAAGGCGATGGAACGCGAGTTTAAAAAAACCCTCGGCGCAGAGGCCAAAAAATACGTTTGGGATCTACGCTGGCGCGGGCATGACATTATTAAAGCGCGCGTTGAGAAATACGGTATTCGCTGCGATCTGAAGCACGGTCACATGCTGACCGCATATAAACCTTCGCACATCCCCGGCCTTCAAGACATGTACCGCGAGGCGTGCGAAAACGGGATGGAAGATCATGTCGAGTTCATTGAGGGCGCGGATGTTAAGCAATACCTCGAAAGCGATTTATACCCCGCCGGCCTGCTGAACCGTAAGAACATGCATGTTCATTCATTGAACCTCTGCCTCGGGGAGGCGGACGCCGTGCGCTCCTTGGGCGGACAGATTTATTGCGACACGCGGGTCACCGAAATTGTCCATGGCAAGCGCCCCATCGTCAAAACGCAAAACGGCCAGGTTACAGCAGACAACGTATTGCTTGCCGGAAACGCCTATCACCATCTGGCTCAAGGCCCGATGAAGGGCGCGTTATTTCCGGCCTCTCTGGGGATAATGGCAACGGAACCGCTTTCCGAGGAGACAGCCAACGCTATCAATCCGCATGATATTGCCGTCTATGATTGTCGGATGGTTTTGGACTATTTCCGTCTGTCGGCTGACAAGCGCCTGATCTTCGGGGGCGGCACAAATTATAGCGGCAACGGTCACAGCGCGACCGCCGTTGAAAAGGAACTGAGACCGGCGCTCGAGCGAACCTTCCCGCGCTTGAAGGGGGTCAAAATCGACTACCAATGGTCGGGTCAGGCGGGGATCATCATCAACCGCATTCCCCATCTCGGGCAAATCGCTCCGAATGTGTTTTTTGCAGAAGGGTATTCGGGCCACGGTGTCGCGACATCCCACATCGTTGCCGAAGTTATGGCCAATGCGATCACACGAGGCACCGATGAGCTCAGCATTTTTACGAACGTGCGCCATACGAAATTGCCATTCGGGAAATGGTTCGGAAACACCGCAATCTCTCTGGGTATGTGGTATTATAAGCAGTTGGAAAATTTGAAATAATCGCGCAACATGTGTCAAAACAGCAGTTTGGAATAGAACATCTGGCTGTTTGTCGCATAGCTATGTGCCTCACGCGCCGGCGCGGCCCGCTTCATTGATGAAGCAGACCGCGCCAGTTTAGCAAAAGCGTCACCGCGACGCCGCGGACCTCCCGCTGTCGAAAGGATCTGCGCCTTGCGCTCCGCCTAGGTCACACTTGCCCGTCCTTGCCGTGAAACAGGGATTGCGCCGTATAGACCAAAATAGCCGCGCCAATGGCTCCGATCCCCGCCACGCCCAAAAGGACGATGACGTCAACCGGACCACCGACATCACGCAGATGCGAGTGGGTCATACGCTGGACAAAAAAAACCGCGGCGACCGCACCGAAGGGCATTGAGAGCTGCGCCAACATGAATTTGCGCATCGACATTGCCCGGTCGCGGACCAGCACGTAGAGATACGCCCCCGTCACGACACAGGCCACCGCAACCATTGCCCAAAAGACCCCGCGTCCGAAGATCTCCTCAAATACCGCAATCATGGTTTCAAACGTCATTTGTTCCATAATGCTCTCCTTAAGCCTTGCCGCGCAGCATTGCGTTATAGGTCGCTTTTAAGGCGACCTCTTTCATCAACCAACTCACCCACAACTCCTCCAGAGGCGCGATGACACCGAGGAAGGACGGTTTGAGATTGTTGTGGTAATCGAACTCAACGAGCATCGCGCGGCCAACGCGGGTGATGAGGGGGCAAGACGTGTAGCCGTCGTAGACCGCTGTTCCCTCTTTACCTTCAATGGCCGCGATCAGATGATCCTCTACCACGGGCACCTGCCATTTTACCGAGGCGGCGGTTTTGCCTTTCGGGACACCTGCGACGTCCCCTAAAGCGAAGATGTCAGGATAGCGCAAATGTCGAAGGGTTTTCATATCCACCTCGACCCATCCCTGATCCGTCCATTTATCGGCCCAGCTTAGGCCGGATTGGCGGATCACCTCGGGGGCGCGTTGCGGCGGGATGACGTGAAGATAGTCATAGCCCTGCTCTTGATCGCCATCGGGCGTGGCAAAGGTCGCAATTTTACGGCCAGCGTCAACCGCCTTCAGAACATGGCTGTAATGCGGTGTGATGCTGCGATCTTCAAACAGCATCCGCACTTTTTCCGAGACGATCGGCACGCCGAACAACGCGTTGTCATGTGCCGCATAATGCATCTCGTGCTTGCCTTTACCCAAGGTGCGGCTGGCAATATCCTCAATCAGGAAGGTATGCTTCAACGGCGCGCCCGCGCATTTCATCTCGGTTCCGGGGCGTGTGAACAGGCCGACACCGCCTTCCTCGATAAATTTAGAGGCCGCTTGCCATGTTTTTGCAGCGTATTGCGGCCCTGCGTATAAAGCACCGATGCCGTTGGTCCCGACCATATCGAGCGAGAACCCCTCAATCGCGCCATGGTCCAGCACCAGCCCCGGCGCGACGACCAGAAAATCGTAGGACAGCGTTTGCCCGCCGGTCGTGCTGACGGTTTTAACAATCGGATCAATGGCGGCGGCCGCCTCAGTGATAAGGGTGATGCCATCTGGCATCCACTCCGCGGTCTTTGATTGTGTATAGTAAGCAGGCTTCAACCCTGCCGCCACCAACGACAACCCGGGCTGGTATAAATGCTCCGCGCTCGGGTCCAAAATCGTGATCTCGGCCCCTTCAAGCCGCGCCACCAATCGGTTCACCAGCGATGTGCCCGCAGCGCCCGCACCGATAATCACAATGCGCGCTTTGGTCGCCAGCTTTTCGGCGGCCTGCGTCGGCCCAACAGCAGCAGCGAGCGCTAAGCCCCCAAGACCTAACCCTAAAAACCCTCGTCGCGAGGCGTGAATTGTGTTATCTCTCGTCATCCCCATCTCCTCCCAAATATGTCCGCGCGCAACAGTGTGCGGGGACTGATATCGTTAAAAACTCATAACCGTGGTGTTCGACGCAACGATGGCTGCGCCCATCGCATCCGGCGCGGCGGCTTTAATGCCGTCGATCAAAACCGAAGTATCAGCCCCCTTTGCCGGCAGATAAATCGCACAGACCTGAACTTTGAGGCCCGACGTCTCCATCATCATCTTCATCAAACCCTGCGGGCTTGCATTCTTTGGCGGCTGGCCTGCGGTCGCTGTTTCAGGGGCGTCTGTCAACGCGATATCCGCCGCAGGGCCGCACAGCAGCACCTCTGCCTCAGCCCCCGCGCCAATGGCGTTCATCGTCAACACCATCGCCATCAACTGTGTTTGCGGCTCGGGTGCGGTCAGGATCGTCAGCAGCTTGTTCGGGCTATCTGCCTGAGCACTCCCCGCAAAGCTGAACGACAAAATAGCGGTCATGATCAGTTTAGAAATCCGCATGGAATTTTCCTTTAACTGGGATTGAATTGGTTATTCTGGGATACAGATGCCACCCTCGCGGATCGCAACGGCGGTGCGCAGGATCAGCCCTGCGACAACGATCAGCAACAGCGCGAGCAACCCTGCCCCGATCCAGCGATGCGCCTCCGAAGCCGCCGCATGGGAGTAGACAAAACTTGCAACAGACAAAGCCGCAATCGGGAAGGACAACGCCCACCACGACAGCGCGAAAGGCAACTTGCGCAGCTTCAATACTTGGGTCGCAACCACTAACGCGAAGACATAACCCACACTCAGCAAGACATGCCCGAAAGGCCCCGTCTCCCCTGTCAGACGCACCCACGAGGTAAACGCAACAGCAGGCGGCGCCACCAAGATCATCAAGGTTGGAGCCATCTTCCCCGGCATTGGTTCGTGGAACATCAAACGGTTCATGACCAAAGTCAGCAAAACGATCCAAAAGATCAGACCCGCCGAGAAGAACAGCCACGATATCTCGGTAAATCCGAGGCGCGCGCCTGCCAGCGGCACAATCACATTGCCCACCGCGGGAATGAACCATGCGGGCGTCATCATTCCAGTCTGAAACGGGCGATGCCCGATCCATGCCGAAATGACCGACAGCGCCAGCCCGCCTTGCAGCACAGTAGCCAAGATCCACACCGGCTTGGCGATGTGTGGCGCCACATCAACCAACGCCGCTGCCATCAACAAGAATGCGATGGAGATCGCGGGAAAAAATGCAATCCGAACCGGATGACGCCATTCCGCCGCCACCTCAGAGCGGTGAAAAGTGGCCTTTAGTAGATACCCGAACGTGACGAGCCCAAGCAACAAAATCGACAGCGTCAGCACCGCGAGGGATGCGCCATTCGCCAAAGAAAACGCTGTTTCAGCGGCGCGAGTGGCCAGTGTCAGACCCATCATTCCCATGCCAATGGCAAAGAAGGTGACAGGGAAATGGGCAAGCCGTGATGGCTCTGCAATCGGGCGTTCAGTGACGGACATAATCGTATCCTCAAGAAGTTAAAAAGTGACCGGCCAGCGAGGGACGGGAACGCCGACCGGCCACACCACGATTAGTTTCGTGGATCATGAGCCGAGGCGGCGTTGCCCATGGCGATGCGTTTCTCATCCTCTTTCAATTCCAGCCACATCGCGTTCATCACGGCGAAGATCGCGGCGAGCGGGAGGCCCAGAAGCCAAGCAAAATACCACATGATTTTTAGTCCTTTTCAGTAAGAGTGCGTGTGCTCGTCGGTCACATCGGCCTCGGGGACCTTGCCCCAGAGCACTTTGTAAACCCACGCCGTGTACATGAGGATGATCGGCATGAAGATTGCCGTGGCGACCAGCATGATAAACAAGGTGAGATGCGAGGAAGAACTGTTCCAAACGGTTAGCGACGAGCGCGGATCGGAGGAGGACGGCATAATGAAGGGAAACATCGTCAGACCAACGGAGGAGATGACTCCCAAGATCGCCATTTTGGAAAACAGCAATGTGGACACCTCGCGCCCCGCCCGCAACCCGATGAAGGTGAGCAGGCCTCCGATAACCCCCATGATCGGCGCAATCGCGATCCACGGACGGTCCGCGTAGGCGGTCAGCCATGTCGCGGTGCGGGCCACCTCAAAATGCAGGGGGTTCGACGGACCACCGGTGGAATAGTCACCGACAATCGCAAAACCTTCGATGCCAAAGGACAGCCACAGTCCCGCGACGATATAGCCCGCAACCGCGACCAACGCCGCGATAGACCCAATCGCACGGCCGCGCGCTTGCACAACACCCTCCGCCTTCAACGTCAGCCATGCGCCGCCGTGCATCACCAGCATCGAGAGGGAGACCACGCCCGCCAAAATCGAGAACGGGTCCAATAGACCAATGAACTTGGTGTACCACGCGCCCTCATAGATCGAGTGCAGATCGTCTGTGAAATGGAACGGGACACCTTGCATCACATTTCCCACCGCAACACCGAACAACAGGGCCGGAATTGCGCCACTGGCAAACAACGCCCAATCCCAAGCGGACCGCCAACGCGCGTCATCACGCTTGGAGCGGTATTTGAACGCCACTGGCCGCACGATAAAGGCCGCCAGAATGACAAACATCGCAAGATAGAACCCGGAGAATGACACGGCGTAGAGCGGTGGCCATGCGGCGAAAATCGCGCCGCCGCCAAGGATAAACCAGACTTGGTTTCCCTCCCACACGGGGCCGACGGTGTTGATCGCCACGCGGCGCTCGGCGTCGGTTTTCCCAACAAAGGGTAGCAACGCGCCAACCCCCATGTCGAACCCGTCCGTAAGCGCAAAGCCGATCAGCAACACCCCCAACAGGCCCCACCAGATCACGCGCAGCATTTCATAGCTTATCAGGTCATGCAAAATCATGTCATTTACTCCGCAGGTTGAGCGATAGCGTCGGCGTTGTGACGCCCAGCCAAACGATCATGGTGACGGATCGTCCAAGCCTCGGTTTCCGCCACATCTTGGAACGGGCCTTTGCGGATGTATTTCAGCATCAGCCCCATCTCGACGATGAACAAGATGGTGTAGAAGATTACGAAACCCGCCAAGGTCATCGCCACTTCCGTCATCGACAGGGCCGACACCGACATAGCCGTGGGCAACACGCCGTCCACCGTCCAAGGTTGGCGCCCGAACTCGGCCACGAACCAGCCTAACTCCGCTGCGATCCACGGAGCAGGAATCATCGCCACCGCAAGCCGCAGAGCCGGGCGCGGGAATTCCATACGTTTGAAAGACGAACGGTAGAAGAAATAGCCCATCGTTGCGATAAAGCCGAACCCGAGCCCCACCATGAGACGGAACGCCCAGAACAAGGGCCAAACGGTCGGCACGGTATCATTCGACGCGGCCTTGATTTGCTCCTGTGTCGCATCACGAGGATCGTCGACATATTTTTTCAGCAGGTAGGCGAAACCGAGATCTGCAGAATGATCCTCGAAAGTCGCCATCACCTCAGGGGCGACCGCTTCGCGCTGCTCGCGCACTTGCAAAAGCGCGTCATAGGCAATGATGCCGGAGCGGATGCGGGTTTCCGCCTGTGCCACCAGATCATTGATACCGGGGATTTCCGTCGTCAAAGACCGAGTCCCGATCAGGCCCATCGCCCACGGAATTTCGATGGCATAATGGGTTTCGCGCGCCTCTTGGTCGGGGAAGCCGACAAGGTTAAAGGGCGCAGGTGCGGGGTGCGTCTCCCACATCGCCTCGATCGCCGCCAATTTCATCTTCTGGCTGTGCGTGGCCGAATAACCGGACTCGTCCCCCAAAAGCACAACCGAAAACGCCGACGCAAGACCGAAGGCGGCCGCGACCGTGATCGACCGCCGCGCAAGCTCTGTGTGCCGATTTTTTAGCAGATACCAAGCCGAAACGCCGATGACGAACACTGCCGCGGTGACATAGCCCGCCGACACCGTGTGAACGAATTTCGCTTGTGCGACCTCGTTGAACAGGACCGCGAAGAAGTCCGTCATCTCCATCCGCATGGTCATCGGGTTGAATTCTGCGCCCACCGGATTTTGCATCCAGCCATTGGCGATCAGAATCCAGAGGGCCGAAAAGTTGGACCCAAGCGCAACGAGCCACGCAACCGTCAGGTGCGCGACTTTGCTCAGCTTGTCCCAACCAAAGAAGAACAGACCAACAAAAGTTGCCTCCAAGAAGAACGCCATCAAGCCTTCAATCGCCAAGGGCGCGCCAAAAATGTCACCCACATAATGGCTGTAGTAGCTCCAGTTCATCCCGAACTGGAATTCCATCGTGATGCCTGTGGCAACGCCAAGCGCAAAATTGATGCCAAACAGCATGCCCCAGAATTTAGTCATCTGCCGCCAGATTGGGCGGTTGGTCATGACGTAGACCGTCTCCATGATGGCAACGAGGATCGAGAGGCCCAGCGTTAGCGGCACGAAGAGGAAGTGATACATGACTGTCACAGCAAATTGCAGGCGTGACAGCTCAACGATACCGAATTCCATATCTTAAGCTCCAGTTATCAGGGAAAAATCCAAGTCGGTCTTGAATTCTTATTTCTGAATGTGTCTCCCAGAAGCCGGGAAGAAGCCTTGATCTGAATCAATAACTGGAATTTTTAATGTGAGTTTTTCCAAGCCAATCGACTGAAAAAACAGAACCGCCCTCATGAGGGCGGCTGATTGCGGCTTGAGGCCGTTCAGGTCTGTCGCCCAACCGCTCATATGGCGCCAAGCAGCTTCCACCACACGAAATCCAAAGGCAGCAGAACCAGCAGGGTAATCACAAAAAGCGCCAAAGTGACTTTCAAAAGCGGGCGCGTGCTTTCTCCGGCAAGCCCCATCGCAACGATCAGCGGCCCGACCTGATACGGGAAAACCACCGTCGAAAACCCGATAACCTGCGTCATCAAAACGGCATTTAGCGAGAACCCAGTTTTCGTCGCCAGCTCAGGCGCAAGCGGCGTCAGCACCGCCGGAACACCAGGCATGGTGGTAAAGACCGATGTGCCCGTCCCCAAAAGCGAAAGCGAGATGAAATTCATAAAATCGTGCCCCGTTTCCATTGGCAGCACCGCAAAAGCTTCGCGCGCGATGATCGTCCCCAAGCCACTGGCACTGACAACTGTCCCCAGCGTTAAAGCTCCGGCGACAAACAAGAGCATCGAAAAATCCACCGAGGATTTGAACACCGGAGGCGGCACAAAGCCCAACTGCGGCACCATCAGAACCAAAGAAGTGCCAAGCCCAATCCACGCCGCATTGATCCCGTGCAGCTGATCCGTCGCCCAAAGCCCAAGTGTGACAAGCAAGATCGCCATCAGCGCGCCCTGACGCCGCCCCGAGCCCGAGCTCTGCGGCGTCTGCGCGGCGGTATCGCGCAGTCTCGCCGGAAACAGCACCAAAACGAGCCCCACGATCACCGCAGATTTCACGAGACCAAGCACAGGGTAGTGCAGTAAAAGATAGTCACTATAGCTGAAATGCAGCCCGAGGGATTGTTCTGCCACGCCCGAGAGAATGATGTTCGGGATGTTTGACGGCAAGATAGCGAAGCTTGGCATATTCGTGCCAAGCGCGATAATAATCGCAACCCCCGTTCGCCCTTTTGTCCCTCGCGAAAGACCCAAAGCATCGGCCAGCGCCATCCCGACCGGCACCAAAACTGCCGCCCGCCCGAGCGATGACGGCATCACAAACCCCAGTGCCATTCCCAAAAGCATAAGCCCAGCGATCAAGGCGGCGTAATTGCGCGACAGATGCGGCTGCGCAAGCGCCCCGATCCTTGCCCCCAAACCGGAATGGGTGATGGCAGCGCCGATCACGAACCCCGCCACGACGAGCCAAACCGCCGTGGATGAAAAGCTGGCAAACACTTCTTGCGGAGTTGCCAAACCGCCAAGGATCAGCGCCGCGAACAAAAAGGTCGAGCCGACATAACCGGGCACCAACCCCGTGCCCCATATCGCCAAAGTGATAAGCATGACGCCAAATGTCTGCGCCTGCACGGCCGACGTGCCTGCGGGTTGGCCGATGACCACCCAAACCGCCAGCCCGATTGCTAACGCGAATATCAGCTCTTTTGCGTGTTTCATGACCGACCTTTTTATTCTCTCATCAGACCGCTATCCGATTGCGGCCCTATGTAGTAGAGTGACAACATGACAAAAGATGTCGAATATCAGCCATCTCCGTTGCCGCGGATCACCGCGTGGTCCGGCACGCTCAAAAAGGGAACACGCCGCGCTGCGCATGATAGCGCCCATGCTCAGGTCCTTTTCTGCTTTGACGGGATGATGCGGATAGAGGCGGGTGAAGACCGTTGGTTTATTCCCGACCGCTTCGGGATTTGGCTTCCGCGCGCAAGCGTCGCACAGGTCGAAGTGATACAGACGATCGAGTTTCAAAGCTTCCAGGTTCCCATACGTCTCGCTACACGGCTCGATATGCCCGATCGCCCTACGGTGCTCCGCGCGACGCCGCTTATCCGTGGAATCGGGCGCCGCTTGATGCAACAAGATGCGCTGCCGCCTGCCCCGCTGCGCCGTCTTGGTGTGGTGTTGCTCGATGAGATCGTGCGGCTGGAACGCCCTGACTTGCATCTACCGGGGAGCAAAGACCCGCGCTTGGCGGCTGTGATGATGCATCTGCTTGATCGCCCGCAGGACTCGGGCAGCCTTTCAGCCCTTGCCGCGCGTGTCGCCTCCAGCGAACGCACCCTCAGCCGCCTGTGCAAGCAAGAGACCGGACTGACTTGGCGCGATTGGCGCGACAAGATGCGCTTTGTTCTGGCGCTGGAGGGGTTACAGGCCGGCAAAAGCAGCACCGCGCTTGCAACCAAGCTTGGCTATTCAACCCCTTCCGCGTTCGTCGCATCCTTTCGACGCCAAAGCGGGATGACGCCAACTCAATGGCGCCACCAAAACTGAGCCAGGCTCAGCGGCTCCGGAAATAATCCAGCGGAATTTTCAAATATGATCGGCCATCGGCCTCCGCCTCGGGTAGCCGCCCGCCGCGAATGTTGATCTGCAAAGCGGCCAGCATCAGCTTCGGCAAAGGCAGCGTGGCATCACGCGCATCGCGGATGGCGCGGTATTCCGCCTCTGTCGGGGCATCCTTCCAATGGATGTTCGCGCGGCGGTGCTCTGCCACGGTAGCCTCGCATTGCGCCTCTCGTTCGGGGGCGTAATCATGGCCGACAAACACGCGAGTCGCGTCTGGCAAGGCGAGGATCGCGGCAATGCTGTTGTAAAGCGCCGCCGAACTGCCCCCCGGAAAATCGGCCCGCGAGCTCCCGCTGTCGGGCATCATCAACGTGTCATGCACAAAGGCCGCATCCCCCGCGACATAAGTAATCGACGCAAGCGTATGCCCTGGCGAAAACATCACCTGCACCGGCACATTGCCCACCCTGAATTGGTCACCATCCGCAAACAGGCGATCCCATTGACTGCCGTCGGTCGCAAATTCCGGCGGCAGATGATAGATCCCCTGCCAGAGCTTCTGCACGCCCGTGACATGCGCCCCGATCGCCGTCGGCGCGCCGGTCTGGGCCTTCAGCCACTGCGCGGCCGAAAAGTGATCCGCATGCGGGTGAGTATCGAGGATCCACTCCAGCGTGATACCCGTCTCGCGCACATAGTCCAGTAGGCGCTGCGCATTTGCGGTTGATGTCGCCCCGGCCAGCGGATCAAAGTCGAGCACGGGATCAATGATCGCCCCTTTCATCGTATCGGGGTCATGGAAAACATATTGCCAGCTTCCGGTGGGTTGATCCCAGAAACCTTTAACGACGGGATTGCTCATGGGGAGTCTCCTCTAACGGATCAAACAAAGGTTATATAAGCCCGCAGGCTGAATCGGGGATGGCTAGCGGGTCGCTGCCTTCATCATGCAGTTCGCAAAAATTTTGCCCGCGACAGTTCAGTGATCGCCGCCGCTTTGCGCGTACTAACGTCTGGTTTACTTGAGGAGCGCTTTCGAACCAACGATAGCGGCGTGGGGTGTGGTAATCATATCCGACCTCCTCGAAACTTTGGCGAGCTCAGGGCGAGCCATAACAGCCCGCCCCTTCGCATCACAGCATCCGTGTCGAGAAATACCAATCGACAGTGTCATACCCTTCGCCCGCGCGGGCCATTGCGGCCTCCGGGGTGGCGGGTGTTGCCACGATCACCGGGTTGCCCGGTGTCCAGTTTTCCGGCATCGCGCAACTATGCTCATCCGAGGTCTGCATCGCGACCAGCAAACGATAGATCTCGTCGACCGAGCGTCCGGCTTTCATCGGATAATAGACCATCGCCCGCAAAACGCCCTCAGGATCGATGAGAAAGGTCGCACGCACCGCGGCCGTGTCTGACGCGCCGGGCTGGATCATCCCGTAGGCCTGCGCCACGGCCATGTTCAGATCAGCGATGATCGGGAAACGGATCTCGACACCAAATTTTTCCTTGATGTTCAACATCCACGCAATGTGGCTGTAATGGCTGTCAATCGACAGGCCCAAAAGCTCAGTGTTGCGCGCCGCGAACGCGTCTTGCTTCTTGGCAAAGGCGATAAATTCGGTGGTGCAGACGGGCGTAAAATCGGCGGGGTGGGAAAACAGCACCAGCCACTTGCCGCGATAATCCTCAAGCGTCTTTCGGCCATGTGTCGTGGGCGCGTCAAATGCAGGAGCTGGCTCGTTTAAACGTGCGCCGGGTGTCTGAAGAAGGTTGGTCATAGTGCAGTCTCTCTGTGCAGGGTTGCGATGAAACAGAGATAGGGGATCGACAGTTATAGAGGAAATTGAATATAGATATCAGAGTTATTGGAAAACCCTATCAATGCCCACCCTTCGCCAATTGCGCTTTTTGACCGCCGTCGCTGATACGCTCAATTTTTCGCGCGCCGCCGAGATGTGTTTTGTCACCCAACCCACGCTAAGTGCCGGCATTAAAGAGCTCGAAGATCAACTCGGCGTCTCTTTGATCGAACGGACGCGGCGCAGCGTCATGATGACGCCTTTGGGCAATGAGATCACCGCCCGCGCGCGGCGGCTGCTATTGGATGCCGCCGAGATAGAAACTCTCGCGCGGGCGCATCGGAACCCCTTTGAGGGAGATTTGAAGCTTGGGGCAATCCCGACGATAGGTCCCTATCTTTTGCCGCCGGCCCTACCCGCAATCCGCGCCGCCTTTCCTGATCTGCGGGTCTACTTGCGCGAGGAAATGACCGAGAGCCTGATAGAGGGGCTGAATGCAGGGCGGCTTGATCTGATCTTGATTGCTCTGCCTTTCGAAACGGGCGCATTGGAAACCTTGGCGCTCTTCGATGATGGGTATCAACTTGCCTCCCCCGCGACATGGCCCATGCCCCACGGCGCCGAAGCTCTGACCCAAAGCGGCCAGCTCATGCTACTGGAAAAAGGCCACTGCCTGCAGCGCCACGCTCTCGCCGCCTATCCGGGCCGTATTTTCGCCGCGCAAGACAGCTTTGCCGCGACCAGCCTGACCACATTGATTGCCATGGTCTCCGAAGGTTTGGGCATCACCCTTTTGCCAAACCTCGCAATCAAGGCCGGAGTCGTCGGCGCACAAAATGTCCAACTCAGCCCCCTGCCCGATGCTTGCCCACGCCATGTGGTTTTGGCATGGCGGCCAGGATCGGCACGCGACATGCTTTTTCGCAAAATCGGCACCCTGCTACAGCCCAAAGGCTAGCCTCCGGGCTATACCATATTTGTTGGTTTGAGCGGTGCCGTGCCTAGAGCACGCCAAGACCCGTCCAACGCGATCAGGCGATCGGCAAACTCTGTCTCTGCGCCCCGATGTGCCGCGATTAAGATGGCCGCATCGGGCAAAATGGTCCGGATGCCCTGCAGCACCGCTCGCGCGGTCGGGTCGTCCAACCCTTCGGTGGGCTCGTCCAGCAACAAGACCTTCGGCGCACGTAATAGCGCCCGCGCAAGGGCCAACCGGCGCGCTTCTCCGCCCGAAATTCCCTCACCCCTCGCGCCAATCCGCATGGAAAGCCCGCCTTTGGCCGCGACCACCGCATCCAGTTTCACCGCCGCCAACACCTCCCACAGGCGTGCATCCTCGGCAGGGCTGGCAAGACGCAGCGCCTCTGCCGCTGTTCCTGCCATAAGCGCGCTGCGTTGTGGCAAAAGGGTCAAATGGCTGCGCAGATCAGCCTCTGACCAGTCCCGCACATCCTGACTTCCGAGGAGGATCTCGCCTGCCTCAATCGCATGCAGACCCGCTATCGCGAGCAAAAGTGTCGACTTCCCGCTCCCGCTTGCGCCTGTGATTGCAACAGTTTCGCCCGCGCGAATTGCCACAGATATGTCATGAACCAATGGCGCGCGCGTGCCAGAGCGAAGCAGTGTTAAGCCGTTGACGTGTAAGCCCCCCGCGTTCGATGGCGCGCGCGGCGTGTCCCCCTTCGGAGCAGGGTCCGCCAAATCGCGCCCGACACGTCGCGCCGCATCGGCCATACGACCCAAATCCGACACCGCGCGGCGCAGGGGCGCAAGGGTCTCTGCCAAGGCGAGGGCCGCGAAAAACCCAAGCGCGGCGAAAGCCGGCTCGATCTGGCCCGATCCAGCCAGCGCCAAACCAATACCCAAGGCCCCCGCCGCGACGACGGAGGCAAGCATAACCAGTGCCGCACCCGCCCGACGCTCCGCCAAGTCCAGCTGGCGGCGTTGACCCAATCGGCGCTGTTCTGCTTCTTGCACCGCATCGTTCTGGGCCACCAAACGGCCAAAGACCGCAAGGTCGCGACGCCCGCGGATCATGTCGATCAGCCGTGTACGAAACGCCTGCGCCGCGACCTCGGCTCGACGTGACAACGGGATAGTCACCCGCGCCATCCAGCCGAAAATCGTCGCAGCGCCAAACAGATAGCCCCCGACCACCCACAGCGCGACCTCGGGCGCCACCAAAATCCACAGCATCACAAGCGCCACACCCAATACCGCCAACCCCGCCAGCATCGGCAAAACCAGCCGCAGCGGCACACCGTCAAGCGCGTCGATATCTGCGGTCAGACGGTTCAACGCCTGCGCGCCTCTCGCCTTGATCATCCGCGGATAGGGGGCCGCAAGATGCGACGCCAGTACCCGCAAACGCAGGCTTTCCAGTGCGCGAAGCGTGGCATCATGGGTCAGCATCCGTTCACCGTAGCGCGCCGCAGCGCGGCCAAGCGCCAAAAACCGCACAGTTGCCGATGGACGGAACACATCGAACACCGCCCCCGTTCCCGCCAACCCGGCCGCCGCGGCGGCCGTGATGAACCAGCCTGACAGGCCCAAAAGCGCCGCCCCCATCGCAAGCACCACGACACTCAACACCGCGCCGCGCAGCATGGCAGTACGTTGATCTTGCACGATCACTCGAAAGATCGACCAAAGCGCTCTCATGCTTGTGGCTCCTCATCAGCCGCGCCAAGATCAATGACGCGGTCCATCTGTGCGGCAAGGGCAAGATCATGCGTGGCAACAACAAGCGTCGCCCCTCGCGCCGCTTGTGCGAGCAATCCCTCGGTTACCGCCTGCGCCGTTGCAGCATCCAAATCCGCCGTGGGCTCATCGGCCAGAATTACATCGGGATTTGCATAAACTGCCCTTGCGAGCGTGATCCGGCGGGCCTCGCCCCCCGATAGCCCTCCGCCGGTTTCGCCAAGGCGCGTGGCTAAACCTTTAGGCATGGCTTGCACAACGTCGCCCACGGCGGCCGTGGCGAGTGCGACGGCAAGATCGCCATCGCGGCCCAGCGATAGGTTCTGCCGAAGGCTCCCCGATGAGAAATGTGGCATTTGCGGCATCCAGCCGATCCGCGCGCGCCACGCGTCGGCGGTCTCGTCGGTCAGGGCCTTCCCCGCAACGATGACACAGCCCGCGTCTAATCCGGCCATCAGGCGCAGGGCGCTGGTCTTGCCGCTACCACTCGCGCCGATCAGAGCCACCCGCTCACCCGGGGCAATCACGATATCCGGCAAGACACGCCCCGCAGGCGTTCTGCACTTTTGCAAAGACACGCCGGCAGGGCCTTTCAATCGCGCAGCCGCGCCGCCAAACCCCAACAACGGTGTGCCCCGATCGGCGGCATGCGCGGCCAATTCGTCGATGACGGCATCCGCGGCTGCCTTATCATGCCAAGCGGCCGAGAGATCGCGCAACGGTTGATAAAACTCCGGCGCCAACAGCAACAGGAAAATACCGGCCTGCGGTGATAGCACTGCGCCCCAAGCCCCGAACTCCAACGCGCCAAGCAACGAAAAGCCGACATAAACCGCGACCATTGCAACCCCGATCGCCGCAAACAGTTCGAGCACGGTCGACGAGAGAAACGCAACCGAGAGCACAGCCGTCGTCCTTCGCCGCAAATCTTGCGCAGCGGTGGCAAAGCTTTGCTCAACCAATGGCCCCGCACCGAGAAGACGAATATCCACCAAAGCAGACAGCCGCTCGACCAGAAAATCATTCAAGCTGCCGACTTCTGCCATCTGGCGCACGCTCGCCTCTTTCGCAGCCATCCCCACCAAGGCCATGAAGATTGGAATCAGCGGCCCCGAGATCACCAGAACGAGCCCGACCGCCCACGATTGCCAAAACGCGAGCGCCAGAATGAGCAAAGGCAACACCATCACCCGCGCGCGCGCCGGCGCGTAGCGTATGACAAAAGGCGCCAACAGATCCAGCTTCTCCCCCGCCAGCGCCGCGATCCCCCCCGCGCCGCCAAAGGCATTGTCATCCACCCTACCCGCCTCCGCTGCGACAATCGCCCTGCGCGCTTGCACGATCACAGTCTCGGCGGCTGCCTGCGCCTGCGTTTCGGACCAGAAACTGAGCATCGCCCGCGCCGCACCCAAGGCGGCAAATCCAATCGCTGCCCCCCAAGGAGACGGCATGTCCCCTTGCAAAAGACCCCCGATGGCCAAAGCAACCAACCCCGCCTGTATCGGCCAGATCACCCCCGCAAGAACCGACAGCACCGCCGCGCGACGCTGCATCGCAGACCCTACGGAAAGCACATCTGCCCGCAGGGGCGTAGCTTGGGTCGGCGGAACTCTGCGTATCATGGGGCGTATCATGGGGCTCACTAACTTGCGTTTTAAATGTCAGTTATCGCAACGGTTCCGCACCAGACCTGATCTAGATCAAGGCCCGTCCAATTCTTGGCGGCTATTGAGTAGAAACATGACAAAAGAAAGCGACTTTGATGCGCCTGACGACAAAAACCAACCTTGCCGCGCGCATCTTGATGGCCTGCGCCGTGAACGAGGGCATCATGCTGCGCAGCGCGGAAATCGCAAAAACCTGCAACGCGTCCCTAAACCACTTATTGCAGGTGGTGAACGCATTGCAGGCACACGGCTTTATCCACACCGTTCGCGGCCGCAGCGGTGGGGTGCAGCTTGCACGGCCTGCCGCGGAAATCTCGATGGGGGCGATGTTTCGGCTCTTCGAGGCGGGCGCGCCGTTTGCCGAATGCTTTGATCCTCAAACCAACAGTTGCCCGTTGTCGGACACGTGCCGCCTGCGCACCTATATCGCGCGTGCGCTTGAGGCCTTTTTCCATGAGATGGACATGGTCACGCTGGAAGACCTGACAAAAGGAAATTGCGGGCTGAACGCTTTGCTGGCTGTGCCCGAAAGCTTGCGCCGCGGGTGTGACGAGGTTGCCCTTGCGTGATCCCCAAACACCAAACCCTATCGTCACGAAAGGCACTCGGTTTTGGAACCGATTTGCCAAGCGTTACGCGGCACGGCCTATTCAGGACACCGCCGCCTATGAGGCGCTCTTGGCCGATGTCGCGACCCGATTACGCGCCACCGATCATGTGCTTGAAATCGGGTGCGGTACGGGGGGCACCGCCATTCGCCTTGCGCCGCTGGTCGCAAGCTTTCGCGCGACCGACTTTTCCGATCAGATGGTGCGGATTGCACAGGCGAAGGCCGCACCCGATAATTTAGAATTTCATGTGACCACCGCGCAAACTGCGTTGGAAGACGGGCCTTTCGATGCGATCTGTGCGTTCAATGTGCTGCATCTGGTCGATGACCTGCCCAAGCTTTTGCGCGAGATCTACCACGCTTTGCATCCCGGCGGTCTTTTGATCAGCAAAACCTGGTGTTTTGCCGATTTGGGGCGTCGTCCGCGCGCCATCTTCAAAGTGCTCAAGTTTATTGGCCTGTTCCCGCCCGCAACCTCTTTGACGGAATTGCGGCTACGGCAACTTTTTGAGGCGGCGGGCTTCAATATCACTGATCGCCGCGTCTTCGGAAACCACTCGCAAAACCCTTATTTCATCGCACGCAAGCCGATTTAGGCCGGGATACACCATGACAGACACAAGCAATCTGCCGCTTGAGGTGAAGACATCTGATCCGGATATGGTCACGCACCATCGATGGTTTCACAAGCGGTATCTGATGGTGCTGCTGGTGCCGCTGTTCATGTTCACGGGCGCGGTGCTGGGTTTGTACTTCCAGCCACCAGCGCTCCAGAAATTCTACGCCCTGACGGGCTTGCAGCCGGGCGCGGGATCAAACTCGCCGATTGCCCTGCCGCCCGATATCGAAATCCCGCCCAAAATGGCGGAAACGTTGCGAGCGAGTGATGTTGTGGGGCTGGCCAGAGTGATGCCGCGCGGCGATATATCCATTGTGGCTGCGCCTTACGGGGCGGGCGACGCGCGGATTTCCGAAGTTCTGGTGACGGTGGGCGACAGGGTGGCGAAGGGCGACCCTTTGGCGCGGTTGGACAATTGGTCGGCGCTGGAAAGTGCGGTTTTGGCGGCGGAGGCAAACCTTGCGATCAAAGAAGCCGCGCTGATGCAGACAAGGTCGGCCGTGCGCGCCAGCCGCGATGACGCCCAAGCCGCGCTTGATCAGGCAAAGCTGGCGGCGGCCGAGGCGGCGTCGACCCTCGCGCGCACCGAAGACCTTTTTCATCGCAAAGTCACAACCCAAGCCGTTTACGATCAGGTGCACGCAGCCTCGGTTACCGCGGATTTGGCCGTAACCCGCGCCGAGGCGACGTTGACACGGTACTCTTCCCTCGCTCTGGATGATCAACCCGATGTGCTGGTGGCCGCGCGCAACCGCGATGCCGCAACCGCCGAGCTCACCCGCGCAGAACTGGACCTTGACCGTTCATTCGTGGTGGCGCCGATTACAGGCACCATTTTGGATATCCACGTCACTCCCGGTCAACGCCCCCCTTCGGATGGGATTATGGATATGGGCGATACGTCTCAGATGATGGCCGAGGTCGAGATCTGGCAAGACCGGATTGCCAGCATTGCGATAGGCCAACCCGTAGAACTCGCCGCCGTTGCGTTGGGGCAAACGCTGCAAGGGGTGGTGAAAAGTATCGGCCTGACGGTCGGTCGGCAGGGGCTCATTTCCGATGACGCGGCCGAGAATAAGGACGCTCGTGTGGTTCGAATTCTGGTCGCGTTGGATGCGGAGTCTTCAATGATCGCGGCGCAATATAGCAACCTCGAGGTGATCGCCCGGATCGACACCACCCAACGACAGGCTGCTCCATGAGGCGATTGCTCCAAGCGATTTTTGGAAGACTTCCGATCGGCTGGTTGCAGTTGACGCATAACCGCCCAAGGTTCGCGGCCGCGCTCGCGGGCGTCGCCTTTGCAAACGTGCTGGTGTTTGTGCAGCTTGGCATCATGAATTCAATGGGGGCGGCGACACTGCGTCCTTACGAATTCTTCCAAGCCGACATCATGATTTCGGCTGGCGACGCCAATTCCCTGACCGATGGAGGCAACGTTGCCAGACAGTGGCGTTTGCAAGCGATGGCTGATCCGGATGTGACGGATGGCATGGGGCTGTTCGTATCCAACGTGGCTTGGGACCGAGGAGAGAAGGATATCAGCCTATCCACCTTCGGCATCGACCCGGTGAAGCCAGTCTTTATCAACCCCCAGATTGCCGGCGATCTGCCGCTGTTAGAGGTACAAGACGCGGTGCTACTCGATCGCCTTGCGCGCGGATTTACCCAAGACGAAGCTGCATCAACCCAACCCCGTACGCCGCTCGCGTTTGAGGCATCGGGACGCACCTTGGTGGCCTATAACACATTCGCAGGCGGGGGTGGTTTTGGGGGCGATGGATATATGCTGGTATCGGATCAGACGTTCCTATCGCTGTTTCCCGCCCGAAGCTCCGCGGCCCCCGATCACATTTTGCTAAAACTACGTGCCGGTGCAAATGTCGATGCAGTCATCGCGCGGCTGCGCAACCTGATTTCAGATCCCACCCTACGCATCCGCAGCTTTGCAAAAGCCGCGCAGGACGATCTCACCTATCAGCAAACGCGCAGGCCCACGGGCATCATATTTGGCTTTGGGGTGCTGATCGGCGTGCTCGTAGGTTTGGTGATCGTTTATCAAGTGCTATCGACCGATGTCGCTGAGCACCTGCGCGAATACGCGACCTTTAAAGCAATGGGCTACGGACCGAGCTTCTTTCTGGGGGTCGTGTTCGAGGAGGCGCTTATCCTCGGGTTTATGGGGTTCATCCCCGGCCTGATCATTGGCGCGGCGATCCTATCCATGATGGGCAAAATCACAACCCTGCCCTTGGGAATGTCGCTTTCCATGGCGGTGAGCGTGTTTGTAGGCACAGTCGTGTTCTCGGCGCTCTCGGGGGCGATTGCCACCCGTCGCCTAGCCGCCGCCGATCCCGCTGATCTGTTTTGAGGCGCTGATGGACCACGATAACATCCTTGAGACCAACGGCTTGAACCACTGGTTCGGGGCGGGTGAGGTGCGCAAACAGGCACTGTTTGATATCAATCTGACGTTGAAACGCGGCAGCTTCACAGTGTTGATGGGGCCTTCGGGGTCTGGCAAAACCACTGTCCTGACGCTGGTCGGCTGCCTTCGGGCCGTGCAGGAGGGTTCGGTCACCTTGCTGGATCGACAGCTGAACGGGGCGACCGAAGCCGAGCTTGTCGCCTTGCGGCGGCGGCTTGGGTTTATCTTTCAGGCGCATAACCTTCACGAAAGCCTGACCGCGACGCAAAATGTCATGATGGGGTTGCAAGTTCACCGCGGCGTGTCAGACGCAAAGGCGCAGACGGCTGCCCGACATGCGTTGGATCTTGTCGGCCTGTCTGACCGCGTGAGCTATCTTCCTGCCAATCTCTCGGGCGGTCAAAAACAGCGTGTCGCCGTGGCGCGCGCATTGGTCGGAAATCCGGCTTTGGTACTCGCCGATGAGCCGACCGCCGCCTTGGATAAGGACAGCGCTGCCGAGGTCGTCGACCTGCTAAAGCGCATGGGGGCTGAACGCGGCACGACGACCCTGCTCGTCACTCATGACAACCGGATCCTCGATCGCGCCGACTGCATTCTGACCCTCGAAGACGGGCGTATCGTACGCGTGGATGATAGGCACTAGGCTCCAGACATCGGTGCGAGGGAAGTCCGGCCAAAGCATCTTTTGCGAAGATCATGACCGCGCTCAAGTCGGAGAGCAGCAATTTTCGACGTCTTCCCCGCTTGCTTGATCGTGTATCGGAGTGGCGTGGTCGATCCAACAGACCTGACAAAACGCGACATCCTGTTGGAGTGTAGCAACAACCGTCACGCGAGTTCGTATTCTCGGTGTATTTGTGAGTGGCGCTAGGGTCGGGTGACGCTGGGTTGTGTCGGTTTGCGAGGTTGGCTTGCGGCTTTTCTGCGGGGTCAAACGCCAAAAACCCGCCGTGGCGGGTTGTGAGTGGTCTGATATTGATTGGTGTTTGTTGGTTGCGGGAGCATGCAACCGCCGAAACCTACCTCGGCTTCGGTGCATGACCTAATACTGACAACTTCGCCACCCAAACTCAGCGCCGTTTCATGCATTTATTTAGCGTCGATACGCTAAACCCCTTCCGACACCCGCTTGTAAACTGCGGCCTGATGGCTCAGTGGCGACTGCTTCCATGGCTCCGAATAGGTGTTTGATCCCACGGTTTGATGGTGCGATCCTTTCTCAGGAATGGAAGGAAGCATTATGGGCCAGGTTCGTCCTGAAAGCGCCACGATCCCGTTGACCGGCAGGTGAATGCGCGCATTCACCGAGAGGGGCGCACGCTGTCAGAGCTGCAATAATGAGGGCCAGCCCGCCATTGGTTCGAGGGATGTCCCGAATGATCGCAAGCTTCGCTCGCGACGTTGAGCAGAGTGCTGGGGATCAACCCCAAGACAGTCTCGAAGTGGCGCAAGCGCCAGACGGTTGCGGATCTCAAGACGGGACCGAGAGAGCCCCGCTCGACGATCCTGACTGAGGCGGAGGAGGCGACCGTTGTCGCTTTTCGGCGGCACACGCTGCTGCCGCTGGACGACTGCCTCTATGCCCTGCAGCCATCCATCCCGCATCCGTTGGCTGGTAGCTGCCCTCCGTAATTGTGCGCTGTCCGAGCCAGTTCAGTCGCGACATTGCACCGATGATCAACAGGCGTCGGACATCGGCTTGACCAGCCTTCGTCATGCGACCAAGGCGCTCCTTGCTCCGGAGGAATGTTGCCGAGGAACAAGGCCCAACCAAGCCGCAAAGTTGCGCCCGGTTTTGAATTCCACCATGTCGGGACCAAACGCCTCGACTGCAACGGCCGTCAGTGGTCCAACTCCCGGCATCGTCTGTAGCCGGCGTGCTCTGTCTGACCGGGTGGCCAGCGTCTTGCGCTTCGTGGTGCGCTCAATGATACGCGCGGTTTTCTCTGCGATCTGCCCGAGCAGGTCCAGGCACTCTTCCCGGATCAGCGCGTGCAAGTCGACGGTCTCATCCTGCACTAGCGCCGCCATGCGATTGAGGTGGGACATGCCGACCGGAAACACGTAGCCGTGCTCATACAGCAGAGCCCGTAAGGCGTTCACATCAGCGGCCCGCTGATGCACCAGACGTTCCCGGCCGCGGAAGACTGCCGCGCAAGACTGCTGCTCGACTGTTTTGGGCTCCACAAAACGCATCTCAGGCTGGCGTGCCGCAATGACAAGCGCCTCAGCATCGACCGCATCATTTTTCTGCCGCTTCACAAAAGGGCGCACATACTGCGGTGCGATCAGCTTTACCTCGTGCCCAAGAGCCTCCATCTCACGGGCCCAAAAATGTGTGCTGCCGCACGCCTCGAAAATCACCATGCTGGGCGCTTGCTGCGCCATGAACGCGGGGAATTGCTTCCGCGTCAGCTTCTTGCGGAACTGGACCTCCCCCGTTCGAAGGGCACCATGAACTTGAAAAACTGCCTTTGCCAGATCGACCCCGATCATCATATTCTTCATCTCGCCGCCCTCCTTTGCGCGTGGCGTTGAACACCACGACCTTGGCACATTGCGATGCCGTCTAGGGAGGGCGGCAACCACTCCATCTGACCTTCCCAGCCGACATGAAGAACCCGATCGGCCGCCCTTGCGCATCGGCATCGGCGTGCAGCTTGGTCCCTCTCGGGACATTGCTGCGCAATGCCCTGCCGGGCAACGGTTCATGCCACCTTTGGTGCGCCCGATCTGGCGCCCGCGCCCCCCTTTTTCACCCCAAGGCTCGATGCCGTGCCCCTCTCGCACATGCCCTGCATGTGCTGCCGGGCAACGGATGCGCCTTCAGATACGTCGCGTCGATCATGATTGTCTTGTGCTCGGCGCTCTCGGCGGCCAGGCCGACCATGATCCGGGCGAAGACCCCGTTGTCACTCCAGCGCTTCCAGCGGTTGTAGAGGGTCTTGGACGGGCCATGTTCCTTCGGCGCGTCACACCAGCGCAAACCATTGCAATTGATGAAAATTATACCGCTGAGAACACGGAGATCATCGACGCTGGGCTTGCCCATCCTCAGGAAAACAGTCCCCCGGACTGTTTTCTGACCTTCGGATACTCTTCGGAAAGAACGGCTTCAGACGCTCCATCTGGACGTCGCTCAGCCAGCAAAGGTTGCTCATAGATCAGGTCTCCTTGCGGAGCCTGAATCACGCCAACGGCCAGAAATCAATCGGTCTGGAGCCTAGGCGGTCGAGAAATGTCACTAACAATTTTCGCGAGGGCTCTCCAGAAATGTCAGCCCCTTGTTCATTGACACTCCCGCAAAGTATACTTCGGCGTTTCCACCCGGGTGCCAAAGCCGATTTACATTCACATACCCAAAGCAGCGCGCCAATTTTTTAGGAGAAATCGCATACCCATCAATTTTCGATATACTATAATTGGAGATCTTTTGAATCTCATCTAGTGTATTTTCTTGCGCAACCTCAATCGAAAATGAAAAAATTTTCTCGGAAATACCCGTTTCTTTGACGAAATTTTCTATTTCAGCCAACAGCTTGATATCGGTTTCTTCACTAGAATCTGCGAGAATTTCACTCGGCCCTCCATGCCAGACCAAGAGGCTTCCATCAACAGAAAGAATTTCTCGAGCAATTGGGGAAATATAGTTCGCGCAACTTGATGCACATATGCGATCAACGATCAAGATAGGTTTTGCTGTCGCCATTATTTTTCCAAGCGTCAGCCATCGCCTGACGGGCCCACCAGTGGACATCGTGACTACGACATCCACATTTGCCAATCGCGCTTTCAAAGGTGAAATATCAAGACCTTGAGCTGAGAGCGTTCCGAAAAGACAAGCTAGATTTTCACCCATAAAACTTTCGACATAAACTCCGCCTTCCGTTCCCGGATCAGATAAAACATCCGGAAACACTTCTTCACAACGAGAAATCCAGATATCATAATGCTCGGCATATTGATTTTCCACGTTCTGTGAGCACGCAGCATCAATCCTAGCGAAGCCAGTAAGCACGCTCAATATTATAGCATTCTTCAAAGCGTTATTCGCTCCCAAGATGAATTCTAATCTTCGTATCTAAAATGACAATTTTGCGTCTATCTGCTTCAATCTCGAGTTTTTTCTGCTCCTTTCTAATATTAACCGGGTCACTGCTCTGCTCGATAAGGATCGACTGACGCAGGTTTTCGGCTTGCAAAACGGCTTCGCTCTGTCCATGAGCCAATTCGATACGGCTTGGAGCGAAGGCAATTTTTTTCCTACAATTTCCCGGAGATTCATCGTTCGTATCTGAACAGAGTTGAATTTGCTGACGCTCGAGAACCTCAACAATAGCCTCACTTTTCGCCGAGAATAGGAATTCCACGCGGCGGTTTCGTGCGCGCCCCTCTGCAGTTTCATTGTTAGATATGGCAGCATATTCGCCGAAGGATACGCTATAGACTGACGCCTGATATACTCCTCTGCGCACAAGTGCAGCAGCGACCGCCTGAGCACGACGGGTTCCGAGATCAAGGTTATACTCTTCACTCGCGTTGCTATCGGTATGCCCCGCCACAAAAAGAGATACATCTGGAGGTTCACGCTTCAAGCTCTCGGCAATAATGTAGATAATTGGAATAGCTTCTGGCCTGATCTCATCTTTATCTGTGTCAAAAAATACATCGGCATTTGCGACGACCCGCAATACAGGGATTTCTACAGGAAAACCCGCGAGGCCATGCTCGTCTGGCTTGAGCATCGTCGTCGAAAATTCGAACTGCGCGTAATCTGCAGAAAGGCGTTTTAAGCGGTTAATTCTGTCCTCGTGCTCCTGCAGAACCATCTCGTAAGGCTGGGATGGGCAAGGCAGCGTTTCGGGAAAACCTGGAGGCCTTACACAGTCATCCGCCACCGCCATGTTGGGTGAAAAAAGAAACGTACCTGAGAGAATTAAAGGTATAATGTAAACCGTTTTACATACGCCCATCGACGACCTCCCGCATCTCGAATGGAAGCCCCTTATCCATCCCATCGAAGAAACAGGTCTGATCTGCGACAGAACCCTTCATCGTGTCTTCGTCAATCTTGAAAGTCAGGTTTCGAAATCCACCAAAAGGCAACCGTTCATTCAAGTTCAGGCATTCAGGTTCATCACCATTTTTTTTAGCCCAAACCTGAGCGAAGAGGCCATCGCCGATAAACTCGCATTGTTTATCAGCAGTGCAGGACAAACTGCCGCTGAACGGAGTATACCGAATTTTCCCCTGCGTTTCTTCCATCCAAGAATTGACGAGTGTATTGTTCAGGTCCCACGCTACGCGCATTCGGATCGGTAGGACTATTTCAGGGTTTGATTGCATAACAATAGAACCTTGAAACACTCGAACGTCCACGGGCGCGCCAACATTGGTCAGCGCCCCTCCCGCCGTTGCCAAGGTCTTGAGCCGCGCTTCACTTGCAAGGAAAAGGGCGCTGGCGTAATCAAAGGCGCCTTTGCTAGTGGGTGATCCTTTAGATAGGAGGTGCAGTTCGGAATAGCCCAAATGCAAACCGGTCTTGGCCCCGTCGATATGGCCTGCCGTGACGAGTGCCTCGGTTGTGCCATCCGGCATGCCGTATTTAGAGATGTCCGTAATTAACACCAACCGCGGAATTCCGGCGTTCAGATCGACGCCAGCGAAATTCCGCAATGAAGCCAAAAGAGGACTCTCCGCAAAGCGAATGCTCTCCATGGGCGCAACAGCTGCGAGCGCGCGTGCGGCAACGACTGCGCTGATTGCGGTCGATTTCGCAAAATCTTCCGCGATTTCAGAGTTCCGATCCTCCCAGCCATTGCCAAGAAACCAATCCAGCTTGGTTTCAGTGTTACGCAGCTCTTCGATCTCTTTTGGGGCCAGCAAGGGCAGGCAACCTTCAAAAAAGATATTCACGCCGCTACCATCGGGTTTCAACATCCCGAGCGACACCTGCTCGTGGGGGGCCATCAGCACTGCGGCTTCGCTTGCTTGGGCATTCACGAAACGGGCTAACTCAGTGCGCCAAAATGGTAGGGCACCTTTCGTGTCGGAATCCTCAATGATCGCCCCATCGACCAGCACGACGGTTTGACGCTTAGGTTTGTAAGGCCCATCTTGCAGACAGGCCGTCATGTTGCGTGTCACGTCGGCAAAGGCGGGGGCACTCGCCAAAAAACCCGCAACCAGCCCTACCAAAAAAAGTGATGTTTTACGCATAGGGCAGCTCCAAACCAATTGCGTTATACTCTGCAGGCGTAAGTTGTTTTCTTGGCTCACTCGCAAGCAGAGACGGCTGAATGAATACATGACTTTCAGGCGATGTCTTCCCAACAAGCGTGCTGCGGTATCTCGCCAGTGCGGCAAGAACGTGTGCATCTTGCGCCTTGATCCGCTCGATCATCCGGCGCGCCTCATTCTGAGCCGCAACCTGCGCAAGCGAGGCTTCCCGGCCCTGAGCGGCGGTGACCGCTTCTTTGAGCTTGGCAGCCGCCTGCTCGAAACGACGGTTCAGATGCTTGTTCAGCATGCGATGGAGGGATCCGAGTTTTTCTTCGGCGGCGGTAAGTTTGATCTTGGCCTCGGGAAAGCCCGGATCAGCGTCATGCATAAGAAAGGCCAGCGCAGCGCCTACAACCCAAACGATGGCGTTGGTCAACATCGAGCCAACAATCGTTCCGTAGAAGCTTGGCAATTCGCCCCCCAGCAGTATGATCTCTTCACGTGCAATCGAAAAATACTCCGCGCGGATCCAAAAGACAGCAGCAAGTGCGGTTGATACAAGCACCCCCGCCAAGCTAAACATCTGCCAACCGGCCCAGATATCGAGGTCATCATTTGCTCTATTGAAACGCGCTTTGGCTTGTCTCAATGTAGTGCCGATTAAATGCCCTGATACAGCGATCCCAACCGCTATTCCGAAGGATATTCCGAACGATTTAATCGGGCTTCCGATCTTTGCATCGTAAACGTGCTCCCAATTCAATGCCATATCGGTGATGCCAAGCACTATGAGTGCAAGGAAATATAAGATCTTGTTTGGTATCACAGGCTCACGGTTGTAGCGGTTCCTCTTTTGTTCATAACGGATACTCAGCTTTTCAACTTCAGCACGCTGCGCCTCAAGAGCCTCATAATCCCTCTGACGCGCCTCGCGTTCAGCGCGCTCCGCATCCCGTTTTTCGCTCAGCTCGGCCTGCCGCGCCTTCCAGAGTTCGCGCTCCAGAAAAACGCCGCCGCCATGCGCCTTGCTGTCAACCTGCGCCAACTGACGCTCAACCTCGTCCAGCGCACCGGTTCTTTCTTGCCGAACGTAGGAATCAAACCAGTTCGCCATTTCCGGCGTCAAATTCGCCGGACGGGCGCCCAAATGATCAGAAAGGACGATCGTTTCACTACTCGCCTCGGTCGCAGCCGAGTCATTCAATTCCTTCGAAATTGCGCCATTGCGCGAAAAATCGAGTGAACAATATGTCGCTATTGTCATTGGTGTGACCCTTTCTTCTCTATTTTTTGGGCTGCCAATCACCACCAGCGGTGCGGCACCAAATTTGCTCAGGTGTTTTAGAGGGGGCGCCATTTTCAGGGGCAATTTGATTGACAACACGACACTCAGAAAGCGCGTGCGTTTGCTTCCCAACCAAGCCACAGCCTGACACTATGAAAGTCAAAGCTGTGCTGATCAAAACCAAAAGGGTCATTCGAAGTTTTCGGAACATTCGTTTACTCACCTCAACATAATAATCGATCCTGGACCTTCACAATCGAGTCGAGACCACAAAATTCTCAGCGCTTACAATGGGGGCATAGACATCGGACACAATCGCCAATCCTTAGCCTGACTGTTTGAGACACGTGCTCAGTTCTGCACACAGCTGCGCTTCAAAGCATCGCTTTTGAAAAACGGCCCGATCCCGATATCGCGTCGAGTTACTGCCGCCCTCTAATGCGATTTCAGCTCCATGGCTGCCAATCCCCTCCCTCCACGCGGCACCAAACCTGTGCGGGCGCTTGCGAAGAGTTGCCGCCAACGGAAATCGTTTGTTGAACCGTACGACACGCCGTCACATTTGCAGCCGTTGCGCGGGCCGCAGGCTCAAACGACGGGGTAGCGGGCGTTGCTTTCGGTTTAGGAGCTGCGCGCACGACCGTTTTGACTTTTGCCGTTTTGCCCGATTGAGTTTTGATCGTCCGTGTTCGGGTTGCATTGGCGCGAACGGCTTGGGCTTCTTCCTCGGCAATGCGCGCGCGGTCTTTCTTGTTGGCAACCTCGATAAGCGCCAAACACCCAGCCCCCCCAATCAGGCCCCCCGCAACCGCTCCGCGTTTGTTGTCGATGAGCTTGCCGATCAGCATGCCGCCAGCTACCGATACGATACATCCACCGATCGCTTTCTGCATAGCGGTGCTTTGGGACGATGCCTTCGCGCCAGACCTGCCATTGAGACCCGACGGTGTTTGCCCAACATCCTCGACGCACCCCGATAAGGCCATAGCAACGGCGAGGACAGACAAGAGCGGACTTTTGCCAAAGAAAATCATTTATCATCACCATTATTCACAATACCGCGAGTATCCTCCGGTATATTTTGCTCCACATCAACCGCATTTTTTACGACGCTGTCGTTTCACTGCCCGCCATCACGAGCACTGACTCAAATCCCCCCGCCAGGCAGGCTGGCGGGGGAAGTGATTAGCGCGCAACAAACCCCATTGCGCCGGTGCTGGAGATCGGCGTGTCGCGCATCACGAGCACGATGCCCGAGATCAACCGCACCAGCAGCCAGACCGCGGTAAACACCCAAAGCGGCACGGCGATCACGATGCCGACCATGGTGATCGAAGCAATCAGGGCAAGTCCGGCCAACAGGAAACCAATCCAGAAGGTGCGGATCTGGAAATCCAAATGGGTGTCCAGATCCGCGGCCTTGCCGCGGGTAATATAGGCGTAGATCACGCCCGCTACGGGCGCGAGCACGGGCAGCACGGCACCCAAGACAAAGAGCCCGTAGACAATTTTGGCGGGGGTGAAGTCGCTGGGGCCAGCAAAAGTCATATTCGTCATTTGGAAGTCCTTTCAAAAGGGAAGTGGCGTTTAGAAGAAGGAATGCTACGAGGCCGATTTTCCGGGCCAGGTCTGCAACAGGCCCTGCAAGGCGCGAATTCGGAGATCGCGCTCCAACGCAAGCGCATAGCGCGCCGCGATCTGGGGGAAGCCTGCGCCAGTGTGGCGATCGGTGGCGGCGAGGTCCGCTACGGCCCCCGCCAGACTGTTTTCGTCGAGCATATCGAGGACGCGGAACAGATCCTCCTCATCCTGCGGCGCCCCCGCCATGCTCAACCGAAGCCGCATTGCGCGCGGGAAATTCATGTTGAAACCGCGAAATCCGTTGAGGCCACGCGCGGCGAGATCAAACTTTCCAGCGAGCAAAGCGATCTCGACGAGCTGACCATTCTTGTCCACCGTGCTCCGATCAATATCCTGATCGACCACCGCATTGAACAGCGTGGTGGCCGCATCGGCTTGTTTCGCCAGCAGCATCTCCCACATCGCCGCGTGCATCAGGCGCAGCCCCCTCTCCGAGGAAAGCCCGCCCAGATAGGTCTGGAATGCCTCGTTCTCGCCCTCCAAGAGACGCCCGACATGCCAACCGTCATTCAGGGCATCTCGGGCGGCCGCGTCAAACTGCGCCTCGGGCATTGCGAGCAACGCGTCTTTGAGCGCCGTGGAATTTGCGCGCCCCAGATCGACACCAGCGCTCTGTGCAAACCGTGCCAGCCCCTCCCGCAGGCGGGAGTCTTCGGACAAAACCGTGATCGCAGGCTTTGCCGCCTCGGCATCGCCCAGACCGATCACCGCCATCGCAATCCGGCTGATATCACCGGGCGCTTTGGCCTGCCCCAGCGCCGCGATGAGCAGATCCTTGCGTCCGTCAACGCTGGTCAATTTCGGCAGGCTGTCGATCACAAAATCATTCGATGACATGTCCGGATGGGCAAAAATCGCGCGCGCGGCCTCCTTCTCGCCCGCCTCCCAGAGCACCACCGCCGCGAGCCCTTCTGCATCCGAGCCCTTCCTGGCCCATCCCGCCTCACGCCACCGCGCAAGGGTTTTCAGCGGATCTTTTCCCATCGCGATTTTGATCGCCTCCAGCCCGCCGATCTGCGTGACCAGATACTCCGCTGCCGCGCCATCTGCTTTGGCCAGCCGTGCCGCCATCGCCCAGGTGACCGGGGTCTGAATCAGATTGCGCCCCGAATGATTCTCTGCGGCAAGATGAAGGAAGCTCGGCCAATCGACGATCTCAGCCCCCGCCTTCGGCGCCGTCGCCGCCAACCATGCCTTAGCGGTCGCCTCATGCCCTTGGTTCATCAAGCGCATCAGCAGCTCGAACAGGTCGGGGTCCGACAGGTCGCGCGGGTGCCCATTGAGCGCGGCGGTCGCCTGTTCCCCGCCATCAATCAGAGTCAGAAAATCCCGAAACGCCTGCGGCACTTCAGAAAATCGTGCCCGCGCAGCCTCCCCGCCGCGCGCAATCTCGTCTTGCTGCAGCGTCGCAAACAGGCAGGCCGCCGTCGGAGTGCTCTCACATTGCTCAACTTCCATCCCGATCTGCGCCGTCTCGATCAAAGCACCCAGCTCCGCCAACGAGACCTCGCCAATCCGCTCACCCGCCGCAATCCGCAGCGCCGTCTCCGTGCCAGCTTGATCGCGGCTGATCGCCTGCAGCATCTCCTGAGCCTTGATCAAATCCTGATAGGCGGCGGTCTGGCTTCGCGCAGAGCGCGACCCTGTCACCAGCTCGATCGCCGCGCCGAGGCTCTCGCGCGCGGTCTCCTCGTCGCTTTTGCATCCCGCCAGAACCGCGATCAGCGAAACCGCCATCAACAATTTCCGTTTCATCTCAAAGCCCTCTCGCCCAAACCCCGTTGCCTCACAAAACGCTGAATCGCCCCACTGCAGGGTTGCGCAGCCTTGTGCAGTCTTGCGCGGGGCGCATTATTTGGTGCTCAGACCAGAAAAAACCCGCGCCAATCGGGCGCGGGTCGGGCTGTCGTCAAAGGCGAATCGAGGGGGCCTCGAACCGAGCGGGCTAGCGGTTCACAACCAAAAACTCAAGGTCCGCCGTTCGCACCTCAGCGTCAGGGTTGTGCTGCAGCCAGCTCAAGATGCGCGCCGCTGAAATATCCGTGACCGCCACAGGCCGATGCCCGAGCGGGGTGTCATCGTCTTTGACAAGCGCCTCCGCATCCCCTTCCCCAAACAGCTGGACAAGCTCTTCCGGCCCCTCCACCGCGATGATCCGATGCTGGTCCGTGGGGCGGCGGATCTCCAGATCTTCGGTTTTATCCTGCGGCAGGATCATCCGCCCTCGCTCCCCGCGCTCGCCCATCAGCAGCGTCTCGGGGAAAACCGCCGTGGGCGAGAGCACATCAATCGCATGAGGCAAAACCCGCCGCGATTGCAGCAGCGCAACATGCCGCCCCGCCGCCCCTTGGGCTTTGATTTCAACATGTTCCCCGACATGAAACGTCAGGATCGGCGGCGTCGGATCCGAGCCATAGGTCACCCCGCGCTGGGGGGCTCTGAGCGCGCGCATCTCCACCGTCAGCCCTTTGCGCACCAGCCGCGCGTCCAGCTCTCGTGCCAAACGCAAACGCGGGCCACTGCCATAGACGCCAACCCCTTGATTTTTCAGCTCTGCGCGGAATGCCACCGGATCTGTGAGATCGAAAAGCGAGGCATCGAGCAGATGCGCGTTCAGCCCATACCCCGCGATAATCCGGCTCGCCTCGCTCGGCTTGAGCACGGTTTTTCCGTTGCAACGCTGGGTGATGCCCGACGGGTTGACACCCAAAATCGCCGCAAGCCCCGAAAAGGACAATTCGCGCGGCGAATGGGTCGGCCCGAGCACCTCGAACAGAATCTCAACCTGCCAGGCGAAGTCTGCCTCCGGTCCGATGTCTGTCGGTTTGGGCGAGGTTGAAGGAGTAGGATTATCGCTCATAGTGCCTCCGCTGGGGTGTAAGCGCCAGTTTGTCGAGACCAGTCTGGCATGCTGAAAGGCGCCACGATTTGCGCCGGCTTGCGCAAGCTTCTCCTGCGCCACGATTTCGCTGCGCCCTCAGGCGCTGTAACATTGAAACGCCGCCCAATGGCGCGGGGACGAAAAATCCTTGCTCTCGCGCAGGATCTGGCCCGCCCGAGCAAGCGCCCGCTCGGAAGACAGGCCCTGCGCCAACCCCTCATGGGTCGCAATCGCAAGGGCACTCGCCGCCGCATCATCTACCGGCCAAAGCGCTGCAATCACATGGCGCGCGCCCAGAGCATTGAGCTGCCCCGCAAGGCTCTGCGCGCCGCCATGCCCCGCGCTGTCGCAACCCGCGAGGAACACCAGCTGCGTCGCGCTCAGATCGACGAAGGCGTTGAACACCGCCGAAATCGGGATCTCCTCCCCGCCCGCGCCAATCACCGATGAGCGACCCAGATCGCCCTCCCGCATTCGGAAATGCGCGGCGATATGCAGGATTTTAGGCTGCGATGAGACCGCACGCATCAGGCTCGCGCGATTGAATTCCGACAGTGTCGCGGAGGGGGCACCGTGCAGCGCCGCGATCTGGCGGGCCTCTGCCTGCGGGGCGTTCAAGGGATCCTGCGGCCCGCCCTGCGCATAGGCAATCTCGATCGCGACCTGATCGGCACGCGGCGGGGCGCTTGGCCGCGCGGGCTGAGCAACCCCGGTGCCAATCGTCACCACTGCACCCGTTTCCAAAACCTGTCCCGCCCCCAGCAAAGCGCCAAAGGGTAAAGTCACGACCGGTCCAAGCGGCACGATATGCACTCGCGTCGCCCGCGCAAGCTCGTCCTCAAGCCCCGCAAACAACCCAGCGGCCAAGGCCGCAAGCGGGGCATGCCCTTCCTCTTCGCGGGCAAAGGCGCGCCGCAGCGCCCGCATCTGTGCCGAAATCTCCTCAACCGGCATCGCAAGCGCCTCGCGCCGCTCTCCCCGCGTGCTGGACACATGCCGCCACAGCCTGCCCTTCACCGGCAGAAACCCGATCCGCAATATCGTCGTTCCCATGGCATCGGTTTGCGCGCGCACGCCGAACGCAGCCGCTTCTTGGGCAACCTGCAAAGCTTGGCCAAACCCCATGATATGGCCCGCAAACGCGCCGCGCTCGATCGCGCCCTGGCGTTCTCTCGCCTGAAGATCCGTCGCCTCTGTCACGGCCTGCGCGATCTGCAGGCCCGGCGCCCAATCACGATACGCCCCTTCGCGCAGCGCATACCCCTGCAAAAGCGCTTGGTGTAGGGCCTCTAATTCTGCTGCCGCATGCGGATAATTGGCGGCACAGAGCGCCGCCACCATCGGCTCGAAAACCGCGAGGATCCGCGCACGCAGCTCTGGCGCCTCACTGCGCCGCTGCGGCAGGGTCGCCGCCACAGTCTCGATCCCGCGCACGAACATCGTGCTCATCACCACCGCAGCCTCGGTCTGATGCTGCGCGAACAGCGCCTGCGCCAGCACCCCGCTCAGCGACCAATCCAGCGGCGCGCTCTCCGGCGTGCCTTGCAGCATCAGCATCCGCGCGACCAGCGCCGGATCGGGGGCACCCATCGCCATCTGCACCTGCAAGCGCACCTGCCCATCGGCGCATTGCGCGACAACTGGGGCGTTTGCCCCCGGAGTATCTCCGAGCACTGCCGCCGCCAGAGCAGGCGCGCCCATCTTCAAATATTGCAAGGCGGCAAAGCGATTGATCTCGTCGATCTGCGATGGCATATGCGCAAGACAGGCTGCCTGCGCGGCTGCCAAGGCGGCCCCGAACCCCGCAATATCCCCCTCAGCGACCGCCGGGAAAAGACGCGCAAGGGCGAGATTGAACTGCACCTCGGTCGATGCCGCCGCCCCGCCCAGCTCCTCTGCCCGCCGCAACAGACGCGCCCCGCGCCGATAGTCGCCCAGCTCATAGGCCGATTGCACCGCATTGGTCAGGGTCGCAAACCGCCCGGTCTCGGGCACTGGCAGCCGCGCATATTCTTCCCCCGCGACCGCGAACCCATCCCGCGTAGCATCAAACTGGCCCTGCGCCTCGTGCAACCAAGCCTGCGCCATCAGCCAGCGCACACGCTCATCGCCCGATGCCTCCGGCAGATCGTCACGCGGCGGATCGCGCAACTCTGGCGGGCGCGCCATCTCGACAAACCGCGCCGCGCGGGCGACCTGCCCCACATCAATCGCCACGCTGAACAAATAGCGCCGCAATTCGCGCAGCTCGCGCTCCGCCCGCGCCGGATCCCCAATCGCACCGCCAGTAAACGCGCACACCTCTGCTTCAATCGCGTCGAGATCCGCCGCCCCCAGCCCGCCCGCATTGCGCCGCGCCGAAATCGAGGTCAGCAGCGCAAGATAGGCTTCAGGATCATACAAAACCGCATCAGATTGAAACACGCAACACTCCACAAGCCAGCCAAAGCCACCGTTTAAAATCTTCGGAGATCCTCGGCGCAAAGGAGATCAAAATGCGCCGCCCCAATTGGATTCGCCCCGCGATATTGCCCCAACATGCCCGAGAAATCGAACATGGCCCATTGTTTTTACATCTGTGCTCGCAGATCTCGAAAGCCTATGCGTTTGAGGGCTTTCTCTCAAACGAGATTTCCCGCCTTCGCGCCACCCGCTTGCCAGTGCTGCCGCGGATGACTTGGATCGAGGCGATGGTGCAGACCGAGATCGGCCCTGCACAGGCTAGTGTCGCGCTGACCGCGCCCAATAAACCGGGCACCCCAATGCATTGGCTTACCAGCGGCCTGCGCAGTCTAGACGGAGATATCAACAGGCTTTCTGACCATGCCACGCCACAGTTGACGGGCTCAGTAGATCCTCAAAACTGGCTCAATTACGCGCAGATCTTTTGCGCAACCATCCGCGAAAACCGCGCATTGTTTACCCTGTGCACCTGTTTCGACACGCTCACCGCCCTATCGCGCATAAACCCGCGCCAAAAGGCAGCGCTGCGGGAGGTCTTCGCGCCGCCGAGATGGATCGAAGCCGAAATCGAAGCCCCCCGCGTAGCCGAGGTGGTCATCGCCTATGGCCAACGTCTCGCACGCGCCCATCTCACGCTGCACGAAAACGGACGGTTTGAAATGCTCGAAGAGATCGAAATCGGACGCCTGCCCCCGCCCAGATATGTCGCAGGGCCGAAGAACTGGATTTACCGTCGAAAGGATCTGAACGATGACTGAAGCCCGCGCAAAATCAGGATTGCATCTTGGCTGGGCCGCGGCCTTGGACAGACGCGCCGCCTTCGGCTTTCGATCGAGCGCGGAGCTGGGCAAAGCGCTCAAAGCGGAGGCCGAGGTCATCCTTGGCCCCGAGGATCACGCGCTGACCTTCGCGCCCACCGGCGCTGGGAAAGGGACCACCTCGATCATCCCCTTACTGCTCAGCCATGAAGGGCCTGCGGTCGTCTTCGACCCCAAGGGCGAGGCGGCGCATGTCACCGCAAACTGGCGTCGTGGCCTTGGCCATGAGGTCCATATCATCGATCCGTTTGGCGTCACGGGCCTGCCGCAGGCGCGGTTCAACCCGCTCGATTTGATCGATCTGGCGCGGGCGGATGCCTATGACGAGGCGCGGGCGCTGGCGGGGTGCTTGATCGAGACTGACAACGATCCACGCAACGCTTTCTGGGTCAACCAATCGCGGCAATTGATCGTGGCGGCGATGCTGCAAGCCACGGCCAACGCGCCCCGATCCACCCGCAACGCTGGCACAAAAGCGCCCCGGAGCGCGCGTTTCGACGCGGTTCTGCAGCTCTGCGATGCGATGCGTCCGGGCCAGAACGACTGGCTGCGGCACTCCGGCGTGCCGGAGGTCGCGCGGATTGCCAAGCTGCTCGATCTTGGGGCGCCTGAAACCATCGGCGGAGTGCTGCATTTCGTCGAAGATGCGATGGAAACCTTGCAAAGCGCGCCAGTGCGCGCAGCACTCGGCCCCAGCAGTTTCCGGCTCGCGGATCTGATCGAGGGCCGTCCGATGACGCTGTATTTCGTGTTGCCGCCGCATATGCTGCGCAGCCATTCCCGTCTTGTGCGGCTCTGGTTTGGCGCGGTGATGCAGGCGATGGCGCGGCGCAGGCGCGCGCCCCAGCAGCCGACGCTCTTCGTGATTGACGAGGCCGCGCAACTGGGCCGGCTCGAGGTCTTCGTGACGCTGATGACCTTGATGCGCGGGTATGGGGTGCAGGTGGCGAGCTATTGGCAAGACCCCGCGCAACTGATCCGCGCCTATCCCGACGACTGGCAAAGCCTGCGCAACAACGCGCGGCTGATCACTGCCTTTGGCCAAACCGGCCCCGCCGCCCTGCGCGATCTGGAACGGTTTTTGGGCCAGGCGGAGGGCGCGCTCGGTGCGTTTGCGGGGGTGCGTTTAAGCCAGATCGAGGGGCATTTGATGCGCGCGCAGACCCGCGACTATCGCTATGATGCCGATCTCATGGCCCGCGCCGCGCCCAATCCGTATCACTCCGCGGCTATTGGCCCAATCGAGCGCCCCGCCGCCAAAGCACCGCGCCGCAAACCCGTGTCAAAGCGATCCCGCAAACGTGCCCCGGCGCCCAATGATACTGTGTCACTTGAGGACACCACGAAGGCCGCGCGAGAGGCCTTGGGCGAAGAGTGTCGTCAGGTGCACGAAGGCCTCGACGCTCTGTTTCCCATATCCCCCCCGCGCGATCCGGACGACAGTCCGCTCTGATCACCATTCAAGAACTCCCCGCGCGATCTGCGCGCCGGGGCTCTCTTGGGAGAGTTGGGGAGAGGTCGACGGCCATTCATCAGGATAGCCGAGCGAGACATTGCGCAGCGCACAGCCCCCCACCTGCGCCTGTTGCGCGCGGTGCGTATGCCCGAACAGCCACATGGCGGGCGCGTGGCGCTCGATCACCTCACGCAGATCCGACCCATATGCCGCATCCATATCGCCCGCAGGCTCAGGCGCAATCGGCGCATGATGGGTGATCACCACCGTCTCGCCCGCGAAGGGCCGCGCGAGCTCCGCCTCAAGCCAACTCAGATGCGCCTTGTGCAGCGCAATCGTATCCGCAGGCCAAGCGCGCCGGAACCCATCCGAATTCATCCGGATCTTGCGATAATCATTCATCACCCGCTCGGCCCGCGCGCAATTGCCCCGCAGATCCCCGCCGAGCGCCATATCGGTCCATAATGTGCAGCCTAAAAACCGCCGCCCCGCGAGATCGATCCGCGCGCATTGCGCGACCTGCGCCCCCACGGAATGCGCCGCCATGGCGAGCTTATCCTCGCGGTCCAGCTTGCCATCGTAATAATCATGGTTCCCCGGCACCACATGGATCCGCGCCGGATCAATAAACCGCCCCATATCCGCCAGCGCCTGTGGCCAGCGGATATGCGCCTTATTGGCCAGATCGCCCGCGAGGATCACCAGATCGAGCGTTTGCCAGAACTGAGGCCCCAATCCCGCAAACGGATCCCGCCCCGCCGCCCGCCAATGGGCCCAATGCAAATCCGCCAAAACCAGCACGCGCGGCATCGCTCTCCCCCATCACAAACCTCGCCGCCTCAGGGCGCATCTTGCCTTACGCCCGATCAAAACCGATTTGAAAGCCCTCGCCAAGAAAAGACGCGCGCCCCTCACTCCGCCTTCAGCCTTCGCATCCGTTTTTTCAGCGTCGTCACCTCCAACTCCATCGCAGCCACCCGTTGCTCGGCCAGTTCCAAAGCCTGCCGGGCAGCGTCCCGATGCGCTTCCGCTTCCGTCATCGTCGCGAATTTGTCTTTGCCGCAACGATATTGCACCGCACCGAGCATCGGCTTGTGTGTCTTGATCTCGGCACAGCGCGCCGCCGCCTCGCGCGCTTCGTCCACCGCTTGAGCCAAGCCAGGCACACGGCCCTGCGCCAGGTCAAGCTCGGCTTCCAACGACACGATCTCATCGCGACGATTCCGCTCCGCCATATTACGCGCAATGCGGGCCTGATACTCCGCCGAGTCGATCATCTCTTCCGATTGCAAGATCACCAAAAACCCGCCGGTATAAGACGCGCCATAGCCATACCCGAGCCCCCAGCCCCACCCCCAGCCATAACTCTGGTTGGTGAAAGTCGAAGAATTCGTCTGATGCGCGCTATGCGCATAGGTCTCCGCCGTAGCACCTTGCAAAGGGATCACCCCCTTCACCTCCATCTGCAACTCATTGGCCTGCGACACGAAATCATTCACCGCTTGAACCATCCGCTCACGGTCCGGAAGGTAGAAATGCGCGTCATTGACCCCCTCCGAAAATTTGCGATTTTTGTCGTTGTGGTGCGCAACCTCAGGCCCAAACCAGAACCAGGCATAGGATGTCGAAATCCAGCGTTTCATAATATCACCCTTCTCAATGCGTATAAAAATCTGCGAGGCGGCCCCATTTCAGCGCTTCCCCTGTGGTGAATGCGCGCACTGCGATCCAATCCTCGCCGCCAGAGGGCGAGACCCCCTCGATCGCAAACCCCTCGCCTTTGTCGAGTCTCTGGACCTGCGGCGCATCGGTGAGCGGGGCCGCAAACATTGGCGCCTGCGCTTTCTTGGCAAAATAGTTGCGCGGTTTGCGACGCACGTCAGGGGCCGCCCGCAGGTAGTCACCATAGCGGGCAGGCGCGGGCGGCGTCGCGACTTCGGGCGCGGTGCGCGCCGTGAGTGCCTCCAGCATCATCCAAGCGCCGAGCGTGCCAGTGATCGCGCCATCCGCCTCGCGCTGCACAACCAGCGGATAGGCAAAGCCCCCTACCGAGCCCGATCCGCCTGCCCCCGAACTCATCGCGCCAATGCCTTGCGCCATTGTATTTCCGGTCACCTGATTGACGGCATCCATCAATTCCCCCGCGCGCGGCGAAAGCGCCGGGTTGCGCCCCCGCGGATCCTTGAAGACCGGACCGACCTGATCTCAGCCTCACTAAAGAACGCCTTTGCCATCGCCCCGGCGGCGTGGCGCTGATCCATCAAGACGAAGCGGAAATCGACATCCCGTTTTTGCGCGGTGATCGTGTCGTAGAGCTGATGGCAAAACGGGCACTAAGGGGCCGCGATCACATAGGCCGCCTTGGACGCGCCCCGCCGTGTCGAAAGCCAGATGCTGCGTTCGAGATTGCTCAAGATCTGTTCGGGCGTGACTGTCCCGCCGTCGGCCAAGGCCAGCTTCGGCAAGGCGAGTGCTGCGAGAGAGGAAAGCGCGAAGCGCCGACGGGTGATCAACATGGCCATAATCCTTTCTCAGAGCTTCGGAGCGGCGGCGGTCGCATTGGAGACGCCGTCATAGAGGGTTTCGATGCCACGCAGCTCATCACGCGACCAGATCGTCCAGAAGCGGTCCCAAGCGATATCGGGATCATAGAGCACGAGGATCAATCGCTCGGCGCGCCCCGAACTGCTATCACTGCGCATATAGCTTGTCAGCCTGGGGCCGCAGGATGGGCTGAGTTCAGAACGTCTCAGCGACCAGCCAGGAAACGAATCCCCCGCCACGAACCGCTGCAGTCCATTTGGCTTACAAGCTTCCCTCTCGGCGTCAGAGGTCGCAAGAACGGCCCCCGCGCGATCATAGGCCCAGTCACTCCCGCCGTTCAATGCAGCGCCATATTTCTGCGTCAAAGCCTGCTTCAAGGTGATTTCCGAGAGCTGCTCCGATGCCGAAATCTCCCAATTGCGCCCCACGAGTTCAAGGCGCTCCGTTGGAGACTCGCCTTCAAAAACCGGCGTAAATTGCACGCCGATTATGTCGGATGCCCCCTCCGGCGCATCGCGTTTCACCGCGTTGAGCGCCTGCGCCTCCCAGCCGCGCCCCATAGTGCCGCCGATTTCATCGCGGTCAAGCTCGTATCCCGCCGCCTCCAGCACCGCCTCAACATCCGCCCGCGCCATGCCCGGCGCGAGGCCCAGAATATCAAGCCCCGCCACCGGAACCCGCGCATCGGCCGCACGGAACGGCCGCAGCGATGCGTTCATCTCCGCCTTCGTCAGGAAATCCGCCCGCTCAAACCCTAGCAGCAAGCCATTGGCAGCGCTGCGCTCAAGGGTAACGGAAAACCCCGCAGGGCATTGCGCAGCCTGCCCATAAGCTCCATTGACCAAGGCTTTCGCCGGCAGTCCCGGCTCCACCGCGAACACATATTGGCACCGCGCATAGCCCTCAAACGGCGCCCACCGGTTAAACTGAATCTCGAGTTTTCCGAGCTTTTCAATCTGCGTCAGGTTCAACTCGATGCTGTTGTAACCTTTCTCATAGCCGCTGAACCAAACCCCCTCCGTATCGGTGGGCTCATAGCTTTGCGCGGACAAGGGCGATGCGATCTGAGCTACCCCCTAAAATTAGGACACTGACGTAAGCTGCGATTTGTTGTCTGTTGATCTTCAACACGAAGGAGATCGACGATGTCGAAACGGAAGCAACATCATCCAGAATTCAAAGCCAAGGTAGCGTTGGAAGCGCTGAAGGGCGAAGAGACGGTCAGCGAGCTGGCCAGTCGGTTCGGCGTGCATCCCACGATGATCCATCAATGGAAACGTGCTCTGCTTGAAGGTGCGTCTGGCGTATTTGAGCGTGGCGGCCGGAAGGCACCGGAAGTCGATGAAGAGCAGGTCAAAGACCTGCACGCCAAGATTGGGGAGTTGGCCGTCGCCAACGATTTTTTGGCAAGAAAGCTCAAACCCTGGACCGACAAATGAGGTGCAAGATGGTTGAGCCCAATCTGCCTGGGCTGTCTGTTGGGAAGCAATGCGCGTTGCTGTCGATCTCTCGATCCTCGTTCTATTATGAGCCGAAAGGCGAAAGTGAAATGAACCTCGACCTGATGCGGCTGATTGATAAGCAGTTCCTGGAAACCCCGTTTTACGGCGTGCGCCAGATGACTTGGCACCTGCGAAATGAGGATCACGTCGTAAACGAGAAACGGATCAGACGCATTATGCGGCTGATGGGCCTCATGCCCATCTATCAGAAGCCGAACACCAGCAAGGCGGCAAAGGGGCACAAGATTTATCCTTACCTGCTGCGTGGGTTGCGGGTAAATCGGCCCAACCAAGTCTGGTGCGCCGACATTACCTATCTGCCAATGCGGCGCGGATTCTTGTATCTTGTGGCAATCATGGACTGGCACACACGCAAGGTGCTGGCTTGGCGCATCTCAAACACGCTGGAGGCAGAGTTTTGCGTCGATGCGTTGAACGAAGCGATCCACAAGTTCGGCCCGCCTGAGATTATGAATACCGACCAAGGCTCACAGTTCACATCGTTTGCATGGACAGACCGACTGAGCCGCTCAAATGTCCGCATTTCAATGGATGGCAAGGGCCGCTTCCTTGACAACATCTTCGTCGAACGACTGTGGCGGTCCCTGAAGTATGAATGCGTCTACCCGCATGCTTGGGAAACCGGATCGGAGGCGAAAGCAGGCATCAGAAAATGGATCGAGTTCTACAATCACAAGCGACCGCATTCCTCGCTTGGCGGCAGGCCACCTGCCGTGGTCTATTGGCAGAGAATTAAAACAACCAACCCCGATCAGCAGGTGCAAAGAGTAGCTTAATTTACGCCAGATCCTGTCCAACAAATGGGGAGTAGCTCACCAGTTTGGTCAAATTGTCTTGCCTTCATTCAGTCTGAAGCTTTTGCGAGCGACGCTCTCATCGACTTCCTTAATGACGACATGGTTCGTGCTGCGCTTCTTGAAACGCCAATTCCGGCAACGAATGAAGCTTATTCACTTCGAAAGTTCCTGATCGAAGCAGAGCATCTCTCCAATGATACGTATCGTCAATATGCCCGTGCGCTACCGAAGCCATTTGCGGAATTCCCGACAAATATAGGAACTAGCAAGCGCCGAATGCTCATCGAAGAGAGGCGCATTACGTTCAACGCTGGGAATCTGGCTGCGCTGGCAGCTGAAGTCGATCTGCAAACGATATTCGTTGCCCAGAACATCGCCTTCTATCTTAGCGACCCTAGCTCGTTTCCGTTCGACGATGACTTCCGCGGACGGTTGCTAACCGTCGATATCTCGGACAACGAGAAGCGAGCGATCATCGAATTGATGGACTTGAGCGATATCTCCAGCTTTCCCGAGCGTGCCGGTATTATCGGGCCAATCTTGTTGCGGACAAATGTCGCGCTGCCGCTACTCACGCCTGATGTCGTCAAGGCAATTATCGTGAACTCAAAGCCAGTAGACAAACAGATCCGGCTGCTAAATCTCCTTCACGAAAAGCTCGATAAGAACGAGGTTCGCGAGGTCTTGGGGCAGTTGCCGGATCCCTACTCGAAAATCCAGACAGGATATACGAGTCCGACGCTAAAGAGGACGAATGAAAATACCGAACTCGCCAGTTGGCTGAATGAACGCGATATCATCTCTTCGGTAGGAACGCCGTACTGGTCGAACGATATCAAAGTAAATCTGTATCGCTCTTGAGGTGATCACCAAATACCTATGAAAATGCTGCTCCATGTGTTGACCGTCCGCTTCGAGCAAGAAACGCTGCAGAGTGCATGGGCTCGGACGGCGGATGCTCGGGCGCGGGCTCCGGGTCAGGGTAGAAACTGTCGGGCAGGCCCTCGATCTGGCAGGCATTGAACACGCGGTAGGATTTCTGGAAGCGGAAGATACGGGCTTCCTCGGAGTGATCATCCCCGTCGCTGCGGTCATGCTCATCTGCGCCCGCGTCTTTCCAGCTTTGGCCGTAATAGACGACGACAGAGGACTTTTCGCCCTTGCGAACCTTTGCATCCAAGGCATTGGCTTGCGGCAACGTCATCCAGAAGGGAGAGCTGTGGCCCGCCATCACGGTCCGCATCGTCAGCAGAAAGTTGTTCACTCCTTGGTAGGGTTCACCGCCCACGCGCAGGGGGCGAGAGCTGCCACCTGCGGTCCAGGGCTTGCGCCACGGTAGGACGCCGCGCTCGATGATGCGGATGATTTCGTTTGTGATGACCTCGGAGGCATCGAATTTGGTCGTGCGGGATCGGGCCATGGCTGGCGTCCTTTCGAGTGTTGATGAGAGGGAGTGGTGATCAGGCTGACTGACGGGCGCGTGGATCGTTGGCGATCCTCGCGCCGAGCCCTTCGAGCATGTCGAAGTAGTCGGTCAGCGAGACGGACCTGCCAGGGCCCCAGGGTTCAGAGTTGTCCGATCCGTCTCGCGCCACCCGCGGCAAGTTCGCGAAGGCGATGACATCGGTGACGGGTCTGATATCGATGAACGGGGTCCCTCGTGCGACCGCAGGAGCGGCCAATGGAAAGCGCTCGATCGGCGCGAAGGTCGACACGGTGGTCAAGCCGAGGTGGATGAATGCCCCACCCTCTCCGCAAATCACATGCGCGTTCGGCAATAACGCCGCCTGCTTCAGATACCCGAGATCACGCAGGACCGTCTCTCGCTCGAGCCGCTGTGCCTTCCCCGTCTGGCCGGTTCGGCGTAGTTCTTTGTGTCGCCACCACGAGGCAGCGGTCGCGCGCAACACGCGCAAGACACCTGTTTGCATCGGAATGCCCTTCATCAGGAACGGCAGACCGGAACCCGGTCCGGACCCGTCTGAAGGACCCCAAAGGCCTCATCCGTCAGTCACAAAACCCGAAGAACACTGAGCTACTCCCCATTTGTTGGACAGGATCTGGCGTAAATTAAGCTACTCTTTGCACCTGCTGATCGGGGTTGGTTGTTTTAATTCTCTGCCAATAGACCACGGCAGGTGGCCTGCCGCCAAGCGAGGAATGCGGTCGCTTGTGATTGTAGAACTCGATCCATTTTCTGATGCCTGCTTTCGCCTCCGATCCGGTTTCCCAAGCATGCGGGTAGACGCATTCATACTTCAGGGACCGCCACAGTCGTTCGACGAAGATGTTGTCAAGGAAGCGGCCCTTGCCATCCATTGAAATGCGGACATTTGAGCGGCTCAGTCGGTCTGTCCATGCAAACGATGTGAACTGTGAGCCTTGGTCGGTATTCATAATCTCAGGCGGGCCGAACTTGTGGATCGCTTCGTTCAACGCATCGACGCAAAACTCTGCCTCCAGCGTGTTTGAGATGCGCCAAGCCAGCACCTTGCGTGTGTGCCAGTCCATGATTGCCACAAGATACAAGAATCCGCGCCGCATTGGCAGATAGGTAATGTCGGCGCACCAGACTTGGTTGGGCCGATTTACCCGCAACCCACGCAGCAGGTAAGGATAAATCTTGTGCCCCTTTGCCGCCTTGCTGGTGTTCGGCTTCTGATAGATGGGCATGAGGCCCATCAGCCGCATAATGCGTCTGATCCGTTTCTCGTTTACGACGTGATCCTCATTTCGCAGGTGCCAAGTCATCTGGCGCACGCCGTAAAACGGGGTTTCCAGGAACTGCTTATCAATCAGCCGCATCAGGTCGAGGTTCATTTCACTTTCGCCTTTCGGCTCATAATAGAACGAGGATCGAGAGATCGACAGCAACGCGCATTGCTTCCCAACAGACAGCCCAGGCAGATTGGGCTCAACCATCTTGCACCTCATTTGTCGGTCCAGGGTTTGAGCTTTCTTGCCAAAAAATCGTTGGCGACGGCCAACTCCCCAATCTTGGCGTGCAGGTCTTTGACCTGCTCTTCATCGACTTCCGGTGCCTTCCGGCCGCCACGCTCAAATACGCCAGACGCACCTTCAAGCAGAGCACGTTTCCATTGATGGATCATCGTGGGATGCACGCCGAACCGACTGGCCAGCTCGCTGACCGTCTCTTCGCCCTTCAGCGCTTCCAACGCTACCTTGGCTTTGAATTCTGGATGATGTTGCTTCCGTTTCGACATCGTCGATCTCCTTCGTGTTGAAGATCAACAGACAACAAATCGCAGCTTACGTCAGTGTCCTAATTTTAGGGGGTAGCTCACACTTTCACTCTTTAGGGATCTGATGCCGGGGAGCGTAAAATGCAAAGCTCATGAGAACGTAGGATCCTCCACTTTCCGGCATCAGACACCAATGAGGAACAGGATCAGGCCCGGACGCCCTCTTTCGGGCATCCTCAGGCCTAACCTCCCCCGGCCCTCCTCTTCCTCGGGTAAATTCCGGCTGGGTGCAGAATAGTACGTTAAGCGCACCGCTCACAGATTTTCCCATCTGTATTCTCCTGTGAAAAGGATGTGTGCCCATCCTAGGGGTGAGATATGGGCCAGAAGCTCTGGCGACCGATGCGCAGTGCATTTTTGAGGGCATGATGGGCCTCGCCCTTGTTGAGACCGACCTGGACGCGGCGCTGCATGTCAGCATCAAGCAGCCAATCGATGATGAAAAGCGTACGTTCGATGCGACCGATTTCACGCAAGGCAAGTGCAAGCTCATGCTCGCGTGGATAGGCTGCAAACTTCTTGAGCAACTGACTGGGCGGCATCAGACCCCACCAAGCTCGACCGGCTTGGGCGCGATGCTATTGATGTCAGCACCACGGTAGCCAAGCTCGAAGACATCGGTATTCGTGCCACTGCCTCGCACTCTGCAGTGTTGATCTCACCAGCTCCGCCGGGAAAATGACTATGAACGTCATCAACGCCGTGGCCCAATTCGAGCGCGACCTCCTGATCGAACGCACGCAATCTGGCCTCGCCCGAGCCAAAGCAGAAGGAAAAATGTTGGGCCGACCAGCAGCTCTATCAGCCGATCAGCAAGCTGAGGTGAAAGAGAACATCAAAAACGGCGAGGCAATCTCAGCCATTGCACGCCAATTCAAAACCAGCAGGCAAACAATTCTGCGCGTCAGAAATCAGGGATAATCCTATGTCGCATTGCGTACCTTTGTTGGGATAGACTCAGCCTATTCAAAGGGCAAGACCGTTTACAGGAAATCGAAATGGTCCGCCCCAAGGCTGGCCGGATCCACCGCCAGCAACGTCACCCGATCACCCGCGCCATAGTCGATCTGCGTATCCGCCCCAATCTGCACAATCGACAGCGCGGCGAAGTTTGCGGCCTCGATCGCCAGATGATCCACCCCAAGGGCGAAATCCGTCACCAGATCATTCCCGTCGCCCTGCATAAAGACGAACAGATCCGCGCCGCCATTGCCACGCAGCGTGTCATCACCCGCGCCAGAGACCAGCACATCGCCTAGGGTTGATCCCGTGATCGCCTCGGCCCTCGCGCTGGCCTGATCGGACAGGGCGCGCGCATGGATCGCCTGCGCATCCAGCACCCCGTCCGCCGTGATGATCTGTTCGATATTGCCGCGCGCATGGCCTTCGTCGTAGCGCAGCTGGTAATCCAGCGTAATCACCCCGTCAGGCGTGGTAATGCGCACATCAAAGCCCGACACATCAAACAGCAGATCGCCTGCCGCATAGGCCGACAGATCCAGACGGTCAAAACCGCCATTCACCGCGTGGTCATTCGATCCGCCGATCGCGTCATTGCCCGCCAGAAAGACAAAGACGTCATCGCCGCCCCCGCCCACCAGCGTGTCATCGCCTTGGGTGTCATGGAAAATATCCGACTGGATCGTCCCCTGCACCAGATCGTCGCCCGCGCCCGCCTGATCGGCCAGTGCCCGCGCATGGATCGCCGCCGTGCCCTCCAGCACCGCATCGGCCATCACGATGGTTTCGATATTGGACCGCGTATCGCTTTCTTCATAGCGCAGCTGATATTCGACCGTAATCACCCCGTCGGGGGTTGCGATCAACAGATCATGGCCCGACACATCAAACACCAGATCCGGCGCCGCATAGCCCGACAGGTCTAGCACATCCGCGCCGCCATTCACCGCCTGCGTATCGCCACGGATCAGATCATCGCCACCGCCGTAAACGATCACATCATCGCCACGCCCCGCAACAATCGTATCATTGCCCGTGCCTGCCGCGATCACATCCTCCAGCACCGTGCCCGTGACCCGATCGTCCCCCGCGCTGGCCTGATCGACCAGCGCCCGCATGCGGATCGCGGCTTCGTCCAGAACGCCATCGGCGAATTGCACCACCTCGATATTGCCGTGCACATGGCCCGTCGCATAGCGGGTTTCGTATTCCAGACGGATAGTCCCATCGGGCGTTTCGATCAGAATATCGAAGCCCTCATTGCGGAACTGCACATCGGCCGCGTCATAACGGCTCAGGTCCAGCGTATCGACACCCGTATTCAGATTGGTGCTCGACGCGCCATAGATCACGTCATCGCCCGCGAAATAGCGGATCACATCATCGCCCGCGCCCGCCGCGATCACGTCATCACCCGCGCCGCCCGCAATCACATTGGCACTGCTGCCGCCTTGCAAGGTATCGCCACCAGCGCCCCCCGTGACCTGACTGGCCGCCGCCATCTGCCACGCGGCCAGATCGACGCCCGCCAATGTGACCGTGCCGCCATCCGCCAGCGTGATCTGCACATCGCCGCCGACTTGCGCCACGTTATAGCCCGCGCCGCCTGCGGGGCTCAGAATCGCGCCCCCCATCAGCAAAACGCCACCATCGGCGGGATCGAAGCCTTGATAGGTTTTGCCTTCGGTAACCTCTTGCACCGTGTTCGAAACCAGCAAGATATCTGTCGGCAGATCATCATCCGAATAGGGGTTGGGCGCCGATGGCGGCACTGACTGATCGCCACTGACCGCAGGCAGGTCCACATCCAGATCGGGGGCCGTCACCTCGAAGCCCGCAAAACTTGCATCTGCCAAGTTGAAGCCCGTGCCCATCGTCAGATCGACATTTCCATAAGAATCAGGCCAGCTTTCGGTATCCGATCCCGTCAAATTGCCCAAAGGCAGGTTCAGAATGGTCGGATAGGTTGTCTCGCCCGTCTCGGGATCGGTATGGGTGATGTAATACACCCCCAGCCCGTGATAGCCCTCAAGCCGCGCGGTCTGCAGCCCGAAATCGCCCATATTGAAATAGACACGCCCTGCGGTTTCACCCGTGAAACGGTCGAAATCATCGAACATATCGCCGCCGATATTGGTCACCAGACGGCCTTCCCAGGCAACACTGGCCTGCGTGCCGTCGAAATAGAACTGGATCAGCGCGGGGCGTACCATCAGCACCCAGTCCCGCGCCAGCAGATTGGCCCGCGCCTGACTGCCTTCGGGATACCAGCCATCGGCACCGAACATCGCCCCGTTGCCCGTGATGCTGATGCCGCCGATGCTCAGCGTGTCCTGCGCATCACCCGATGCCGCAGACCCGATCCCGCCCGACATCACATCTGCGCCCGCGCCGCCCGACATGCTGCCCGCACCTGCAACGGTAATCACGTCATTGCCGTCACCGCCGCTGGCACCGCCCGAGGCAATAGAGATCACATCATTGCCATCACCCCCATCGGCAGACGCCCCCTCGCCGCCCGTGATCTGGTCATTGCCGCGCCCGCCCGTCAGGTTTGCATTCTCGATCGTGCCGCCATTCAGGATATCGTCGCCATCGCCACCGAACAGCGTGCGCACCTGCTCGCTGGCCGTCAGGTTATCATTGCCCTGCGACCCGTTGATCCGCGTCAGATCGGGGAATTCGACAGACCAGCTTGCGGTCGAAATCGTAGTCCCGCCATCGTAGGTAAAGCCCACCGTGTTGGACGACATATCCAGCGTCGTCGCATTTTCGATCACCTCGAAATTCAGCAAGATATCGGTGATTTCCTCGCCATCGGACAGTACCAGATTGCCGTTGCCATCGCCGTAGACCGTGCCGCTGACCGACAATGTGTCCTCGCCCGCGCCACCATCGACAATATCATAGCCAGGCGTTACATCGCCCGAAAGCCCGCCGCCCATGTCATCCAGAAGAACGTAACCCTCCAGCACGGGCCCACCGATGCCGCCACCCGTGCTTTCGGACGAGGCCCAGATCCAGTCATTGCCATCGCCGCCCAGCAGCACGTCATTGCCATACCCGTCGTAAATCGTGTCATTGCCCGCGCCGCCGAACAGCACATCATCGCCGTACAGACCGTCGATCACATCATCGCCCGCGCCGCCGTCGATCGTATTGGCGCCGGGGTTATCCCCCAGATTCCCTTGGCCCGAGCTCCCCTCGATACGGTCATCGCCCTCCGATCCGCGCACATTGTCGAAATTGCGCACGCTCAGCTGCCAATATTCGTCCGCCGCGCCGCCGACATCGCGCACAACCGCACCAAAGCCCCAGTAGTTTTCCTCAAGGAAAACCTCCAGTTCATTGGCAGAAAAGGCGCTCAGATCCAGATAATCGACCCCGTCGCCCGCATCTATCATCTGCAAATCGGACCGCACATCTTCGGGCGTGCCGACCAGACGCACATGGTCCGCACCAGCCCCCAGAACGATCTGTTCGACGTTATACAGCATATTGCTCGATACAAGGCTGTAGGCCCGCGCACTAAAGGGCTGCCCCGCCGCGCCATCGCCCCACAGATCATACAGGGTCACGCGCCAGTCGACCTGCCCCGCCGCCTCCTGCGAGAAATCGACGGTATCGAGATCCGTCCCCCCGTCGATGACAGAGAAAGACCCCATGACCGTCCCCAGCACTTCGAAGACGTCATTGCCCGCCCCGCCATGCAGCAGCATCCCGTAAACATTGCCCGATGGCAGAACCATCACCGCAGATTCGCTGCCATCATCGGAAAACGTGCTGCCCACACGGATATTGTCGCCAGGCACCATTGCGCTTAGCAGATCCAGCCAGCGCGCCGCGCCGCTGATCCCGTAATTGTCTGCGAAATAATCCGCGACCGTCCACATCGCGCTCAGCGCATTTGCGCCCGTCACATTGCCCGTCGCCCAGGCCGCGGACCCGAACGCCCCCCCCAGCGTCGCAGCCCCCGTGCCGCGCATCGCCTCCAGCGCGGCCATCATATCATAGGTGCCCGCAGGATCGCCCTCACCGATATCGCCATGCAACAGCGACCCCGTCAAAGGCACATCCTGACCCAGCGCTACCATGAACAGATTGCCTGACCAGACTTCATCATTGACCGCAAAGTCCATCCGCTGCAGCCCCTCGACAATCGTATCGTTATCGATCCTGGTGATTTCCGCAATCGACGGCGTGCGGCCGTCTATTTCGATGGAATCATAAATCGCCTCCGCCAGCGCCGCCGAAAGCTGCAACAGCTGCGCATCCGAAATCGTCGCGTTCAGTCGCAGCTCGATCTGGTTGCGGGTATAGCCCATCAGCATGCCGTGAACAGAGGACTCAGGGTCCGTAATGACCTGACGCGCCGAATGATACCAGGTCGCTTCCAGCTCTCCTGGACCTGCACCGATTTCCCATTCTTCGGCAATATCCACCTCTGCCAGCGCAATCAGACGCGCGTAATACGTGGAAAAATCTTCCGCATCCAACGCAGCCTTCAACTCTGCAAGCATCTCGTTGCTCACAACAGCCATCTTGACCCCCGAAATCAGTTCACTCAATATGCCTTATCTTTAACCACGAGTTCCAATGTCTCAACGCAAATTACCGCAAAAAAGCAAAGTTTCTCGCTTGATACGGCGAACCGCCTTACTGGCTGTGGGGGTGCTGACCCTTGCTATCGCATGGCCAGACCAGCCCCCCACCAAATCGCATCGGCAGACCAAGCAGCTGCGCCCGCCGCCCCCTTTACCGCCACTGCACCCGCTGATCCGCCCCGCGCCGCCCTTTGATCCCGATACCGCATTTTGCGCAGAGACCCAGAGCCTCTGGCATGGCCGCCCGGTGATCCTCGTGGGAGGGGGGAAACGTCTGCTGCTTTGCATCAGGCCCGCCGATTTCGAACAAACCGCGCAAACCCCGGAAAGCCTGTATCTTGCCTATCTGAACCCCGCCCGTATCAAGGGGCTGACGATCATGGCCGATATCAATTCCTTCCTGATCTCGGCGCTGCCCTATGACCAGATGCGCGCCAACGTTCTGCGCGGCGCGACCTGCGCTGACGAGCTGATGATTGGCCCGCTGCGCTACCGCCACTGCAAGCGCTTGGGCGGAGATTACCTCGAATGGCTGCCAGACAGCGCCCAGCACACCGCAGTTCCCCCCCCGCCGCCCCATATCATCACCTGCAGGATGGATAAGGGCCAAAGCATCGCAACAGGGCGTTACGGGCATTGCCGCCTGAATCTGGATACGGGGGCGGGCCATGTCTGGGTCAACATGATCGGCCATGACACTGCCTTTTCATGGCCGATCCCGCGCGACGACATCCCCCGCATCGTCGAAAGCTGGGGCCTGATCCTGCGCGAAATGGACATCACCACCCGCCCCGAGGCCGCCATCGGTATCCCGACCCGCCCCTTTACCGAAACCACAACGGGCGATTAACGCGGACCGTAACGCGCCGCGGATAGCGCCCCCTAAACCCTGCCTGATTTCTGCTCTGCAACCGCCTTGCGTAAGATATCCATCCGCAGCCCATTCGCGGCGCTCCGCCTGCTTAAAGCTAGATCATCTAAATCTGGAGCCTAGACTACGCGCATTCTGTGAAAGTCTTGCGCCACAGGCCGTACCGCAGCGATAATAGATCTGGCGAATGTCAGCTTTGGGGCGGGTGCAAAGATGTAAGGCATCGGGCCTGATCGTCTCCTTAGGGCCGTCCTTACCATTCAGCGTCGCTCAACAGCCTGAACTTTGCAAAGGTCGCAATCTGCGCATTGCTGACCTTGGTGCATGACGCGGCAAGAGCTACCGCGCAGGCAGGTCGGTGAATGTCGGCTTTTCACAATACGAACCAATGAACGCGCACCTGCAGCGAACTCCCGCTTTCCGCCGTTGGTGTCGAGTGACACGAACGGCCCTAAGCCGCCGCTCGCTCCATCGGTCAGCGCTGCGGTGCAGCTTCACCAAACCCGCCATGCGTGCGCCGCGCAGCATTTTGGCAGACCAAATGACGGTGTGCTGACAAGGCACTATATGATTGCCGCGCCAATGGCTGATGTCATAGAGTGACTTTAGCATTTGATGATAGCTGATTTTGCAAAGCAACCACTCCTCTGCGTTTGTATTGCAATGCCAGGCCAACATAAAATTTTGAGGCAGTAACAGGCCAAAAACTGTCGGCCGCATCTGTCCTCGTCAAATTTCAAAAGAAAGAAACGACGGAAAACCCAGAATGCAGCGTATAATCTTTAAAACCATTCCCAATCCTTACCGAAGGCATCCACATGCGTCATTTGCTTCTTCCGCCTGGCCTGGCCGTGCTCGCCTGTCTTTACGCCACAACAGGGCAAGCCCATGAAGACTCCTTTCACTGCGAAGCGGTCATGGAATCCGTTGCGGAGGCGGGTTTTGACGATGTGGTCACGGTGACCTGCACCGACAATCGGGCCCTGATCTCGGGCGACACCTATCCCGACCACGAGATGATGACGGGGATCATTGGCACGAACGAGCAAGTGCCCGTGCCTGCGGTTGACTACGCCTCTCCTATTATATTGGCCCCTGTCAAAGGAACTGCGCCTCATACCCGCGATGCGGCGCTTGGCGTGGCAGTGAACGGGGTGCCGATTTATGACTACACAGCTGGCGGAGAGATGTCGCAAGAAGATCTGGCGACCTATCAGGCCAACTTGGACACCGTCGCGACGGGTCAGCTTGATGCCTGTGGCGGCCATGCGGGGCGTGGCGACGACTACCATTATCATGCCGCACCGACCTGCATGATTGATCAGATGGCGAGCAAGGGCCCCGATGCGATCATCGGCTGGGCGTTTGACGGCTTTCCCATTTACGCAGACACCAATCCCGACGGAAGCGTTATCGCCGCAGGTGTTCTGGATGTGTGCAACGGGCAGGCCGACGATGTCTTTGGCTATCGCTACCACACGTCCGAAGGCGCTCCCTACATCATCCAATGCCTGATGGGGGAAGTGCCCGACATCGATGCCTTGCCGCGCGTGCGGCCCTTAGGTGCAGCAGACGGTGGTCGCGGGCCAGAAGCTGGCCAGCCACCGCGCGGCGGGGTTGATGATTTGGTGTTCGTGCAGGACGAGGACGGCACCCGGACCATGACCTACAGTTATCAGGGCGGCGATTATTACATCAAATACGCGCCGTCCGAGACCGAGAATTGCTACAACTTCGAGACCCGCACCGTGACAAACGGCGGGGAATTGTTCGAAAAGGAGTTGTGCCGCGAATGACCCGTTTTTCCGCTTTAGTCATCGCCATGCTGTGCTGCACGACCGCATTGCCCGCCACCGCGCAGCAAACGCCGCCGCCAAAGCCGGATGAAGCGCCCGCCGCTCATGCAGAGGGGCGGGAGTTCACGGTGACAAGTTCAGCACTGGTGGACGGCGCCGCCTTGCCCGACGATCTGCGCTGCACCCGCAGCGGCGGGGACGGCGTTTCGCCGCCGCTGTCATGGGAAAATGCGCCAGCGGGCACGCAGGCCTACGCCATCGTCATGCAGCATTATCCCCGTGGCACCTATCCGGGCGTAAACGAGCCGAGCCATTATTGGCTGGTCTGGAATATACCCGCCGATGCGGACGGCGTGGCGCGGGGCAATCCGGAGTCTTTGGGGGTAGAGGGCAGCGATAAAGATATCCGCGCGACCGGCTATACGCCGCCTTGTTCGCCAGCCGGTGCGGGCACCCATGAATATACGATCTGGGTCTATGCCCTTGATGCGCCGCTGGCTGATCTGCCGGAACAAGATGACATCGGCATTGGTTGGACCGAAGTGATGGCCGCGCTGAAGGATCATGTCCTTGCGGGCGACTTTATCACTTTCCTGAACTAAATCACGACAGCTTTGACACGATTGGACACGATATGCGTTTTATCTTTGCGACAGTAGCAGCCCTGATAGCCTGCGCCGCTCAGGCCGAAACCCGCGACATCACCGCCGACGTTTGGGTCGATAACTGGTTCACTATGTCAGCCAATGGCGAGGTGGTCCTGGAGGATTCCGTGCCGATCACGACGGAGCGGTCTTTCAACAAAGAAACCGCGACCTTTTCGGTCGATCTACCAGCAGTGATCGCGATTGAGGCAAAGGATTTCAAGGAAAACGACAGCGGTCTGGAATATATCGGCACAGATCGCCAGCAAATGGGCGATGGCGGTATGATTGCCCAGTTCAAGGACGCGGTGTCTGGCAAAACGCTCGCCGTGACCGACGGAGATATGAAATGCCTTGTCGTGCAGTTCGCACCGGTAGAGCCGTCTTGCGCTGAAGAAGCGAACCCTGTTGCTGGGGAGGGGGCCTGCGGATTTGTTGCCACTGACATTCCGGCGGACTGGACCGCACCCGATTTTGATGACAGCGACTGGCCCGCCGCAATCGTCCATTCCGCAGCTGACGTCGGCCCGAAGGACGGCTATGATGAAGTCACATGGGACGACAGCGCAGAGCTGGTTTGGGGCGAAAGCCTGAAGCAGGACAACACCTTGCTATGCCGTTTGAGGATCAGCGAATAGGTAAAACAACATCTAAAGGGTGTGGCATATTACATGCCTTACCCTTTAGAACTGCATTCCGGCATCATGACAAAGAAACTGGTAGAACGGAGTCGGAGCGGCCTTCCGCACTGAAGCGATAAACTCAAAAACCGTGCCCGTCGGAATGTTCGCTTCGACCGATGGCGCGTTCTTGGCTCGCAGATGCAGCGAAAGTCCGGTTTCCGCCCTTCGTGTCGATAGTTTCGATCCACGCATAGTTGATGCTCCGTTAAGAACATTCTTCCACGGCACTTCAACCTCCCAGCCCCGGACCGTCATCTTGCATCTCCGGTGCGTGGCTATCCTGCGTCCTTTTCGACAACCTGACAACAAGCCGCGCGAAGCCATTAATCAGCTTGCGGATCGGTGAGGAAACCTGGTCCCGGTCGGCGCCTTGCATGCGGGAGACGATACCCGGCCAGCGAGGCTTAAAAAGTTTGTTATTTACAATTTCCGCCTCTCCGGTTTCCACCGCCTCGAAGATTTCCCCCATGGCATCGACAGCCTCGGTCAGTTCGGCCTCACGATGCAGAAGCTCATTTTCTTTTTCGACAAGTCCTTTTTCCCAGTTTTTGTGGGCCTTTTCGACCTCGTCCTTGGCCTGTTGGAAGGAAGCCCGCTCTAGCTCAAGCGAGTTTTTGGCGGCGTCGACATCGGCTTTATGCGTCGTTTCCCGCTCAGCCAATTTTGCTTCAACGGTTGCCAACTCGTCTGCACGGGCCGCGAGTTCTGCTTCCCTTGCCTCATGCGTTTTCCGTTGTTCTTCCAACCGCGCAGCCTCTTTGGCCAGTCGTTTGGCCTGTTTTTTCTCTGCCGCGTATTCCTTGGTGGATTTCCGCGCCAAACGCGGACCAACCCGCAGCAAACCGCAAGGTTTGCCAACGGCCTCGTAATAGTCGTCCTGCAATTTTTTCATCGCCGCGATATAGGCTGTCTGCACTGATGGACGCCCACGTTTCTGACGCCCCTCGTTCAAGTGCCGCTTGTTCTCAGCCTCCCATGCAGTGATCAGCTTGTCGTTCGCGGCATCAATTTCGGCGCATTCGGTCTCCCAAGCAATCACAGCGGCGGCGTGGGAGGCATCGTTCTTTTTCTGGGTGACGCGGTTCTTTGACGGGCGCGACTTCTTTGGCTTGTTCGGACGCTTTGCAAGGTCGGGTTTTGGCAGGGATTCAATCGCATCCGAGACATTCTGATCGCGATGCACAGCCGCAGCCACCTTGCCCGCATGCAATTTGTTCGCGTCCAGCTTCGGATCAGCTGTGTTCATCGCCAAAATATGGATGTGGACGTGGCCTTCGTCGAGATGCAGGACTGATGTGTAATCGATACCCTTCGGCATACGCGCCTTAAAATCATCCAACACGCGCGTCCCCCAGTCGACAATACTATGCGCATGAGCATCCGGATCCGCCATGACCTCCTCTGATGTCAGAGGATGCGAATGGATCTCGGTGTAAAGCGTCGCTGCATCTTTGCGCAGGGCGCGTGTGTAAGTCGTGCCGTTTTTGCCGGTGACGGTTTCCGTAATATTGGCCAGGAGCTGCGCCCGTTTTGCCCGAAAATCTGCAATTGTCAGCGTGCCCGCGAGTTGCTTCGGTGGCAAAGGGCTGTCGACATGTTCGGAATAGAGCGGATCGCGCGCAGCTTCCCCCTCGACCTGCGCCGCGCTGTTGAAGTGGCCTTTTGAACCTTTAACGGGCTGGGGTTGCTCGCTGTAGGTTTCGATATGGAAAAACTGATAGGCCATGGCGCGTCCTTCGGATGATGATCCTTGGACAACCACATATGACCATAGCGCGAAAATCAGAGGGTGTTTTCCAGAGGGGAAGATCGATTTCTGTGGACGACGGCCTCATATCCCGCTGAAAATATGCACTTTATTTTATACCTGACCGCAATCTGCCCTTTCAAACCGATCCACCGTCAACTCCTTCGCTCCTGACCTTTCCACCTACCCGCCCTAAAAACTCTTAATAAACTCCTGTCCCAGACCTTGCTTGCATGGCCTGCCCTTCTGCTTCGCGCCCTACCTCAATTGCGCGCAAAAAATGCGTGTGAACACGCACCAAGGCCGTGCGTATGGCGCGGCAAAGAAGAACATCGAATATGATTTGCGCTATTCGTCTGCGACCAGATTTGTTAGGTTTGTTTGTCTGATCTTCTGTGCGCCCTCTGCTGAAATAGCAGCGCCAAGAGCTATGCACAGTGACAGACTATAGGTAGCTAAAGCTACCTCGTCTGCCCCTTACGCCGGGGGGGCGCTCCATCACCCGTTGGGTAATTGCGCGGATCATGCCTTGGGGGCCTGATCCTTGCTTTGATGCAGCCCGTCGGGGCTGGATTTTACACACTTGCATCTGTCACCAGCGCACGGTTATGATTTCGGACATGAACACACGCCTTTCCATTCGAATTAGTCGCATAGGCTCATAAGACCCTTTCCGGGTCCATGATGCCTGCTGCTCTCTAATCGAATGCTGCCCTTTGCGGGGCGAATGAAAGGCCCATCCCCGATGACCACCTCTACCGTTCCCGCCCGTTTTCTCGGGTTTGATCTGCCCACCTCGCCGGAGGATTCCGTCGAAAAGGTCCGTGATCGTCTGATGCGCAGCCAGCAAGCCCGCGCATCGCGGCGCCCCGTTGCGCCCACGATCACAACAACGCCGGATTGTCTGGACGCTCTTCTCGATGATCTGCTCGATACGTCCTCAAGCAACACCTCTACGGCCCGTCCACCTTCCGTCGGGACATCGAGCCGCGCGATCACTTGGAGCCGTCGCTACATGCGCCGCCGCACTTTGAGCCTTAAGGTGTTGAACCACCTCAAACCCGACGACCGCGACTCACTGCTCGCAGCCGCCTGCGGTGCCCGTGCCGTTGGAGTGGTTGACCGTGACCGCATGGAAGAGCGGATCGCAGAGCTCCACGCGATCTATCCATGGCTGGCCGCGGCCTCCACGGCCGTTATGAAGCATATGCGGCCGCGCACCCTCTCAGGCCCCACACCATTGCATGTGCCACCGCTGATCCTGCTCGGCCCGCCCGGCATCGCAAAATCAAGCTGGGCGCGTGATCTTGCGCGCGTGTTCAATGTGCCATCGGTTGATATCGACGTGGGCGCAACCAATGGCGCGACCTTCTCGGTGTCAGGCGTTGAGCGCGGCTGGGGTTCTGCCACGCCGGGTCGCGTGGTGCAGACCATGCTGCGCGAGCGCTTGGCGAACCCGGTGGTGATCCTGGACGAGATCGACAAAATCCCGGAACAGGTGGCGACCAGCGGAGGCGGCAAACTGCCCGGGGCTTTTGAAGTGCTTAAAAGCATGATCGAGCCAACCACGGCTCGCGCGTGGGTCTGCCCGTTCTACCAACTCCCTTTCGACCTGACGCGGGTGAGCTGGATCATGACCACCAATTCGATCGACCGGATGCCCGCTGCCTTTCTGGATCGCTGCAAGATCATCCGTCTGGAGACGCCGGGTTTCGATCACTTGGCGTCCGCCGGTTGTCGGCTATTGCATGACAGCTTGCCGGAAGATCAACGTGACCTCGGAGTCGCTCTCCTGCGTGAGGCGCTTCACAAGCTTGGGAAGAAACATATGCGCGTTTCGCTGCGACAGGTCGAGCGGATGGTTGAGACTGTGGTCGAGGGTCTGAGCAGCCCGATGCTGATGTAGACTTAGATGAAGGTCGTATTTTCGCGATTGGAAAGGAGTTGCCCAACCCCGCGCTCAGCTGTGTATTCCAGCGAATCACTCGATACCGTTATTGGGCGGAAGATATGGATTTATACGGAGCTCAAAAATCAGCGATTTTCTATAGCGATTATTTTGCTTCTGGTCCGCATCAAAAGAATTGGGCAAAGAATTTCGCATCCGGTTTATCCACATATTTAGCGCCTAAACGACGGGTTAATATAGGTTATTGTTAAACTAGGAGGTCTGGAGTGCTGTATATAGAGGGTCAGACAACCGGACTAACACCGGCCCCTAAACACACCAATTCAAACCGCCCAGCATTGCGCTGGGACGGGCAGGAGCACTCGGCCGATAGCACGGGATATGAGGGATATTGCCAAACGGAAGGACGCGGCCAAACCGGCAGCGGCGCCCGCTTGCGCAGCACCCCCGGACACCGCGCTTGCCAAAACGCCACGAGATGCGGAGGATCGAGAGGCGTTTCATCGCCTTCTTCGAGCCCTTGCCCGCGATCTGGCGCGCGCCGATCATGCGCGGGATGCCTAAGCCCCTAAATGGATGCCCCTCATGACCCAGCCTTTGCGCGCCGTTATCTATGCCCGCTTTTCGACCGACATGCAGCGGGATGCGTCGATTGAGGACCAGATCCGGTCCTGCCGCGAACATGCGGCGCGTCAGGGGCTGGAGGTGGTTGATGTCTATTCTGACAAAGCGATTTCCGGCGCGAGCCTGATGCGCAGCGGGATCCAGAAGCTGCTGCGGGATGCGCAAATGAGCGCGTTTGATGTGGTGCTCTCCGAAGGGCTCGACCGGCTTTCGCGCAACCAGGCCGATATCGCGTCGATCTACCAGAAGCTGCAGTTCCGCGACGTTGTGATCGAGACGGTCAGTGAGGGTGTCATCTCGGAGATGCATATCGGCCTGAAGGGCACGATGAACTCGCTGTTCCTCAAGGACCTCGCGATCAAAACCCACCGCGGCCTCAAAGGGCGCGCGCTGGCAGGCAAATCGGCGGGTGGCAAAGCCTACGGCTATCGCAACATCCTGCATTACGATGCGGCGGGCGAACCGATCCGCGGTGACCGCGCCATCAATCCGAGGGAGGCAGCTGTGGTGCGGCGTATCTTCAAGGACTACGCGGCGGGCATCTCGCCCAAGAAGATTGCCGAAGCCCTGAACATCGAGAAGATCCCTGCCCCCACGGGGCGTGGCTGGGGAACCTCGACGCTGCACGGCAACCGCGAACGCGGCACGGGCATTCTGAACAACGAACTCTATATCGGGCGGCAGGTTTGGAACCGGCTCACCTATGTCAAAGATCCTGACACCGGCAAGCGTATCTCAAGGCTCAATCCCGAAGCGGACTGGGTCATTACGGATGTGCCTGCACTGCGGATCATTGATGAAGATCTGTGGAATGCGGTGCGCAACCGTCAGGGGGCGATGAAGACCAAGAACACAGATACACCGGTTTGGGACCGGCGCAGGCCAAAGACGTTGTTTTCGGGGCTGATGACCTGCGGCGCATGTGGGGGCGGCTTTGCCAAAGTGTCGCAAAGCCAATTTGGTTGCTCTACCGCGCGCAATAAGGGCAAAGCGGTGTGCAGCAACATGGCGACCATTGGTCAAGCCGAACTCGAACGGCGCGTGCTGGATGCCCTGCAAAACAATCTGATGGATAAAGAGGCTCTGACGATTTTCTGCGAAGAATATGCAAAAGAGCGCAACCGGCTGCAGGCCGAAGCCTCGTGCAATCGGGGATCTTTGGAGAAAGACCTGGCAGCGGCCAAGCGGGACCATTCCAAACTGATCGATGCGATCCTTGCCGGTGTGCCTGCGGAGCAGGTCAAAGACCGCATGATCGCGTTAGACGCGCGCAGGATCGAATTGGAGGCGCAACTCAGCCGCGAACCCGCCCCCTCCCCCATCAGAATTCACCCGAAGATGGCGGAGACCTATCGCGCGCAGGTGGGCTTGCTCATTGAACAGTTGCAACAGCCCGAGGGCATGCTGGAGGCAAAGGAAGCATTGCGGGGATTGATTGACCGGATTGTGCTCACGCCGCCGCCTGAGGGGGGCAAGCTGAGCATCCATCTGGAGGGCGCTTTGGCGGCGCTGCTTTTGTTGAGTTTGGGGTCCAAAACGCAAAAAGGCCTGAGCGATAAAACTCAAGCCGTTGAATGTGTTGAAGAATTAGTGTTGGTTGCGGGAGCATGCAACCGCCGAAACCTACCTCGGCTGAAGGCAGCGGTATGAGGCACAAATTATCAGACGGCGTCTTTCATAATTGCCTCGCGAAGCTCGACAAAACAGTGCACCACAGCCCAAGGTCAAATCGCAAAACTAATCTTTCAGCCTTCGACGATGCCGCGGAGCTGACGTCGAATTTGTCGCTGAACTATCAACTCAGCCCGATCCTCCTCTATCGTGACAACGTGCACGGCAACTTTGCTGCGGTTCACATGATCGGGCCGCGTCGCGATGGGCAAGCTCACCAGTCATTTCGTGTCGCAGAGCGGAGCGGAAATCAAACACAGGTTTCTCAACGGTAACATGTATCACTTAGCGCCGCCACCTCACCCGATATAGGAGCTGGGCACCAAGATGTGCGACAGGAACTGCAGGCCTGATTGTAGGGCGTCGCGGGGGATCGAGCCGCCGAGGCAGATCCGCACGTGCTCATCTGGCGGCCCCTCAATGGTGAAGGCATCCGATGGCACGATCCCGATATGGCGCCCCGCCATCCGCGCGATGATATCCGCGCGGCTCACACCCGCCGGAAGACGAAGCCAAAGATTGAACGCGTTCTCAGCAGTGGAAAACTCGAACCCGTCCAACGCCGCCGCCGCCACTGCCTGACGCGCCGCGCTCTCTTGCCGAATGAAGCGGCGGATCCGGTCTGCCGTGCCATCCTCAATCCAGCGCGTCACCAGCGCCATCGAGATCGGCGAGGGCATCACCGAGATCGTCCGCAACGCCTGCGCCAACGCATAGGCATGTTTGGCCGACGGCGCGACCGTATAGGCGAGCCGCAGCCCCGCCCCGATACATTTCGCCAAACCGCCAATATGCCACGTCAGATCAGGGGCCGAGACCGCCAGCGGTGCCGGCGCTTTCAAAGGGATGAACCCGTAAGCATCATCCTCGATCAGCGGCAAACCATAGCGATTGAGCACCTCCGCGATCTCCAGCCGCCGCGCTGTCGGGATCGTCAGCGTCGTCGGGTTCTGCAAGGTCGGGTTCAGATAGAGCGCGCGCGGCGCATGGGCTTTGATCGCGGCCTCCAACGCATCGGGCAGAATCCCCTCCGCATCCATCGCGATCCCTTTAAGCTGGACCCGCATCTGCGCTGCAATATTGCGAATGCCCGGATAGGTAATATTCTCGCACAGCACCACATCACCGGGCGTCGTCAAGATCGACAGGATCGCCACCATCGTCGGATGCGCGCCGGGCGTGACCGCGATCCGCTCCAGCAAGGGCACCATCCCCCGCATCGATAACCAAGTGGAGGCCGCCATCTTGTCCTGCTCGCTGCCCACCGCCGATTGATACCGCAGCAATGCAATGAGATTGGCAGATACATAGCCCATCCCCTCGCGCATCTTCTCCAGCAAGGCCGCATCGGTCGGCTCTGGCGCCATATTCATCGACAGATCTTCTTCGCCATCGCGCTTCGGATCAGAACAAAAGGCTTCGGGCGCCACGCTTGTGACAAAGGTGCCGCGCCCGACATGGCTCGCCACCAGCCCCCGCGCCTGCGCCTCGGAATAGGCCCGCGACACCGTGGTGAAATCGATGCCCAAGCGCGCCGCCAGCCGCCGCTGCGGCGGAAGACGATCCCCCGGCGAGAGCGTTCCCGTGCGAATATCGACGGCAATCGCTTCCGCTATCGCCAAATAGCGCGGCTTCCCGTTTTGCGTGAGGGTCGGAATCCAGTCAATCATCGGCATCTCCATTCCATCCACACATAGCGCGCCCCAATAATGAATTGAAGCGGATTGTATGCATCAACGCGAATCGATGGGCGGAAAGCTAAGGAAAGTGCGAGGGTTCCATTCCGACATCGGATATTTTCTAAGCATATGGCTTCGGCTTGCGGAAAAATTGCGCGGTTTTCAGCGCATCATTTCCAATTATTGTATGTATATTGAATTGAAAATTGAATGACTCAATCTCACTCAGCCATGACTAAAGCATCAGCACCAAGGAGAGCGAGATGCCAACAGTCACCAAAGAAGCACATAAGGACGGCGACTATTTCGTCGACTACGAACAAAAGGTCTTTGAAGACGTGAAGGCCGACGCGGGCGAAAAAGCGCTTGTCACCTTCCACACCGTTGCCTTTGAAGGCTCGATCGGGCTCGTCAATATCCTCAACGCGATCCGCCTGCATCGCAAAGGCTATGAGACTTCAATCTTGCTGTATGGGCCGGGCGTCACGCTGGGCATCCAGCGCGGCTTTCCAACCCTAGGCGATGAGGCCTTCCCTGGCCATCTGAATTTCAACAACAACCTCAAGCGCTTCATGTCTGAGGGCGGCAAGGTCTTCGCCTGCCGTTTCGCCCTGCAAGCGCTCTACGGGCACGGCGAAGCCTCGCTGATCCCCGGCATCACGCCGATCGCCCCGCAAGATGTGCTCGATTGCATCCTGCTGCACAAAAAAGCCAACGCCGTGATCCTCGATACCTGGACCGTGTGACCTCTCGAGGGGCCGGTGCTTCCGGCCCCCATGCCCTCCCCCAATGAAGCCTCGGAGATATCCATGCGCACTGACACCATCCGCGCCGCCGCCGTCCAAATCGCGCCTGACCTAAGCAGCCGCGCGGGCACGATCGAGCGGGTGCTCAACGCCATCGCCGAGGCTGCGGATAAAGGGGCGGAATTCATCGTCTTCCCAGAGACATTCGTCCCCTACTACCCCTATTTCTCCTTCGTTTTGCCGCCCGTGCAACAGGGCGCACCACATCTGGAACTGTATAAAGAAGCGGTCACTGTCCCCTCCCCCGAAACCCGCGCCGTTGCCGAATGCGCGCGCAAACGCGGTGTGGTTGTGGTGCTGGGTATCAACGAGCGCGATAACGGCTCCCTTTATAACACCCAACTGATTTTCGATGCCGATGGCAGCCTCGCACTAAAGCGCCGCAAGATCACGCCCACCTACCATGAGCGGATGGTCTGGGGGCAAGGCGATGGCGCGGGGCTCAAAGTTGTTCAAACCAAAGTGGGTCGTGTCGGCGCGCTGGCCTGTTGGGAGCATTACAACCCGCTCGCACGCTACGCACTGATGACCCAGCACGAAGAAATCCACGCCGCCCATTTCCCCGGCAGCCTCGTCGGGCCGATCTTTGCCGAACAGATCGAGGTGACGATGCGCCATCATGCGCTGGAGGCTGGCTGCTTTGTCGTCAATGCCACAGGCTGGCTGACCGAGTCGCAGATTACGGAGATCCACCCCGACCCGTTGCTGCAAAAAGGGCTGCGGGGCGGGTGTATGACCTGCATCATCTCCCCCGAAGGACGCCATCTCGCCCCGCCCTTGACCGAAGGCGAAGGCATCCTCCTCGCCGATCTCGACATGAAGCTGATCACCAAGCGCAAGCGGATGATGGACAGCGTTGGCCATTATGCGCGCCCTGAATTGCTGCATCTGATCCATGACACGCGTCCCGCCACCCCGCGCGCCGCGATGCATTTCCCACCCGATTTTCCGGCGGATTCTCCGGTGCCCGCCCCCGCACAAAGCGCCGCGAAAGCGCCTTTTGAGGAGAACGAAGATGCATGAGCAATCCCTCATCAATGACCTGCAGACCAAAGGCATGCGCCTCGTCGATCCGCGCGCAGGCCATGAAGCCCGTCGCGGTGGCGCAGGCCCTTCGGACCATAAGGCCGTCACGATAGGCGACACCACCGTCATGGTTCCGGTGCATACCGCGCCCGCCTTCGAGAGCCCGTTCCTGATTGAGGCTCCCGACCCAGATGGCCGCGCCCGCGTTCTGCGCGATGGCGAGGAGGTTGCGAAAGTGCGGTTTCCGCTGCGCCCGCGGTTCTACGATTTGAGCACCACGGACGGAATCCCCTACAATCAAATCGCCACGCTCCATGCACGGGATGTGCTCGCGACAACGGTGCTGCAAACCTGCATCCGCTATGAAAGCCGCAAGAAAACCTGCCAGTTCTGCTCGATTGGTCAAAGCCTCGCAGCAGGACGCACGATTGCGCATAAAACGCCCGCACAACTGGCCGAGGTTGCAAAAGCGGCGGTGGAGCTCGATGGCATCAAGCATATGGTGCTAACCACAGGCACCCCGCGCGGCCCAGATCGCGGGGCAGCGGTTCTGGCGGAGAGCGCCCGCGCCATCAAAGCCGCAGTCAACCTGCCGATCCAAGCACAATGTGAACCGCCTGAGGAGGATATCTGGCATCAACGGATGTTTGCTGCAGGCGTGGACAGCCTTGGGATGCACTTGGAGGCCGTCACACAGGAGGTCCGCGAACGGATCATGCCCGGCAAAGCCTCGGTGCCGCTGGCAAAATACTTCTCCAGCTTCGAAGCCGCGGTAAAGGTCTTCGGGCATGGCCAAGTCTCGACCTATATCCTCGCAGGCTTAGGCGATACGCCCGAAACCATTCTGAACATGTCCGAAAAGCTCTGCGGCATGGGGGTCTATCCCTTCGTCGTGCCCTTCGTGCCGATCTCTGGCACGCCGCTGGAAAGCCACCCCGCGCCGAGCTCGGCGATGATGGCCGAAATCCTGCGCCCGTTGGGGCAGATGATCGTGCGGGCAGGCATGAAATCGGAGGATATCAAAGCCGGCTGCGGCAAATGCGGCGCCTGCTCGGCCCTCTCGACCTTCGAGAAACTCAAGGGGGTGTGATGGAACATATCCAGCAACAGTTTCACTGCCCCGGATATTACATCCGCCATGCGACAACACCGTGGGAAGCGTTTGGCGCGGCAGATCTACGGCGCCGTGTCTTTGTCGAAGAACAGAAGATTTTTGAGGGAACCGACCGCGACGAGATCGACCGGATCGCGACCCCGCTCGTCGCTCTCTCTACCTATGCGCATGAAGCTGATGCCGTGGTGGGAACCGTGCGCATTCACCAGCCGGAGCCACGGCTCTGGTGGGGCTCGCGCCTCGCGGTGGACCGAGACTTCCGACAGGTCGGGCGTCTCGGGGCGGAGTTGATCCGCCTCGCAGTGCGCACCGCACAAAGCCAAGGCTGCGATAGGTTTCTGGCCCATGTTCAGGCGCAGAACGAAGTCTTGTTCCGGCGGCTTCACTGGCGCTCGTTGGAAGAAGTCACGCTGCGCGGCGTCAAACATGTGAAGATGCAAGCGGACCTTGGCTATTATCCCCCGCTGACCGACGCGCCTGCGGGCTGGTATCACCCCACACGGCGCGGGAGGGCGGCATGACGCTGGATCTTGAGGCCCTCGCCAAAGCCCTGCGCACCCATCCGAGCCTGCGCTCGAAGCTCGCCATTGGGCAAGCGGCGGTGGCGCTCGGACTGTGCGGAGATAGCCTCGGCCACCCCGGAGATGATGCAGCCGTCCTGCCCCGCGCGGACGGCTACGATCTCTTGGCCGGAGAGGGGTTCATTCCGGCGTTTGTGCAGGATGATCCATGGTTTGCAGGCTGGTGCGGGGTGATGGTCAACCTCTCCGACATCGCGGCGATGGGCGGACGGGCAGTCGCGCTGATCGATCAAATCTGGGCGCCCGATGCGAAGACCGCCGCGCCGCTCTTGGCGGGGTTGCGCGCTGCGGCCAATGCTTACGGGGTGCCGCTGGTCGGCGGCCACACCAATTTCGCGGCGCGTGAACTCTCCCTCGCTGTCTCCGTCATGGGACGGGCCAAGACCCTTATCAGCAGCTTCACAGCCCGCCCCGGCGAGAGGCTGATCGCCGCCTATGACCCTCGCGGAGCCTATCGCAATTTCGACAATTTCTGCGCCGCCCTAGACGCGCCCCATGATCGCCTGCGCGGCGACCTAGCCTTATTACCCGCGCTTTCAGAAGCGGGTCTGGTGCGCGCGGGCAAGGATATCAGCCAAGGCGGGATCATCGGCACGGCCCTCATGCTGGCCGAATGCTCCGGCGCGGGGATCGAGATTGACCTCGACCGGATCGCGCCGCCGCAGGGCGTCCCGCTCGAGCGCTGGCTACGGAGCTTCCCCAGCTTTGGCTTTTTGTTCACGGCCACGCCTGCGCAGGCCGATGGCCTGTGCGCGCAGTTCCACGCCCGCGATCTGCGTGCAGATATCATCGGCGAGGTGACGCATGACAGCGCCGTCACGCTGCGCTCCGATGCGCAGCGCGCAACTTTCTGGGATCCGAGAACTACACCCTATCTCGGCCTTGTCCAAAAGGAGAAATCCTATGCCTGAAACCCATTTCACCCTGCGCTGGCCCGATGGATTTGAGGAGCGCTGTTATTCCCCCTCCAGCGTTATTGGCGAATTACTGAGCGCGGGCACGAGCTACCCGATGAAGGACTTCCTCCACCGTACCCGCATCGCCCTCGTGCGCGCCTCGAACCGCGTCGAGGCCAAATACGGCTTTGCCTGCTCCAGCGCGATGGCGCAGCTCGACCAGATCGAAGTCCGCGCCGCCACCTTCGACGGGCAGGACGACGCAACCGTCACCTGCCTTAACATCTCGCAGTGAAAGAGACCCCGATGAAACAGCATCCCATTCCGCATATCCCCGTGGTGATCGTCGGCGGCGGGCAAGCGGGCCTTTCGGTCAGCTATTGCCTCAGGCAGAAAGGCATCGAACATATCGTGTTCGAACGCCACGCAAAGTTCCACTCATGGCGCGAAAACCGGTGGGATACTTTCTGCCTTGTCACCCCCAATTGGCAATGCCGCCTGCCCGATTTCCCCTATGCGGGCAATGATCCCAACGGCTTCATGCTGAAGGAGGAGATTACTGAGTATCTTGATGCCTTCGCAGAGAGCTTCGAGCCGCCGCTACATGAAAATGTAACCGTGACGCGTGTCGGGCCGCAGCTGAATGGCGGTTATGAGGTCGACACATCGATTGGCTCTTGGACCTGCGATCAGGTGGTGATCGCAACAGGGGGCTATGACAATCCGATCATGCCAGCCTATGCCGCGGATCTTGATCCGGCCATCGCACAGATCCATTCGGTTGACTACCGCCGCCCGTCGCAAGTGCCAGAGAGTGCAACTTTGGTGATCGGGACGGGGCAATCGGGGGTGCAGATCATGGAGGATCTGGTCCGCGCGGGCCGCGATGTGCATCTGGCCGTCGGCCCCGCCCCGCGCAGCCCGCGCAAATACCGCGGGCGCGATGCGACGGACTGGCTCTATGATATGGGCCATTACTCGATCACCATCGACAAACATCCCGATCCGGTGAAAGCGATGACCCAGACCAACCACTATATGTCGGGGCGTGACGGCGGCAAGGAAATCGACCTACGGCGCTTTAAGGCCAAAGATGGTGTATCGCTCTACGGATCGGTTGCCGGAATGGCGGGCAGCATCATTCGCTTCCTGCCGGACCTCACGAAAAACCTCGACGATTCTGATCGAAGCTATGTCGGTATCCGCGATCAGATCGACGCCTATATCGCCCGTGAAGGGATCGACGCGCCGCTTGAGCCGCCCTTCGTCAAGCTGTGGGAACCGGAAACGGAAATCACCGAGATCGACGCCGCGGCCCTCGGGATCACCTCGATCATCTGGTCGATCGGGTTCCGCCCCGATTACGGTTGGATCCATGTCGATGTTTTCGACGAACGCGGGAAACCGCAGTTTGATCGCGGCGTGACAGCCGTGCAAGGCTTCCACTTCATCGGCCTTGGCTGGCTGAACACTTGGGGCTCGGGGCGGTTCCTCGGGATTGAGGAGGACGCCCGTTATCTCGCCGACGCGATCGAATTACAGCTTCACGATCAACGGCTGGAGGCGGTTGCTCAATGACGGCTTTCGCCTCGTCTCGCCCCTTCGCGCAACGGCTCGATCGCCCTGCGGCACCGCAGACTGCGCAGGAGTTCCCCTTGGGCATGATGCAGCTCGGGCCCTCCGGCCTCTCCGAGCAATGGGTACTGCGCGCGGGCGGGGATCGGCATTGGGCCTTGATCGCGCAGGCCATGGGGCAGGAGAAGGCCGTGTTTCACGATGCGCAGGGGCGGGAGATCTATGCCGCCTTCTGCGCGACATCTCTCACGCTCACAGCGCCCGCTCAGACGCTTTTGGGGCAGCGTGCTCTGTTGACTTCGACCCTGTTCGAAGCGGGACCCTGCCAGCTCGGATCAACCCATAAAATGACGTTCAACGGCCAGATCCTCGCAGAGCTGATGATGATCTCGGCCTTCGTCGGCCATGACGATAGCAGATCGAACCACCGCATCACCCGCCGCCACCCGCGCAGGATGCCGCCCTTGCCAGCCCCCCCGCCCGCGCTGGCCTTACTCGCCTTGGAAGCGCGCAGACAGGCCCGCCAAACCCGTAGCATGAAGGCCAACGGCGCTGCGCATCTGCGTTTGACCCCCTGCCCATCGCTCGATTTCAACGCCGTTGGACTGTTGTATTTCCCGAGTTTCTCAGCGCTAGCCGAGCGGGCCGAGTGGATCGCCACCGGCGAGGCCAAGCCCCTCCTTCAGCGCGATATGTTTTACTTCGGCAATCTGGAAGCGGGTGAGAGTGTTGATTTGTACCGCAGGGGTGAGAATACCAGCTTATGCCGTGCAGACGGTCAGATGATTGCCAGCGGAAGAGTGCTGCGGGGCGGCCTATAGACGTTAGCTCGCGCGGTCTCGGCAGGGTCAATTTGCCGCATATTGATTGCAATCAAAAAACTTCAATTTACGATCAATATCGCATACATTTACATGGTGATATTCCTGAAGAAAGATCGCATCATGCAGGCGAAGATCTCCGAAGAAGCCGAAACACCACGTGATGTGAAGCAATCGGTCAAGCGCGGCATGATGATGAAATGCCCACGCTGCGGGGAGGGTGCGATGTTTTCGCGCTACCTGAAAGTCGCGCCGGAATGCCCCTGCTGCGGCCTTGATCTCACGCCGCAGAGTGCCGACGACGGGCCGGCCTATGTCGTCATCCTACTGATGTGCCACCTCGGCGGCTTCCTATTGGCCTTCTTTTGGGAAACTTACCGGATGGAGCCGATGATGATGGCCTCCCTCACAGGCCTCTTTGTTGTCGGGAGTTCAATCTGGATGTTGCCACGCGTCAAAGGTGCCTTTGTCGCCGTGCAATGGGCCAATCGTATGCATGGGTTCGGGCGCTCGGCCTGCGCCTCGGCAGAGGGCGCCTAGAGCAGATCTCAACGCGCAAACTCGGCCCGAAACTGCGCCGGAGGCCTCACTGATCATCCCGTGGCGCTTCTGACTTATCCGGGGATCCATCCGCGATATGCGCTCGAATCCATTCAAGAAATTTCAAGAGCGGCGCTGACGGGGTCGTATCTTTGCGCCATGTGAGATAATAGCTCTCCCCCGTCGGACAGCCCGCCCCGAAGGGGGCAACCAGCGCGCCGGACCTGAGTTGATGCTGCACAAAGTGACGGTTTGCAATGGCCACGCCCAGATCCATCAGCGCGCCCTCTGGAGTGCCCCCACTGAAGTGGTCCACCAACTGGGATAGTATAATCCCATTTCAGGAGGACTAGAGATGGCTGGAAAGAGAGACAAGCCCGAAGAGATCGTGCTGAAGCTGCGGCAGGTTGAAGTGTTGCAGGGGCAAGGCAGCTCGCTTGCCGATGCCGTGCGTCAGATTGGCGTGACGCAGCCGACCTACTATCGATGGCGCAAAGAGTATGGTGGCATGAGCCGGGATCAGCTCAAACGGCTGAAAGAGTTGGAGACCGAGAATACCCGGCTGAGGCGCGCCGTGTCGGATCTGACGCTGGACAAGATGATCCTGACCGAGGCCGCCCGGGGAACCGAAGGTCCGCGTCAGCGAAACTTCTAAGCCCTTCCCGCCGTCGTCGATGTATCGACCATGTGCGGCAAACTCTCAGCGTATCAGAGCGCCGAGTTTGCCGCACCTTGGGACAGCATCGCTCGACCCAGCGCAAGGTGCCCATCGGTCTGCCCGACGAAGAACGGCTGACCGAGGACATCATCGCGCTGGCGCGAGAGTTCGGACGCTATGGGTATCGCATGATCACTGGAATGCTGAACAACAGCGGCTGGCATGTGAACCATAAAAGGGTCGAACGGATCTGGCGGCGGGAGGGGCTGAAAGTCCCGCAAAAACAACCTAAGAAGTGTCGGCTTTGGCTGAATGACGGTTCTTGCGTGCGGCTGCGGCCGGAGCGTCCGAACCATGTCTCCCTCTCGACGATGTGAACATCGTCTGCCGGGCAACGGGATCCTATGACTTTGTTCAGGACCGGACGCACGACGGGCGGATCTTCCGCACGCTAAATATCATCGATGCGCTGCCTGGCAGGCTTTTGCGCAGCAAATGCCGAGAGGGAGTTCACGAAGGAGGCTCTGGTGATCCGTGTCAAACGCAAGCTGAATTCTACAGACGTGGTCGACGCATTGACCGACCTGTTCATTCTCCGCGGACCGCCGGAATACATAAGGTCCGACAATGGCGCCGAATTTATCGCCAAGAAGGTGAGGGCATGGATCGGAGCTGTAGGCGCGAAAACCGCCTTCATCGCGCCGGGTTCACCATGGGAAAACGGCTATTGCGAGAGCTTCAACGCACGGTTCCGGGACGAACTTTTGAACGGCGAGGTCTTCACCACATTGCGCGAGGCCCAGGTCCTGATCGAGAGATGGCGTCGTCACTACAACACCGTCAGACCTCACAGCGCCTTAGGGTACCGTCCGCCAGCGCCCAAAAGCATCGTCCCGATAGACCAGAGGCCGACCATGCACTAACATTCAAACTGGACCACTCGGTGGGGGCAGACCAGCATCATGCCGAAATAAAATTGGTGGAGCGCTCGAAAATCCATGTCGTTTAGAAAACATTCAAATTCCTTCCCGCAATAAAGAAAGCGCATGTTCCGATGGAAAGGCTTGTATGCCAATGCAAGAAATTCACCGTCGAAGCGGTAGCGCGCAAGCCACAGATGGGCGAAACAGAAGATTCGAAGTCAGGCCTCGACAACCTTTCGTTCGCCACCCTGATCACGATCTTTACTCAGATCACAGCAAACGCCTTTCAATCACCGATAGCGATCACCTTCCTGCTTGCAATGCTCGATGACTCGCTCGATCCAGCGGTCATACCAGACCCAAGTGCCCTTGTAGTCGCCCCCGCAGCCGTATCCCTTTGTAGGGTCCTTAGCTTCGAGCTCTTGCATGAGTGCTGTGTGGTCCCCAGGGCCAAACTTTGGGTAACCGGCCTCCTTCACGGAAGCTAGGACTTCTTTCCTGATGTATCTTGCGCGATTGACCTCTTTGAAAATCACGTCCCCAACCTTTTCAGCCTCATCACTGCCGGGCTTGACCGTAACAACCGCGACATCGGCTCCCGCTGCCTTCTTCGCGGCGATCGGCACGAAGGCGACTTTCAACCGGAATGCGGGGTCCTTCACCTGCTCGTCGGTAAGACCATTCTCAAACGCTTTGATGAAAGATGAGACGTGGATAGGCAGTGACGACGCATTCTTCAATGCACTCCGTTGCTCCGGACCGAATGACACGAATTGAAGCGCGATCGGCAACCTTTTTTCGAGACCGAATTGCCTGCCGAACAGGCCATTGAGCGCATCGTTGAAGTTGAGCGCACAAGACTGGAGCTCAGCACCGATCGCGTCGTCGATACGGCTGGTCGACTGATGCTCGATTTCATGCCTGAGGTCGATCAAGAATTTCAGGTTAATCTTGGCGCCTTCAGAAATCGGGCACTTTCCAGTGCTGAGACATTTAGTGAGGTCCCAATACCTTTCAGCGCCGTGAGCGGTCTTATGGTCCTTGTAAACATATGGGATGCCCTCGCGCTTGTAGTAGGCGTGGAGTGTCCGTCGTCATATAAAATGGGGCATCAGAGCGGCTTGAGTATTGGAGGCTCTGGCTCGTTTGTGTGATTGATTATGCGGCTTGTTTCTGATGTTGCAAGCGGCGTTGTTTGATTGTGTTTTTCTTGATTTTTTCCCTTTCTCTGAGAATGGCTTTGTCGCGGCCGAAGTAGACGTCGGCTGGTATGACGTTGTTCAGGCTCTCGTGGTAGCGCTGGTTGTTGTAGTATTCGACGAAGGCCCCGATCTGGCGTTCGAGGTCACCGGGCAGATAGTAGTTCTCCAGCAGAACCCGGTTCTTCATGGTCTGGTGCCAGCGTTCGATTTTGCCTTGGGTTTGTGGGTGGAACGGTGCGCCCCGAACATGCGTCATTTTTTGATCCTCCAACCACTTGGCCAGATCGCCGGAGATGTAGCATGAACCGTTGTCGCTGAGCAGGCGTGGCTTGTGACGCACAACCGCCTGGTCGCAACCAGACGCCGTCAGCGCCAGTTCGATCGTGTCTGTCACGTCCTCAGCACGCATGTTGGTGCAAAGCTTCCACGCAATGATGTAGCGGCTGTAATCATCGAGGATCGTGCTCAGATAATACCAGCCCCAGCCAATGATCTTGAAGTAGGTGAAGTCCGTTTGCCACATCTCGTTGATGGTCGTGGTTTTGTCTTTGAACTCCTCGGCCGCTTTAATGACCACATAGTCAGGTGCTGTAATCAGGTCCGCTGCTTTGAGAATGCGGTAAGCTGATGATTCAGAAACAAAATACCGCTTCTCATCAGTGTATTTGACCGCCAGTTCCCGTGTGGTCAGCGCCTCATGTTCCAGCGCAAACTCGATCAGGTCATCACGACGGGCATCAGGGATGCGGTTCCAGACCGATCCTGGACGTGGGGATCTGTCAGCCAGTCCATCCAGGCCGCCGTCAATATAGAGATCATACCATCGATAGAATGTCGTGCGCGGGATGCCCAGCATGTCGAGGGTTTGTTTGACCGGCAAATGCGATCCCTCAACAGTGCGAATGATTTCCAGTTTCTCCGATGCAGGATACCTCATTCCTCGTATCCCCCACTTCCTGTCATGCTTTTTTTAAGCAGACGGTTCTCGAGCGTCAGATCCGCAACGCACTCTTTGAGGGCCAGGGACTCAGAACGCAAATCCTTTACCTCAGGCGACGTAGCCTGTCGTGCCGTATCACCAGATAACCGGCGCTTGCCAGCTTCCAGAAATTCCTTCGATCAGCTGTAATACAGGCTCTCGGCAATCCCCTCGCGACGGCATAGCACCGAGATGCTTTCCTCGCCACGCAGGCCCGCCAAGACGATGCGGATTTTCTCTTCAGCTGAATAGGTTTGCCGCGTCTTGCGGCGGATGTTCTTAACCACCTTGTCGGCGGCGTCTTTTGATGTCTGGGGCTTCTTCGTCATCTCGATCTCCTAATCGATAAGATGAACCAGAAATCCTCCGTTATTCAAATCCTCAAATCTGTCCCACGGGTGCTGACGTCAGACATACTGTGACCGGCGGCTTTGGCGAGTGGCAATCTGCGGGCCATCTTGGCGATATGCTGCGCGAAATGCGCGCCAGCTTTGCCGAGGCCCGCAGGCGCGCGCCCTGCCTGCTGATCATCGACGAAATCGACGCTGTCGGATCGCGCAGTGATGCCGATCGTCACGCCTCGAATTACAGAACCCAAGTCATCTCCACGTTCTTGGCTGAGCTCGACGCCATCTCACGCGAGGAAGGCGTGATCGTGGTTGGCACCTGCAACCATCCAGACCGTATGGACCCTGCCATTTTGCGCGCCGGTCGGATGGACATCAAAATCAAGGTGCCGCTGCCCGATGCTGATGCCATCCTCGCCATTTTGCGCCATCATCTCGTTGAAGATATCGCCGATAGCGAGTTGGGCAGCCTCGCGCCGCTGGCTGTTGGACATAGCGCGGCAGAACTCGACGCCGCGATCCGCGCGGCCAGATCAGATGCGCGCCACAGTCGCAAGGCGCTCAACATCGCGATGCTGCGGGAGCACCTCAACATCGACCCATCGGGCGAAAACGCCCCACTTCTCTGGCGCATCGCGGTGCATGAAGCTGGCCACGCGATCATGGGCACGGCGCTGCAACTGGGACGAATTGATAGCATTCAGATAACGGCCGACGGGGGCGCCATCTTGCGCCAACCTATCGCTCACCAGGGCCTCCTCGCCGACATTGAAGCCGAAATGGCCTATTCATTGGCTGGCCGCGCCGCCGAACACCTTATCTTTGGCGAAGTTTCTGCCGGATCGGGTGGGCCAGAGACTTCGGACCTCGCCAAAGCGACCCGCTATGCGCTTGATATCGAGACGACCTATGGTCTGGGATACGAGGGGCTGCTCTGGCAGTCAAAGCCGAACGAGGCTCTGCTCACCACACCGGCGATCCGCGACCGCGTGCGTCACAGGTTGGTGTGCGCCGAGCGACATGCGGCGGCGATCCTCACAAAGCATCGAGCTGTTCTTGAGGCTTTGGCGGATGAGCTTGTGCAAAAACGGTCAATGCCCGCCGCAGAGATTGAACCATTTCTGCGCAAGGTGGGACAAAGCAAGGCCCAAGAGACTGCCACAACATATGCAGAAGAGGTCGCACGATGAGGGACCTCAACGCCCCCCAGCAAAGCGTAGGCATCAGGCCGTTCGGGCCACCTCATGCATGAACCTCAAAATCTGTGCCTATGAGAAAAATCGAGCCAAGGCGGGTGTTCCAGCGAATCACACGAATCCTTTCTTGGGCAGAAAATACGGACCTTTCTGGAACTCTAAAATCAGTGATTTTTTATAGTAATTATTTTGCTTCATGTCCGTGTCAGAAGAATTGACCAAAGAATTTCGTATGCGGCTTATCCACATATTCAGCGCCTAAACGCCCGATTTATCAAGGTTCTTGCTAAAAGAAGAGGTCTCTTATGCTGTATATATCTGCGCAGACAACCGGACTAATACCGGCCCCTAAATACACCAACATAGACCGTCCAGCCTTGCGCCGGAACGGGCAGGAGAACTCGGCCAGTGGCACGGGACCGGAAAGGACATGCGTGCGACAAGGAGGTGCCAAGCGCGCCACCTGTCGACGTGCCTGTCATCCTGTCTGCCGATCCCACAACGGCCCAGCACCGCGAAGACTTTCTCGCCCTAATCAGAGCGTTAGCGCGCGAGGCCGCTCGCGTTGATCATGAAACAGCCCTAGGCAAAACCTCCGACCCACGCCATTCTAACAAGTAAATCTACATTTAAAGCAACGGATCGTTCCATGACCCAGCCTTTGCGCTCCGTTATCTATGCCCGCTTTTCGACCGACATGCAGCGGGATGCGTCGATTGAGGACCAGATCCGTTCCTGCCGCGAACATGCGGCGCGTCAGGGGCTGGAGGTGGTTGATGTCTATTCTGACAAAGCGATTTCCGGCGCGAGCCTGATGCGCAGCGGGATCCAAAAGCTGCTGCGGGATGCGCAAATGAGCGCGTTTGATGTGGTGCTCTCCGAAGGCCTCGACCGGCTTTCGCGCAACCAGGCCGATATCGCGTCGATCTACCAGAAGCTGCAGTTCCGCGACGTTGTGATCGAGACCGTCAGTGAGGGTGTCATCTCGGAGATGCACATTGGCCTGAAGGGCACGATGAACTCGCTGTTCCTCAAGGACCTCGCGATCAAAACCCACCGCGGCCTCAAAGGGCGCGCGCTGGCAGGCAAATCGGCGGGTGGCAAAGCCTACGGCTATCAGAATGTCATCCGTTACGACGCGAGTGGTGAGCCAATCAGAGGGGACCGCAAGATCAATCCCGTTGAGGCTGCTGTGGTGCGTCGTATTTTCAAGGACTATGCGGCCGGGCTTTCGCCCAAAAAGATTGCCGAGACCCTCAACGCCGAAGTCCTCCCCGGCCCGTCGGGACAGACCTGGGGCGCATCTACCTTGCATGGCAACCGTGAACGTGGCACCGGCATCCTCAACAACGAGCTTTATATCGGCCGCCAGGTCTGGAACCGGCTCACTTATGTCAAAGACCCCGAGACCGGCAAGCGTATCTCAAGGCTCAATCCCGAAGCGGACTGGGTTATCACGGAGGTGCCCGAGCTGCGGATCATTGATGAAGATCTGTGGAATGCGGTGCGCAACCGTCAGGGGGCGATGAAGGTTAAGAACACAGATACACCGGTCTGGGACCGGCGCAGGCCAAAGACGTTGTTTTCGGGGCTGATGACCTGCGGCGCATGTGGTGGCGGCTTTGCCAAAGTGTCGCAAAGCCAATTTGGTTGCTCAACCGCGCGCAACAAAGGCAAAGCGGTGTGCAGCAACATGGCGACCATTGGTCAAGCCGAACTCGAACGGCGCGTGCTGGATGCCCTGCAAAACAATCTGATGGATAAAGAGGCTCTGACGATTTTCTGCGAGGAATACGCGAAGGAGCGGAACCGGCTGCAGGCGGAAGCCACGCAAAACCAGGGAAGCTTAGAGAAGGAGCTTTCCGCCACCAAGCGGGACCATTCCAAACTGATCGATGCGATCCTTGCCGGTGTCCCCGCCGATCAAGTCAAAGACCGGATGAATGCCTTGGACGCGCGCAGGATCGAGTTGGAAGCGCAGCTATCGCGCGAACCCGCCCCCTCCGCTATCAGAATTCACCCGAAGATGGCGGAGACCTATCGTGACCAGGTGGGTTTGCTCATTGAACAGCTGCAACAGCCCGAAGGCATGCTGGAGGCCAAGGAAGCGTTGCGGGGGTTGATTGACCGGATTGTGCTCACGCCGCCGCCTGAGGGGGGCAAGCTGAGCATCCATCTGGAGGGCGCTTTGGCGGCGCTGCTTTTGTTGAGTTTGGGGTCCAAAACGCAAAAAGGCCTGAGCGATAAAACTCAAGCCGTTGAATGTGTTGATGAATTAGTGTTGGTTGCGGGAGTAGGATTTGAACCTACGACCTTCAGGTTATGAGCCTGACGAGCTACCGGGCTGCTCCATCCCGCGACGGTGTGCGATTTGTTGCACGTTAGCCCCTTGGGCGGTTAAGCTTTTGGGGTTTTTTGAGTATCGTTTGAGAGAATATCTTGGTTCTTACTAGGTTTGGCGGTGACCTACTCTCCCACGTCTTAAGACGCAGTACCATTGGCGCGACGGCACTTAACTGCCGGGTTCGGAATGGAGCCGGGTGTTTTGCTCGCGCTATGACCACCAAACCGAGAAAGAACCATGTCCAAGTCAAGTCACTGACGTTTATTGTGTATACTTGTTGATCGTAGAGTTTATCTTCTACTGGATCAAATCAAGCCTATCGGGCAATTAGTACCAGTCAACTGAATGCATTGCTGCACTTACATCTCTGGCCTATCGACGTGGTGGTCTTCCACGGCCCTCAAGGGATACCTAGTTTTGAAGGGGGCTTCCCGCTTAGATGCCTTCAGCGGTTATCCTGTCCGGACATAGCTACCCAGCACTACCGTTGGCACGATAACTGGTCCACCAGTGGTCCGTTCACCCCGGTCCTCTCGTACTAGGGGCAACTCTTCTCAAGTATCCTACACCCACGGCAGATAGGGACCGAACTGTCTCACGACGTTCTAAACCCAGCTCACGTACCTCTTTAAACGGCGAACAGCCGTACCCTTGGGACCTGCTCCAGCCCCAGGATGAGATGAGCCGACATCGAGGTGCCAAACGATGCCGTCGATATGGACTCTTGGGCATCATCAGCCTGTTATCCCCAGCGTACCTTTTATCCGTTGAGCGATGGCCCTTCCACTCGGGACCACCGGATCACTATGACCGACTTTCGTCTCTGCTCGTCTTGTCAGACTTGCAGTCAGGCAGGCTTCTGCCATTGCACTCAACGAGCGATTTCCGACCGCTCTGAGCCTACCTTCGCGCGCCTCCGTTACTCTTTGGGAGGCGACCGCCCCAGTCAAACTACCCACCACGCAGGGTCCCGGATCCGGATAACGGACCGCGGTTAGACATCAAGAGTGCGAAGGGTGGTATCTCAAGGGAGGCTCCACAGAAACTGGCGTTTCTGCTTCAAAGCCTACCACCTATCCTGCACATCACAATCCTGATGCCAGTGCGAAGCTATAGTAAAGGTGCATGGGGTCTTTCCGTCTAACCGCGGGTAGTGTGCATCTTGACACACAGTTCAATTTCGCTGAGTCCACGTTTGAGACAGCGGGGAGATCGTTACGCCATTCGTGCAGGTCGGAACTTACCCGACAAGGAATTTCGCTACCTTAGGACCGTTATAGTTACGGCCGCCGTTTACTGGGGCTTCAATTCAGAGCTTGCACCCCTCCTTTTAACCTTCCAGCACCGGGCAGGCGTCAGACTGTATACGTCGCCTTACGGCTTCGCACAGCCCTGTGTTTTAAGTAAACAGTCGCCACCCCCTAGTTTGTGCCCCCTACCCAGACTTGCGTCCGAATAGGGCCTCCTTCTCGCGAACTTACGGAGGCATTTTGCCGAGTTCCTTAAACGTGGTTCTCTCAAGCGCCTTGGTATACTCTACCTGTCCACCTGTGTCGGTTTAGGGTACGGTCTTGCGGAGGGCTATTTCCAGGAACCCCTAAGCAGCCCCTCCAATCCGATAAGGAGGAACTACACTCGGGATCCGTCACCATCTCCTGGCCCAGGAATATTAACCTGGTTCCCATCGACTACGCCTTTCGGCCTCGCCTTAGGGGCCGGCTTACCCTGCTCAGATTAGCTTTAAGCAGGAACCCTTGGACTTTCGGCGAGAGGGTCTCTCACCCTCTTTGTCGCTACTCATGTCAACATTCTCACTTCTGATCACTCCACCGGATCCCTCACAGGCCGGCTTCACAGTCAGAACATTGCCTCCAAACTTCCCGAAGGAAGCAAAGAGGCAGCGTTCTATATCACAGAACGCTCCGCTACCACGTGCACCTTGCGGTACACATCCAAAGCTTCGGCTCGTGGCTTGAGCCCCGTTACATCTTCGCCGCAGGACAACTTATCTAGACCAGTGAGCTGTTACGCTATCTTTAAAGGATGGCTGCTTCTAAGCCAACCTCCTGGTTGTTTTGGTCGTCCCACCTGCTTTCCCACTTAGCCACGAATTGGGGGCCTTAGCTGTTGGTCAGGGTTGTTTCCCTCTTCACGACGGACGTTAGCACCCGCCGTGTGTCTCCCGGATAGTACTCATGGGTATTCGGAGTTTGGTTAGACTCAGTAAGGCTGTGGGCCCCCATCATCCATCCAGTGCTCTACCCCCCATGGTATTCGTCCGAGGCGCTACCTAAATAGCTTTCGCGGAGAACCAGCTATCTCCAAGTTTGATTGGCCTTTCACCCCTAGCCACACGTCATCCGGACCCTTTTCAACGGGTGTCGGTTCGGACCTCCAGTAAGTGTTACCTTACCTTCATCCTGCACATGGCTAGATCACTTGGTTTCGGGTCTGATCCATCGAACTCATTCGCCCTTTTAAGACTCGCTTTCGCTGCGCCTACACCTAACGGCTTAAGCTTGCTCGATAGACCAAGTCGTTGACCCATTATACAAAAGGTACGCCGTCACTTCTCAAGGAAGCTCCGACTGCTTGTAGGCGTCCGGTTTCAGAAACTGTTTCACTCCCCTCGTCGGGGTGCTTTTCACCTTTCCCTCACGGTACTGGTTCACTATCGGTCAGTAAGGAGTACTTAGCCTTCGAGGGTGGTCCCCCGATCTTCAGACAGGATTTCACGTGTCCCGCCCTACTTAATACGTCCAATTGAGCTTCCTATACGGGGCTGTCACCCGCTATGGCTGATCTTTCCAGATCATTCTAGTCACTGTCTTGGCTCGGCTGGTCCCCGTTCGCTCGCCACTACTAGGGGAGTATCTGTTGATTTCCTTTCCTCCGGGTACTTAGATGTTTCAGTTCCCCGGGTTCGCTCTTAAAACCCTATGTATTCAGGTAATAAGTACCTGTTTCAGCAAGATATAAACTACCGAGGTAATTATATCGAACTGTCAGGTGGGTTTCCCCATTCAGAGATCCATGGATCAAAGCTTGTTCTCAGCTCCCCATGGCTTATCGCAGAGTACCACGTCTTTCATCGCCTCTTACTGCCTAGGCATCCACCAAACGCCCTTCTCGCGCTTGATTTGATCCAGAAGAAGTTAAACTCCCTCCGGTCAAAAACAATGTATACTACCCGCATCAGTCGATTATTGGACATAGCCCATGCAAGGCTATGAACGTCAA